>CAMDPK010000003.1 GCA_945904015.1 Candidatus Kuenenia stuttgartensis | reverse complement strand
GCAGCCGCAGTGTCTGATTGTGTGCCCGGCAACTGGGAGCCGGAGAAATTCAGTTCGCAATTGAAATCGCAAAAGAAACTATTCAATGCGGTCCGTAAACTGTTTCCCGGCGAACGAATTATCTGGAACTACAAACACGACGGAATTCGATTTCCCGATTCTGACCGCAAAATGGAGTTGGACATTTTTTTGCCGCTGCGGATGTTGGCCTTTGAATACCAAGGAGAACAGCACTTCATGGCGATCAAACGGTGGGGTGGGGACGAGAAATTGCAACTTATTCGCAGACGAGATGCCTTCAAGCGGGAGGCATGTAGAAAATTAGGCATAACCCTGATTGAAGCTTCCTACGAATGGAATGGTTCCATTGAGGCGATTGAAGAGCTTGTCGCTAATCAGCCAGTCGTCTCAGCAGCCCTCGTCAATCCACAGTGATTTTCGGTCGCATTTTCAATCCGTCATTCTGTCTACGTGAGTTGTTCGAGGGATTAGCTCGGCAAATGCACGCGATGACCAATTGACGTGCTCAGACAAACCATCAAGGTCCGGGAATAACGTCACTTCGTTGATCCCGTAATTGTCGAGTTTCTTCATGAGGCTGGTTTTCAACTGGAACGGTATGCGAATTCTGAGGAGATTTTCTTCCACAGCGAGTAATTGGCGGACAAGGCCAGACAATGTTGTTGCGGCGAGCGGAACATTGGGTTGCGGATGGATGGTGAATACGCCGCGCTGGGCGAGAATTCTTCGCGTCACTGGGCGTGGAAAATATACGGCAACAGACGTGATCTCCTCGATTCGCAACTGTGGCTGCGCCACCATACCTGGCAGGAATGCGAAAACGGCACCATCACGGTCTGTCTCATCCTTCGCAGCAAAATATAACGCAACCAGTGGGTTCAAACTCCAGTCCAGTAATCGAGTGGCTAAACCGTGGTGCTGGGCGACTGCTAAACATTCAAGATCGGCTTCTGGCAGCGCATCAACAAACGCAACTGCTCGCTCTCTCCACTGGCAGAATGATCCGAGATCGTGCGCAAACGAGTCGCGTATCGGGACGAAGTAATCCGCACGACCAGCTTTGGGTATCAGTTCCCATTCAAAGTTCGCTTGACCACGATAGCACCACCCGAGACCAGTACCCGGTTCGTATTCCGACACCAATTGGTGAAAATCGGCGAACGAGTCAATCTGACGATCCAACATCACAACCTCGAAGATTTCATTTCCTGATAATAGCGAAGATTGACGCTCAACAGAGTGGTTCTCGCTGTTGCCCCAGTATCGCTCACACATGCTCTCACGGTGATTCAAGTAGTCCCGATTTTCTGACACCCGAACCGGTTTGCTTTGTCGCCGAGTCACCCAGGTCCACGCGCACTTTGTCGGCGAGAGCTGTCAATCGCGCGACGACGTCTGCGTGTTGATCGGCGATGTTGGTGGTTTCGTTGCGGTCGGCTTCGAGGTCGAACAGGGCGAGTTCGATCTTCTTCTGAGCCGGTTTGCCGGGGCGTGAGTCTCCGCCGACGTTGTCGGGAGTGGTCGAGATGTAGTCGTGCGGGAAGTGCAGTTTCCAGTTTCCGCTGCGGACGGCTTGCAGGTGTTGGCCCCAGTAGAAGTAGAACGCTTCGTGCGGTGACTTCGCGTTCGGTTGGCCGGAGATCAGCGGCCAAATGTCGAGGCCGTCGATCGGACGCTTCGGCAACTCCGCACCGCAAAGCTCAGCGAGCGTCGGCAGGATGTCGATCGTCATGGCCGGCTCGCGACAGACCGAGCCAGTTGGAATTTTGCCGGGCCATCGCATGATGCAGGGGACGCGAACGCCGCCGTCCCAAGACGTCCCTTTGCCTTCGCGCAGGCCGCCGGACGAGCCGGCGTGATTGCCGTAGGTCAGCCACGGGCCGTTGTCGCTGGCGAAGATCACCAGCGTGTCATTCGTCAGGCCCAGCCGACCGAGCGTCGCGGTGATCTGGCCGACGGACCAGTCGATCTCTTGGATCACGTCGCCGAACAAACCTTGCTCCGACTTGCCACGCTGCTTGTCCGAAACGAACAGCGGCACATGCGGCATCGAGTGCGGCACATAAACGAAGAACGGCTGAGCTTTGTGCGACTCGATGAACTTCACCGCCCGCTCGGTGTACCAGGTCGTGAGGTTCGGCTGATCCTCGGCCGTGACCTGCGGGTTGATGATCTTGTCCCCTTCGATCAGCGGCAGATGCGGCCAGCGCTTGAGCCGCTCCTCCCACGGCAAGTTCGCGACGCCGGGGTGATACGGCCACATGTCGTTCGAGTACGGCAAACCAAAATATTCGTCGAATCCGTGCCGCACCGGCAGGAAGCGCGGATGATGGCCGAGATGCCATTTGCCATAGATCGCCGTCGCGTAACCGCGCGGCTTGAGCACTTCGGCAATCGTCGTCTCGCCGTCGTGAATCCCGTTCTTACTCTGCGGCCCCAACGCGCCGAGGATGCCGATTCGATTCGGATAGCACCCCGTCAACAGCGCCGTGCGCGACGCGGAACAGACCGCTTGAGCGACATAGAAATCGGTGAACCGCACACCGTCCGCCGCCAGCTTGTCGAGGTTCGGCGTCTTCCAGCCTTTCGCTCCGTAGCAGCCGAGGTCGCCGTAGCCGAGATCATCGGCGTAAATCAGCACGACGTTCGGCGGACGCTCGGCAGCCAGCAGCGTCGTGGCCAAGAGATTCAGCAGCAGGCCGCACAGGAGTCCTGCGAGGATTCGTCGGTAAAGCATCGGATGTCTCCGGTCTGAACAGGGAGAGAAGATCGCAGAGGTTGCCAAACAATTCCGTCCTCGTCGAGTCACGGTGGGAGATCATGTTTGAACTGTCGGATGACTCGAATTTGTCCAGGCTGTTCCATATCTTGCGTTTTGACTTTCGATCGGACTTATTCTCGTTCAACTGTGAGGGATCATTATGGCACTGACTCTCGGTCCCATTCTGGGATTCCGTGGTTCCGACGCGAAGACTTGGAAAGTGTCGGCTCTGATTGTCGTGGACTCCACCGAAAATCCGACGCTGACGTACTCTGTGAACGCTCAGCCGCCACAAAGCGTGTCGCAGCCGGCGACGTTGGCAGAGTTCAAGAAACAAGTCGTGCTGCGATTCGATTTCGACGTGCTACGCCCGGCCGGCAAGTCGGAAGCCACCGTGAAGTATGAAGTGGCGGGTTCATCGAACATCTTTTTTGTCCCTGGCCAAGAAACCTCGTTGCAGATGGCTTACACCTCGTGCAACGGTTTCTCGTCGCCGGCGGCGGTCAAGGGCATCCCCAAAGGGTCCACTCCGCTCGAACGCTGGCAGGATTTGCTTGAGAAACACAAAGGCGACGCCGAGCGCGGAGATGATCTTCACTTCCACCTGTTGTTGATGGGCGGAGATCAAGTTTATGGTGACTCGGTCTTCGCGGCGATTCCCGAACTTCAGCGCTGGAGCGAACTCGATCCCGAAGATCAGGTCGAGGAGAAGCCTGTCCCAAAAAAAATCATCGAGGCCATCGACGAGCACTATTTCAAGGCCATCTATTGCAGTCGTTGGTCGGCCAAGTCGGCTGCTCCGGTCGCCCAAGCGATGGCCAGCATTCCGTCGCTGATGATGTGGGATGATCACGACATCTTCGACGGTTGGGGGTCGTACGACGCGGAATGGTTGGCAGCGCCGATCCCGCAAGCGATTTTTCAGATCGCCAGGAAATGGTTCCGTGTGTTTCAGCAGAGGATTTCATCCACTGGACCCGTGCCAGCGGGCAATTGGCCCAACCCGAACAATCCTGGATTCTCCTGGTTTCGGCGCATCGACAACGTCGGCATTTTGGCTCCCGACCTGCGCAGCGAACGCAGCATGGAGCAGATCCTGTCCACTCGGACCTGGAACGATCTCATCGGTGTGCTCGACAGTTTTGGTGACCGGACGAAACCTGAAAACAGAAACGCCGATGGACTCAGCCACCTGCTGGTCATGTCGAGCATCCCCGTCATCTATCCGAGCTTCGAATATGCCGAGGCACTTTTGGGACTGATCCCAGGTCACCAGGACTTGGAAGACGACATGCGCGATCACTGGCGCAGCCGGCCGCACATGGGTGAGCGACGCCGGCTGATTCGCAAATTATTCGACTTCGCGACGAACTGCCGGACACGAGTGACGATCCTCTCTGGTGACGTGCATGTGCCGGCGATGGGACTCGCGGAATCCTCTCGGCTTGAGCATGTCGGCGAGGCGGCCACGATCACGCAACTCATCAGCACGGGCATCGTGCATCCGTCGGGCGGAGCGTTCGTGACGTGGGCGTTGGACAAGCTGTTTGCCGGTTTCGAGAACGAAGTCGAACGCGGGATCACGGAACGCATGCTGGAATTGCCAGACTCCGGACGCCGCATGTTGCCGAAACGGAATTGGCTGGCCTTGGAGTTTTCTCCCGCAAGCACTGGCGAGAAAAACCAAAAGCTGTGGGCACGCTGGTGGCTCGAAGGAGAAAAACAGCACTCC
Organism: Candidatus Kuenenia stuttgartensis; assembly: GCA_945904015.1. GTDB lineage: Bacteria > Planctomycetota > Planctomycetia > Planctomycetales > Planctomycetaceae > SXKJ01. The sequence continues at coordinate 92,875 of CAMDPK010000003.1, read as the reverse complement.
TACACGAAGGTCATTGGCGCAGTCACTTGATCGTTTCGATCTTTCGCGGAGCCACCAGTTCCTTCAACTGCGGGACGTCGAAGTGTTCCAGCAGGCCGAAGCAGAAAAGTTCCGGTGCTTCGTTGACTCCGCGACTGGCTTCGATGACGTGCTGCTTCAGGCTGGTCATCGCGTCCTGTTGAGTGACTTGCCCAATGGCTTGCGGTTCCAGCGCGGCGGCGACGAGGGTGAAGACTCCCGAACGCGGGCCGATCGAGTGCAGCGTCACGGTGCGGCCGGAGCGGTCAGTGTCGTGAGCGTGTCGGGCGATCGCGGCCAATTGGCTGGCGAGGATTCCCAGCGGCCGGTCGCCGACGGTGTCGAGCATCAATCCCCACAGCCAGTCGCGGGCAACGATTTTGGATTCGCCAAAGAACAGCGGATCGACCGCGAGCACTCGCTGACCGGCGGCCAACAGCTTTTCGATGTCGTCGGCGACGGCCGCTCGGCCGGCATCCGCCACGACCACCGTCGTCCCTTGCGATTCACCGCGAGTCAGTTCAACAACGGGGACCGTCCAGGTGTTGCTCAGGTGCAATCGCCAGCGCTGAATCTGCGTGCCGGCTTTTTGTTGGTCAGCGGCGTCGGCCGACTGCACTTCTTCAGCGTCCACCTCGAAGTGCTTCGCCGACACAAGTTCCGCGAGCAACTTCCGTCGCTTGTTTTGCCAATCTTGCTTCGTCGACTTGTTCGCGGGCGCTTCGTCCGAACGCGGCAACTTTTCGGCCAACGATTTCGCCAACGACGTGAATGTCGCGTTGTCGTCGGGAACGCTGACGAGCAACTCATCAAGCTTCTTGACCTCGCCCGCCGCGCACTCAATTTCTTTGGCGTCGAAGTCTTTCGATCCGTTGTAGAAGAATGCTCCGACCGCTCGGTAGAACGCTTCGCGGTTGTCCTGTCCGAAATTGTGATCGCCGGGAACGTGATTGACGTGTGTGACCAGCCGGTCCGTCTCGCCGAACAAGGTGTAAATCGGTCGGCAACCCGCGAGCAGCGGCGGCAGCGCGTGACCTGCGGCAAAACAGCAGTTGTCGTGCGCGTTGAAGGTCAGCAGCGTGGCACGCGGTGCTCGCATCGCGGTCAGGTGCATGTAATCGACGTACTTGCCCAGGTCGCACGGCGTCTGCTCCGAATCGCCGAGATCGGTGTTGCTGCGGACTCGCGTGAGATAGCTCGAATAGCCGGCCACCGGATTGGCGAACGTCACGCGCGGATCGAGGCCGCTGATGAAGATCGTCTGCCAACCGCCACCCGACAGGCCGGAGACGGCGACTCGATTCGGATCGGCATTCGGAAACGTGAAAAGCAGGTCGAGTCCCTTCGACATTGCCAAATAAAACGGAGCGATGCCACTGCTGCCGCACAGATCGAGCTGATTCATCTTCGTGTGATTGAAACCATCCTGCTTGAACTGCCCCATGCCAAACCATTCGGGGTTCAACACGATCATGCCGCGTTTCACGAGATTGATGCAGCGAATCTGTTTGTAGTCCGCCGCTTTACCGTTCGCGTCATGACCGTTGACGTTGAGCACAACCGGGACTTCGTCGCCTCGCTTCCGCACCTGTCGATCGGCGAATTTTTCCGGCAAGTACAGCAACGCCGGAATCCACATTCCCGGCAGGCACTCGTAACGCAGTTTCTTCACGACGTATCCCGGCCCGCGCATCGGCTCGCCGAGATACTCAACCGCCAGCGGATGATCGCGCCATTTCGCCGCCTCGCCGCGAAAGACCACTTTGTCGAGCACCTCTTGCCGCCACTTCGCAGCCAGGGCGTCCCAGTCCTTCGTCGTCTTAACTACTGGAAGTTGCGGGATGCGCCGCTCCAGAAAGACCTGCGCTTCTTCGAGCGAAGTCTGCGGAGTGATGATCGGCCGAGACAGCTCCGCCTTCAAATCGAGTTCAGCGGCGGCCGCCGGAATGAGGCTTGTCGTGAGAACCAACAAGAGGCCGACCAGAGTTTGGAACCGCGACATGATTTTCATTCCTCCCGACAAAATGACGGTGACAAGACCCGGCCGCATTGTTGAGCGGCTTGTCTGGTGAGCAGTTCACGGAATGAGCTTGCTGACTGCAAGCCTGCCAGAGTTTGGCGACACGCCCGGCCAATGTTTCAATCTGCGAAAATTGTGCTGATCGACCAGCACGACGCGCCAGCGAGTGATTGATCTCGAAACACCACTCGCTGGCGCGTCGTGCTAACGAGGCTGTTGCCGACGTTGCGCCTCTTCGCGGACGTGGGTGGCGAAGTCGGGAAAGAACGACAGAATCCGCTCGAACGTCTCTTTGTCGAGCGAGTACAGATCGCAGAAGTCGATGGCTCGCACGCTGGCCGAGCGAGGTTGCTGGAACAGCAGCGCGATCTCTCCGAAGAAGGCTCCGTCGGTTAGCGTGGTCAGCACGGTTTGGCCATCGGGGGCGATCACTTCCACGGCTCCGCTGCTGATGAAATACATGTGCCGGCCGATCTCGCCCGCCTTGAACACAAAATCGTCCGGCCGAAACAACGCGGGACGCAGCTCGACGGCGATCTCACGAATGAGCTGCGGACTCGCTCCGTGAAACAGCGGTACTTTCTCGATGAACTCGCGCTTCATGGCCATCGCGATTTCGATGCGCAGCGGCTCCGGCAGTTCGCTGAGAATGATCGCTTCGTCGTAGCCGAGATGCCGTTCCCACAAGAAGGCGTAGTAGTCGTAGATTTGCCGTTGCAGCTCGAGCGGGATCTTGCGGTAGCGCAGGAAATTCGAGAGCCGGTCCAGGCTGGAGTGGTAATGCGCTTGGACCTGGTCGATGTTTGCCAGCATGTGCGCGACATTGCCGATGCCGTAGCCGTACAGCCCCACACCAAAGAGCATCGCCATGATCGCGTACAACATCTGCCCGGCATTGGCGGGAGTGATGTCACCGTAGCCGACCGTCGCCAGCGTGGTGACGGTCCAATACAGCGCCCGCAAATAGTGCATCGCCTCGTCATCGTCCGGCAGCCGCTCGCGCAGAGCGGCCCAGCCGCAAGCGATCCAGTGAGCGATCAGCAACATCCAAAAGACAAAGAACGCCAGCCGCAGCAGCCCAGCATTGTGAATGTCTCGCTGTCGCCACTGCCGCATCGACTGCACTAAGCGTGGCAGCTTCGTCAGCCGCATCGCCAGCAACCCCGCCGGCCCGCCAAACAACGAACACGGAATCGCCGCCAGCAAATCAAACAACAACCACCAACGCGACTCGCGACGAATGGCAGCCGTCGTCGCCGCTCCACGACCAGCCAACAAATGCCGCCAACGCAGCCACACATCCGCCGCGAACAGCAACGTGACGGCATTTTCGACGACTTTCCCGAGGAACCGCTGGTGCGCGCCAAACTCCATTTGCCACGGAACATCGACCGCCATCCAGATGATTCCAGCAGCCAACAGCGTCTCCCAAATTCGGTCTCGGCTACGGTGATTGAGATCGCGCGACATGTCATCCTTTCGGGAGCGCGAATCGTGGTTGGCCGATCTGGGCAATCATCACCAGCTTGCAACGTCGAGACCCCTGATGTCTCGAAAATGTCCGTCGCGCGTGACCAAAGTGAGGTCGTATTGATACGCGAGTGCGGCGATCCAATAGTCATTCTCTGGAATCGGCCGGCCGATGGAGGTGCATTGAAACTTGAGCCACCCGTAAACCTGCCCCGTCGCGTGATCACAGGGGAGAATTGCCGACTCGTCCAAACTCGTCAAAAAGGCTTCCACCTTTGCGAATTCTCGGAATGGATGCTGAGCGTTGTGAGCACCGTACAGCAATTCGCCAACAACGATCGCGGGGACAAAGACGTTCTTCGCCAAGGCGAACTCCGCATTCACGCGAGCATCTCGCCGCGTCGCGGCGATCACGATGTTCGTGTCGAGCAACACGCTATCCGCCATGAGCAGTCACCTTCCCGCAGCCTTCCTCGATCGCCTTTTCCATCGCGTCGAGAGTTTCCGTTGAGATCGTGCCGACGGCGTTGATCGCGTCAATGAATCGTTGTGGGGTCATCCCCTTACGAGTCAAAGGTGTCTTCAATGGTCGGGCCGATCTCGACGAGGACGATCCCAGCTTCGCGGGCGACGATTCCTTCGCATCCGACGAGTCGTTTTCAGCGATTGATTCCGCCATGACAACTTCTCCAGGCTGTGGACTTACTCGATCGTTCCAGAGCGGCACTGTCCCTCAACTGACAGCCGGAGATCAAGGGGAAAGTCGGGTTAGGACTTGCTGAGTTCGTCGATCAACATTTGCCGCACGACTTTCGCGTCGGCTCCTTTGAGTTCCTTCATGATCTGACCGATCAGCGAACCGGCGGCGGCCTGCTTGCCCGATTTGAAATCGGCGACCGGCTTCGGATTGCGAGCAATCACGTCCGCGATGACCTTCGTGATCGCACTCGTGTCAGTCACGACGGCGAGGCCACGCTCGGCGATGATCTGGTCGGCACGAGCGGTGCTGAGGTCGGCTCCCCTGCCCTTTTCGTGAGCAGTGTCGTGGTCGGCCAGCAACGCCTCGAAGACCTCACGGGCACTCTTCACCGTGAGCTGATTCGCAGTGACTCGCTGCAACAAATCGCCCAGGACATCGGGGCGAATCGGGAAGGCGTCGATACTGAGCGACCTGCCGTTGAGTTCGCGTTGCACATCCTGCGTGAGCCAGTTGGCCGCTTGCTTGCCGTCGCCGCAGAGCTTCGCGACTTGCTCGAAATAGCCAGTGAAGTGATCACCTTGCGAGACGATGACATCCGCGTCGTAGTGCGACAAACCAAGATCCACGCGATAGCGGCGACGACGCGAGGCCGGAAGTTCGCACAACTCCGCTTTGACCTCGGCAAAGAACTCGTCGCTGACCGTCACGGGCGTCAGATCCGGATCGGGGAAGTAGCGGTAGTCGCTGGCTTCTTCTTTGCCGCGCTGAGCGAAGGTCGCCCCGCGATTCGCGTCCCAGCCGCGTGTTTGCTTCGCAACGTCGCCGAGCTTCGCGTGTGTCCGCTCCCATTCCGCGATCTGTCGAGCGACCTCGAACTCAATCGCCTGCTCGACGCCGCGAAAACTGTTGAGGTTTTTGACCTCGACGATCGGCGTCGCGATCTTCTGGCCGTCGTCGCCGTGAACCCACAGATTGACGTTCGCGTCGCAGCGCAGCGAACCCTCTTGCATATTGCAGTCAGAGACTCCGATGTACGTCAGCAACAGCTTCAATTCTTCGAGATACGTTTTGGCTTCGGCCGCCGATCGCAGGTCGGGCTGACTGACGATTTCCAACAGCGGCGTTCCCGCGCGGTTCAGGTCCACGAGACTGTCATGTCCTCGGCCCGATTCGTCGTGCATGTTCTTGCCGGCGTCCTCTTCGAGATGCGCGCGAATCAGACGGATGGTCTTCGTTTCGCCCTTCTCGATGTCAGTGTCGATCTCGACAAAGCCGTTGCTGCTGAACGGCAAATCGTACTGACTGATCTGATAGCCCTTCGGCAGGTCGGGATAGTAGTACTGCTTGCGGTCCCACTTGGTGAACCGGGCGATGTCGCAGTTCAGGGCCAGCGCGGTCCTCAAAGACAGCCGAAATGCCCTCCGATTCATCACCGGCAGCGAACCGGGCAGGCCGAGGCACACGGGACACGTCTGCGTGTTCGGATTGTCGGGATTGAACGCCGACGAACAGCCGCAAAAGATTTTCGTCTGCGTCTGCAATTGGACGTGAACTTCCAGGCCAATGATGGTTTCGTAGTGCATGAAAATCTTCTTGAGGATGCGGCAGCGAAATGAGCCTGCGGGATTGCAGCAAAGGCGTCGCTGGGTTGCAATCACAGACGCGGGGCGTTGAGGGAAGGTCTTGAAGCATGCCAGTTCCAAAAATGAGTCGCCGACTTTGGCTGCGAATCGCGGCGGTGCTCGTCACGTTGGCAGCCACGGCGGACGCGGCAGATCGGCCGGCGGGCGACCACGTCACATTGCGGAATGGTGCCAAACTGCGCGGCGTTCTGTTCGAGAATTCCGACAAGTCGGTCACGCTGCTGGTTTCGGCGAAGTGGTTGGTGGTGACGAACGCGAAGCTGCACCTGACATCTCGACCGCAGACCATCGCCGCCAACAAGTCGGGGCTTGAGCAAGCCTTGCGGCGGCTGACAACCGAACCGCAACCCGCCGGCGATGCGGCAATCGCGGCTTTTCTCAAACAGCAGTTGGACGACGTGCAGGCCGAGTTGGCGAAGGCCGACAAGTTTGATCCGGACTTTTTGTGGCTGACGCTGCCGATGAAGGATGTCGCACGAGTGGATCCTGCGACGCCGGAACATCGGCAATTGCTGACGTGGGCGTGGGCGGAAGGTCTCGATCGCGCGGAGGCTCGTTCGGTGGAGGAGCTGTCGCGCGACTTGAAGGCGCACAACGTGTCTCCGGTCGGCTGGCCGCTGTCGTTCATCGAGCGGGTGCCGGCTCGCGAGCAGTCCGACAATGAGTGGGCGGCTCGGCGAGCGTTGGCGGATTATGCGCTGGGACCGCGGCTCGATTTTCAAGGGACCGGCGACGTGCTGGCTCGCGCGGAAAGAGAGGCTCAAGCGGATGTCGGCCAACTTCTCGTCGACTTGCTACGGCAGCAACTGCAATCGCAGTTCGGTGACTTGCTCGGTGAGCGTCCCGCGAAGAACGGCCGGAACAATGCCGCGAAAACCGAGTCGCTGGCGAAGGCGATTCAGACGGCCGAGTCGGAAAAGCGGAACGGCTTCCGCGTGACGCGACTGGAACTGGCGAGCGACTTTCAACAGGCGAGCGTGACGACACAATTCGTCGCGCAACTGGCAGACGGTTCGTGGCGGACGATCTTCCAGCACACCGAACGCGAAGATGCCAAGCAGGCTCGGCCAGAGATCGAGAAGCGGATTCAGGACGATCCGCAGGTGAAAAAAGTGCTCGATCTGACTCGACAACTGGGCGTCGCGGGAGACGGACAAATTCAGCAAGCCATCCGATTCGGTGCCGCGACGATGTCCGCTCAACAGACTTGCGACCGCGAGTTCACCGCGTTTCGCGATGTTTATTTGCCGTCGTTGGTGAAACCGATTTTGTCCATCGGGCGTGGAAACTGACGCGAGATTTGTCATCCAGCCACCCACTTTCGGGCACGGGCATCCGAACGGCGAGTGCCTTGTGTTGATTGGGAATTTGGGCAAAATGCCCGACACGTTGGCGATTTCAACGTGGAACTCAATCTGGTTTCGATTCCTGACGATCTCTTCATCCATGACGTTCAAGTCTCACCATCATTCCTGGCTGTGCGTGTGGCTGAGTTGCGTGCTGTCGGTCCTGTTGCCGGCGTCGCCATTCATGCTTTCGATGTTGCCGGAAGACGTGCGCTGCGAAGAAAGCGACCCGGTCGACTCGAGCGAGGAAGTCGTCGTCGGTGAGGTGACGTTGTCCGAGTCGAACAGCGGGCAGCGTCGGTTACGACGCGAGCAGTCTGGTGTTCGCCGCGGGTTGTTGGCCTCACACGGCATCGGCTCGAATCAATCGAGCCGATTCGTCCCGCGACCGTCGGTGGGACAGGTCTCGCTCTGGGGACGCCACGGCCCGCTGCACTGTTGAGGGGCGACCGGATATTTGACCCGCCTATGCTGAGGCTGGGTCGTCTTCTTTCGTCGGGTCCATGCGACTCAGGCTTTCGGCCAAGTTTGCACATTGGGATCCCAAATCCGCGCTCAACACAAACGGAGCCCGCGCCGCAGGCGTGTGTGGCCCGCAATTCCTTGATGAGGTTTCCTGATGCCCACGACCAGAGTTTTTTCGCTGACCACTTTGCCGCGTGACCTGACTGCCGGCTTGGTGGTGTTCTTGGTGGCGTTGCCGCTGTGTTTGGGAGTCGCCTTGGCCTCCAACGCTCCGCTGTTTTCAGGACTGCTGGCTGGAATCGTTGGCGGCATTGTTGTCGGCATCTTGAGTCAGTCGCACACCAGCGTCAGCGGGCCGGCGGCCGGTCTGACGGCAATCGTCGCGGCACAGTTGGTGGCACTGGGATCATTCGAGACTTTTCTTCTGGCCGTGATGATCGGAGGGCTGATCCAAATTGGATTGGGATTGGCACGAGCCGGTTATCTCTCCGCATTTTTTCCCAGCAGCGTGATTAAGGGATTGCTGGCAGCGATTGGCGTCATCCTGATTCTGAAACAAATTCCGCATGTGCTTGGGCACGACACCGATCCTGAAGGGGAGATGTCGTTCTCGCAGCCGGATCATGAAAACACGCTGACCGAGTTCTACGCGATGCTGGGAGACTTACATCCGGGCGCGGCCTCGATCGGCCTGCTGTCGATCGCGGTCTTGATGTTGTGGAACAAGATTCCGTCGCTGAAGAAATCCAGCATACCCGCCCCGCTGGTCGTGGTACTGTTGGGCGTGGGGCTGAGCCGACTCTTTCAACACTCGGTCTGGGGCTGGGAGATCGAAGCGAGCCATTTGGTCCAAGTCCCCGTCTCGAAAAGTTTGGGCGAGTTCGTGGGGTTCCTGCGCTTGCCGGATTTTTCTCAATGGTCGAATCCGGCCGTCTACACCTCCGGTCTGACGATCGCGATTGTGGCCTCGCTGGAGACACTGCTGAACTTGGAAGCGGTTGACAAACTCGATCCGAAACAACGCTCGTCGCCTTCCAGTCGCGAGTTGGTCGCTCAAGGGATCGGCAACGTGCTGGTCGGTTTGATCGGCGGCATCCCGGTGACATCCGTGATCGTGCGGAGTTCGGTGAATATCAACGCGGGTGGTCAGACGAAGCTGGCGGCGATCGTGCATGGCCTGCTGCTGCTGGTGTCCGTGATGTTTCTACCCGTCTGGTTGAACCTGATTCCGTTGTCCTGTCTGGCTGCGATCCTGCTGGTCACAGGCTTGAAGCTGGCCAGTCCCGCGCTGGTGCGGCAGATGTGGAACGAAGGTCGCTACCAATTCCTGCCGTTCGTGCTGACGGTGGTGTCCATTGTCCTGACCGACCTGCTGATCGGAATCGGAATCGGTCTGGCCATCAGCCTCGCGTTTATCTTGAGAAGCAATATACGGCGGCCGCTCCGGAGCATTGTGGAGCGGCATTTGGGAGGCGATGTCTTGCACGTTGAACTGGCCAATCAGGTCAGTTTTCTGAACCGCGGGGCGCTGGACCAGGTCTTCAATTCGATTCCTCGCGGAGGTCACCTCCTGTTGGACGCTCTGAACACGGTCTACATCGACCCGGACATTCTCAGCATGATTCGCGACTTCAAGGAGCAGACGGCCCCCATTCGCGGCGTGCAAGTCAGCCTGCGCGGCTTTCGGGACAAATACAATCTTCAAGACGAGATTCAGTACGTGGATTACTCGACCCGCGATCTGCAAGGACTGCTCACGTCGGCCCAAGTGCTGCAGATTCTCCAAGAGGGCAACGAACGCTTCCGCACGGGGAAGCGGTTGACGCGAGATTTGGAGCGGCAACTGCAAGCGACCGCTTTGGGACAGCACCCGCTCGCAGTGCTCTTGAGCTGCATCGACTCGCGCACGCCGTCCGAGTTGATCTTTGATCTTGGGTTGGGGGACATATTCAGCATCCGCATCGCGGGCAACATCATCAGCCAGAAAGTGCTGGGCAGCATGGAATATGGCTGCGCCGTCGCCGGAGCGAAGCTGATTGTCGTTGTCGGACACACACAATGCGGCGCTGTGACGGCGGCCGTCAACCTGGCTGGCTCACAGGCCAACGCCGAGCAGGCGACCGGCTGTCAGCACCTGGAGCCGATCATTCGCGAGATCCAAAATGCAATCGACCTGACGTCGTGCCAACATTTGGAGAAATGGACTGAGGATGAGAGAGCGAACTTGATCGACGCGGTCGCCCGCCGGAATGTCATGCACACCGTCGAACGCATCGTGCGGGAAAGTCGCACCATCAACCAGTTGGTCCGTGAAGGCCGGATCGCAGTAGTCGGCGCAATCTACGACGTCGTCACCGGACAAATCGACTTCTTCAAGGATGAGGCGGCTGGTGCGCAGTCCGCCGCCGCGAGCTGACATGTTTAACCGCCACGCCATCGGCGTGCGCGAGCCTCGTTTACCACTCGCGCCCACGCCGATAGCGTTGGGGTTAAACACCGAGTGCGGATCAACTCGCGCAGCGCAAGAAAAGAGCCAGACGAAAACTCGTCCGGCTCTGGAGGAAATTCAACGCAGTCGATCGCTACTTCTTCTCGACGCTTTCTGGTTTGACGGGAACCGGGACGTACGCCGGATCGATCGCCGGTGCCGGCGACTCGCGAGTCTCTGGCGTCGGCTGGAACAGCAGGAAGAATCCGCCACCACCACCGCCGCTGATAGCGTTGGCGTTGTAGATGTACTCGGCGTTGAGGGCCTTCGTAATCTGCGTCTGCACCTTCTGCAAATGCGCCGCTGTGTACGGATCGAGGTTGCCGGGAGCTTCCTTGAGGATCCGATCCACATTCACCTGCACCTTCTTCACTTCGACCAGCGCGAGATTTGAGATCGCCTTGCTGGCTTCGGTGTCCACGAACTTCGGCGGCAAGGTCAGTTCGATCAAGCGATCGAGATGCTCTTGCTGCAAATTGCGGCGCAGGCTGCTGATCATGGGCACCCGTGGCGTGTGCGGTTTGTCCGGATTCTTGTCTGCTTCGCGCCAGACGTTGGCCGTGATCACCGCGAGCACTTCCGGCAACGTGACGGCGTCTTGATCCGGCGGAATCGTCAGTTCGTTGTCGTAGATGCGACGCAGCGTCGACGGCCGCAACAGTGACGACATGATCGACGTTTGGAAGCCGGCGATCTTGTCGTTGATCGGCCAAGTCACGTCAGAACTGTCGAAGCTGTCGCCGTCGATCCACTTGTCCTTCGTCATGCGAGCCAGCAGAGCCGGAGTCAGACCGAACGCGCCGTCCTCGAACGTGTTCTCAATCGTGAACTTCAGAGCCTCACGCTGCATCGCAGCCGGGACTGGTTCGATCGGAGCACGACCGTTCTTGTCCCCCTTCTTGTCGCGATTGACGAACGCTCCGCCCAGCCAGTTGGCCATCATGCCGACCGTTGACATCTGCATGGTGAAGGTCAGCTCGTAGCCTTGCCGCGCCTTGGCCCACGACTGTCCGTCTTTGACGAACTTGTCGAGAATCTTCGCGCGGTTGTTCTTGATCAAGCGGCTCTGATTCTGAGCGTAATCGAGCGGGTTCTTGCTGAAGTCGTACCGGCGAGCGAGCGGGTCCGGCCCCATCGTGTCTTCATCGGTCGCGTAGGCCAGTTCCGGCTCAGCGACCCGGTCGAGAATCGGCTTGAGATCGGCCGCGAACGTGTAGCCGTACTCGATCGCCCACATGTCGTACGGGCCGACGCCCGTCATCGACCAGTCTCCCTGAGCCTTGTTGTTCGGGTCAGCCGGGACGTGCATGTTGATCGGCAGGTAATCCATGACCGAGCCGGCCAGCGGCTTCTTGCCCTTGATCTCTTCGCTGTTGATTTGGGCGAGCGTGTAGGCACTCGACGCTTTGAAGTTGTGCCGCAGGCCGAGCGTGTGCCCGACTTCGTGAGCCACCAATTCCGCCAGCAGCGGCCCGATGAACGATTCTGGCATCCCGTCGAGTTTCGGCTCTTCGGGAGCAGCCGGAGCACCCGGTGCGGCGGCCGGCTGTTGATCATTGATGCCGCTGAGTTCGGCCATCTCAAACGTCATTCGAGCCATCGCGAGGTCCAACATCTTGGCTTGCCCGGCCATGCACATGCCGTTGACCTGACTGGTTCGGCCGAGCAATCCGTCGAACGGATCGTCGCCGAACAACGCCGTGCGATTCGATGTCAGCGGATGTCCCGCGAAGGGCGTGGCGGCATCGCGTTGAATTTGCTGAGCTACATGAATCCGTTGAGACGGCGGAGCCAGCCGAACTCGCGGATCCCAATTCGGATGTTTCGCGAGCCAAGCGAATGTATCGGGATCGAAGCCTTCCATCGCCAGTTGCGGCAGCACGTCGTTGAACTGTCGATTGAAATGCCGAATCCAGCCATCGGTGAGCACGATGTCGGCGTCAAGGATTTCGCCCGTCCACGGATTCACTCGACTGGGACCGATCGCAGTGCCGACGTTGTTGTTCAGCCAACGGATGAAGTTCCAACGGACATCTTCCGGGTCTTTGTCCATATACATGCCGGTCTGAGCATCCTGCTGCAACACTTCGATCGCACCGACGATGCCGACTTTCTCGTAGGCTTTGTTCCAATAGAGCGTGCCTTCTTTGACCCAGCGGCGATAACGGACCGGAGTCGTGTGCTCGATCACAAACGTGATCGGCTTGACCGGTGGGCTGAGCTTCAGCGACGGGTCGCGCTTCTCCAGATGCCAGCGGTTGATGTAGCGGACTCGCGTGTCGTCGGTGACGTACTTGCCGTAGTCGCTGTAGCCAGTCGTGAAGTAGCCGATCCGTTCGTCGGCCTTGCGCGGTTGATACCTTGAGTTCGGCGTGATCTCGCTAATCGAATAATGCAGCGTCTGCAACTGACCGCTGCCGCCTGGAACTTCAAATGCGATCTCGACGTTTTTCGAGAAGGCCTTCGCCTTCTTGACCGTGACGATATTCGGATTGCGAATGCCAGATGCTCCGCTGCGCCCGCCACCAAAAAACAGGCTCGACTGACCGATCAGAAGTTGATTCAGGTCGATGATCGGCGAGCCTTCAGGACTCATCGTGAGGATCGGCACTTCGGTCAACAGCTTGTCGGTGAAGAGCCGATTGACCGAGCTTTGCGATTCTGGGTCTCCGCCAGATCGAATGTCGATGTTCGGGTCCATCAGCGCGAGCCGCTTGTCGTAGCGCCGCCAGTAGACGACGCGGTCGCCCGCTTGCAAGCCGGCAAACTGAGCACCGCTGGCGACCGTCATCGCCATGAAATACTTTTGCTGCAAATAGTCACGCGGCAGTTCGGCCAACACTCGGCCGTCCTTCGCGCGGACGTACAAGCCGTACAGCGACGAGTCGCCTTCGGGAGGCGAAACTTTTTTGAAGTCCTTCAACACTTCGGCCGCCGGAGGAAAATCCGGAGGAGCCGGTGCAGCCGGAGCCTGCGCTCGCGCATCACCTGCCGTGACGGTAATCGCCAGCAGCAAGCCAGCGAGACCCACCCAACCACGTCGCCAATCAGAGGATTTCATAAGCTCACCTTCTCGCTCAGACTTGGGGGACTTTGCGAACCACTTCTTCGGGGACATCCCGGAGCGTGCCAATTCAGTGATGATGAGGTCGGAGCCGACGTTTGACAGTCAATTTGCCCGATCCGCACAACCGCCACAGGTTGCCAAGTTTAGCTGCGATTCGGCCGATGGAAACTCACGAGACCAACTTCCCGACGATTTTCCCGCGACGGATGGATCGTTTAGAGACGCTGAGACCACCGCGTTGCGTGAAAGCAACATCGGAACTTCGCCGCGTCTCTGGGAATCGCGGCGATCGTGTGTGGTTCAACGACCGCGAAGGACATTTTCAAGCCAATCCACAATTGCTCGGCGACGGCAAATGTGAATCGGTCGCTCTGATGGTTCTCGACGCCGATCACAACCACTCAAACCAATCGACGATCCCCTGAGTTTGTGCATGCCGCCGCCAGAAAGACACTTCGCTCACACGCAATGCACGACAACGCAGGTGATGTTGTCTTTGCTGCCGCCATCTTCCGCCGCTTTGACGATCGCCGCAGCGGCGGCGTTCAAGTCGTCTTGTTTCAACAACGGGATGATCAGATTGAGATTGTTCTTGATGCCATCGGTCACGCCGTCCGAGCACAGCATGAACCGATCACCGGCCTGAGCGTCGAGCACTTTCGCTTCGGTGCCGGTACCACCTTCTTTCGTTCCGAGGTAGCGGTACAGCACATTTTTGTAGCGGTGCGTTTTCGCCTCCTCGGCCGTGATCGTGCCCGCATCGAGCAGTGCTTGCGTCAACGAATGGTCTTTGGTGATTTGTTCGAGCTGCTCGCCACGCAGGCGATACACCCGGCTGTCTCCGATGCCACCGACATAAAACTTGTGGCCGACGACCAGCATGAACGCCAACGTCGTGCCCATGTTGAGATATTCGGAATCGAGACTGGACAATGCCATGATCTCGCCATTGGCGAACGCGACCGCTTCGTCGAGTCGCTTCAGGACTTCGTCGGACGTGGCTTTGTCGAAGTCGATCGTCTGTTCCAGCCGATGTGGGATGATGTCGGTTGCTAGCGCGCTGGCCTTCTCACCGGCGCTCTGCCCTCCCATGCCGTCAGCAACGACGAAGAATCTGCCACGCGGATCGACAACGAACGAGTCTTCGTTGTTCTCGCGGAAATTCCCTTTGATGCTCAGGCTTCCCCAACGCACTTGAACCATCGTCGTGACCCGTCGAAAAGTCGCCTGCCTTCGCCGAGGGCAAAGGCTATCCCAAGACCGTCTTCACCAAATCTTGAACACCCAATGTCGAGGCACTGACGAAATATTCGCCCGCTTCGAAACCAGCGCTCTCGCCAAACAACCGATTCTGGCTTTCCACCAACCGAAAGACATTGTCCTTGGCCGGCGGAAACTGAGTCTTATAGGCCCGGATCGCCGCAAGTTTAAGCTCCAACGTCTCGGAAATATCAACCACAAACCCGCTGCCGCCATGTTCGTCCCGCGTCAACTGCCTCAATCCCAGAGGATACCACACTTGCTTGCGGACGCCGTGCGGCGGCCAGCCCGCGAAATGTTCGTCCCACTTTGATAACCGCGAGTAGAACACCGCGGCGTCCGTGATCTGCATCGCTTGCCAATGATCTGGCGAAGCCAAGGGAGTCTTGTCGAGGATGCCGAGCACGACACTTGGCCGATATTTGCGGAACAGCGTCGCCAACGCCACGCGCGACTCGAACGCATCGAACAGCTTCCGGTTGGGCAGCGTCAAGGTCTCGCGCATCGTCACGCCCAGGATCTTCGCCGCTTCGGCCGCCTCGGCAAGCCGAGCTTCCGGGCCGGAGCTGCCAGGAGTCGGCTCGCCGTCGGTCAGATCGACAATCCCGACGCGATATCCCTGACGTGCGAGTTTGGCCAGCGTCCCACCGCACGCGATCTCCACATCGTCGGGGTGCGCACCGACTGCGATGACATCGAGTGATTCGGGAAACGACACAGACATTTCTAACCTCAACTCGACATCGCGGGTGCCGGACACACAAACTCTCGAATCAATTTCGCCAACCGATGCGGGTGAGTCAGAAAAGCCAACAACCCGGTCGAGTGCAGGAACTCCGTTCGGACATTCGGCAACAGTGCCGCCAGCTCATCGCGACAACGAGCCTGCGTCTCTCCTTCGCCCTCGACCTGCAACAACAACGTCGGTGTCGCGAGCTGCTTCAGCCGCGATCGCACATCGAAGCGGCGGAGCATCCCGAATCGGCGAGCCAACTCGGCCACCGGCGTCTGACCCGCATTGTCGAGATAGAACAACCACCGCGTCGGATCGATTGGCGGAAACCACAACCGATGCCCGCGCTCTTGCAGTCCGCGCCACAGCGGAGTGGATTGCACTCGTCCCGGCATCCAGCGCAGCACGCTTGCGGCGGCACGTTCAAACACGGTCAATGGCAAATGCGTGAATGCCGCGTGCAACGTCAGGCTGCGAACTTGCGGACCGAGTCGGAGTGCCGTCTCCAGCGCGAGCGCTGACCCGAACGATGTCCCGAACAAGTGACAGCCTTCGGAGCCAGCGAACTCTCGGACAACTTCCGCAATCGCGTCGTTCAATCGCGGCCACGTCGCACGCCGGCCAGTCGGATAGTCGAGCAGCACGCAACGGCAATTCGCCTTCAGCAGATAGACGCACAACGCGAACAACTCATGCGAGCCGCCTAGCCCGTTGAACATCACCAGCGTCGGCCCTTCACCCCAAACGCGGCCAGAGATCCGTCCGGCACTCGTGTCTGAGTGCCACGCAGTGCTTTGTTCTCGAAACGCGGAGAGCACCTGCTGCCACTGCAACGGCGGCGGACAACCTTCGCGCAGCGGCATCCCGGCCAGCGGGTTCGATCCCGGCAATTCGCCCGCGCAATGCGATTCGCCACCACAACATTCAGCCTCGGCAGGAGCGCCGTCGAGGAGTTCGGAGGACTGCGGATCGCTGCTCATGACGGGCAATGTTTTCCAAACGAAACCAGCGGATGCGACACCGTCATGCTAGATGCAACCCCAACAAATGGAAAGCACCGCACAACTGGTCGCTGATACCCAGTTTGTTTCCCAATTCCCGCTCACCATTGCACCACATACCCGCGCCGCATGAGCTACGTTGACCAAGACTTCCACTCTGGAGAAAACGCATGACCAAGCCGCACGCTTACCCTCGCAAGAAATTGTTCGTCAATCGAGAGATCCAAGGCCGCCTGCTCGCCCGCACGGCGCTGTATTGGGTTCTGTACCACGCAGTGCTGTGGATGGCGATGTTCTTTTACCGCTATGCCGAACACCGCGGAGCCGTCATGGCCGGTGCAGAACCTCGGCCGTTTTCGGACCTCTACGGACAATTCCTGCGCGAGCATCAATCGATGTGGTTCTGCGCCTTCGCGATTCTGCCGATCGTTTTGTGGGACTTGCTGAAGTTCAGCCACCGAGTCGTTGGGCCGCTTGTCCGGTTTCAACACTCGTTGGAAAGCCTCACTGCCGGAGAGTCCATTCACGAAGTGCGGCTCCGCAACGGTGACCTGCTGTTTGATCTGCAAACCACCTTCAACCAATACCTCGCATCGCTCCGCACTCTGCAATCCGATAGCGAACTCGCGGCTCAAACGGGCGGCGTGAATGAATCAAACTCCGGCCACGAATTGATCGAGTCGCAACTCACGGAGGAATTGCAACAGTTGCACTCCGAAGTTCAAGCGGCCAGCGCCTCGACCAACTCAGCAACTCAGCACGTTGTTCGCTGATCGTCCAACACTGTTCTACGAGCCACTCAACGTTTCGTCCGCCGAGCACACGATCTCGTAGGCCGTCAGCGCATCGTCCGCAGATCGAAGCTCGTCCAGGAATCCGGGGAGTTGAATGATTCTCCCCAACCGCGAGAGCACATGCAGATGCGTGCGTGAGTCGCGGCACAACACCAAGAAAAACAAATCGCTCAACTGCCGTTTCGGCGCGCCGAACGGGATGCCGGAAAACGTTCGTCCAAACGCGATCACCGATTGACCGTATGCCTCCGGCAACGGATTGCGCGGATGCGGAATCGCGACGCCCGACTCGAAGCCGGTGGACATCACCTCTTCACGCTGTTGCACCGCTTGCAAAATCTCGGCCGGTTGCCAAATCTGCCAGGTGCGTCCGGCAACCTCAATCAAGCACTCCAGGACCGAACGTTTCGTGCGCGCCTCCAGCGGTACCTGCACAGTGTCTGGATGCAACAAACTTCGCACGGGACAGCGAATGTCCGCTTCCGAGTCTTGATGCGCACGCTCGAGGCCGTGCAATTCGTCGCCGGAATACTCACGCATTTCCTGCTCAAGCCAATACGTGACCTCGGCGGGATGAAACTGCCACTCCGCTTGTAACTTCCGGCCTGGAATGCGGCCGCGCTGCACGAGCTTTTCGATCTCGCGACGATCTCGCCCCAAAAACTGCGCGAGTTCTTCCAGCGACAACCAATCGTGCATGGCCCAGCCCCCGGCTCCAAAATTCGGAGGGGGCATCCTATCGCGACTCTTCGTGAGATTCACGCGGCTTGTCGGCAACCATCATCGCCGATTCAACGGCTCACGGGGCACATCTGGTCGTAGTTCTGCCGACAATGCTGCAACCAATCTTGGTTCACAGACTGCCAAAGCGACTCGGACCAGATTTGATAATCCACGCAGCCGCGATACCCGGCGTCGATCAATCCCTTCAGAATTCCGGCCACCGGCAGAATCCCCTCGCCCGGCAAAACGCGGTCAAACTCGGAGGTTCCGGCAGGAGAAGCATCACTGACCTGTACGACACCAATCCGAGACACCAATTCCGGCAGCCGCTGAAGCAATCCCTTCTCCGGCCAAAGGTGATAAACATCGAACGCCAACTGCACTGCCGGGTGGTTCACTCGGTCGAGAATCGCCAGCGTTTCATCCAGGCCGTGCAAAAACGTCCAATCTCGACAAAACACTTTCCGCATCGGCATCAGCGAAATCGTCACGTCATTGCCCGCCGCCTCGTCAGCCAACTCCTTCAGCGAGTCAACCACCAACCGCGTCGCGTGTTTCGTGATGTGATTGTTGATCGGTCCGGTCACGACTACCAATGACTTCGCCCGCAGCATCCCTGCTAAATGAATCAAGTCCAGCGTTTCCTCCAGCACGTCTTCCAACTCGTGCCCGAAAGCGCCGGTGAACCCACCCGCGTACGACAACGTCGAGACCGACATGCCGTTCTCGCTCAACCACTCCAGCCCGCGATCTTCGCCGTACTCCAACAGCTTCGGCAGCCAGACCCCCATCGTGTCAATCCCAGCCAACCGATACCGGAGTACGTCCTCCTCAAACGACCAACGCAAAGTCGTGGCCTGATTGAGCGAAAGTGTTGGGCCATGATTCAATGACTCCGAATTTCTCTGCGCGACTTTTGGCTGACGGACTTCTTTTCTCTGACGGGCGGCGGGAAAAGAACGGCTCAAGATAGGCCTCGCTAAATGAGAACAGAGGAACGAACCAAAAATGCAGCCGCAAATTCCAAGACACAATCACGACGAATTGCCAACAGAAAGGACTAGCTGAAACGATCCAACGAACGAGATGACTGTCGAACAGACACTTTTCAAGAAATGACAGAACGAATCAATTCACAGAAGAGAGCGGCTCACGATGCTCGACCAACGGCAGAAGCACTAGCCGCGAGCATTGGTCAGGACCGACGGATCATCAGCCACATTGACCCAGACATGCACATGAGGTGTTCCACGGAAATGCCACACAAACGACGGACCTTCCAAACGCCAGTTATCCCAGACCCCATCGTTCCCCAAGTCGCCTTCGCGATAGAACGCCAAGCGACACTGCTCCAAACCGCCCTGTGCCATCAAGCACTTCGTCACTTCCTGCTGATCTGACGACCGGTACGGCTCGACCAGCAGATTCAACACGCTCTGCAGATGCTCACGCTGATCCTTGCTCAACTCCGAAGCGAGCAATCCGGGGAACTTTCCCTTCCCCTGAAACGCAACCGCACTCTCGTTGGGCATCTTCTCGATCAAGGCTGCCTCGCGCTGCTTGCCGTCGAGCATCTTAAATAACTCATTCGCCTTCAGAGCCTGCGGCCAAAAGACGTTGTCGGGATGGTTGACCTTCTCCGTGAACCCCGATGCCGCGTGCCCATAAAAAATCGGCCCGCCGAACGCGACGTGCTCGGTCGTATTGCCGTCGCAGCGAATCGTCAGATGTCGTCCGGTCATCACGAGTTCAAACTTCTCGCTGCCGGGCTTGCCGAAGATGGCAATGGTCTGTTGCTTGCCGTAGCCACCGGCATCGTCCTGCAATTGCTTGCGGATGCGGTCGTGCCAGTCCTTGTTGTAAAGGCTCCAGAACAGGGCCTCGATCATATCTTTCTGATCGCGCGTGTAGAAATTCGTGCCAATGCCGAGCGTCTTCACATCGGTGATGAACCAGTTGTTCGAGACATGCGTCCGCAGCACTTTGCGATCGTCGGTGTAGTCCCAAGTGAAGCAGATTTCTTCCTTCTGCTTTTCGCTCAGCGAGTCATACAGCTTTTTGACAAGCGACTCCGGAGCCTTCGCATCGGCGGCGGATTCTTCCGCTCGCAGGACTCGCGGCAAAGCCATCGCCGCAGCACTGGCACTCGCCGCTTGCACAAAGCGACGGCGAGTCACCTTTCCGAACCAATCCGCTTCCGGACACTCACACTCGGGACAGCGTTCGCGATCAGGCATGAGAGTCTCCTAGATCGATTCGCAGCAGGCATCAATCACGACCCAGTTCTGGCAACGGGGCGAGACTTTAACAGCGCCTTTTCAAAACGCAAACGGTTTTTCAACGGTTCGACAACTTCGCGCGACCATGATAAATCACACGCAGCGCGCGTTGACAAACAAGTGGGTGAATCACCTGCGCACCGAGTGCGCGGCGCGACCAATATCGGCTGATCCCATTTCAATCCGTGGCCGCAATAGGCCGCAAGAACTCACGGAGTCTGTTGCCAGTAATTTCCCGAGCCATTCGGATTCAGGGATGCCGTGGATCAGGACAAGACGTCGTGCGTTGTCGAACTTTTGGGATTCTTGTGTTTTTGACAGCAAGGATTGCTCGATTCGAGCACTCCTTGGATGAGCGCGAAATCGAGACGCTTTCCGTGCGTTGCAATTCTGTGAGCCAACGCCTGTACTGACCGCCCCTTCTCCTTCTCAACGAGAAGAGGCCGTCGACGAGGTTCGATGATGGAACAACTTTTTTGGGTGCTCGTGTTCTTCGTCGTTCCCACGGCCCTCTTGTTCGTGCCGATTGCGACCCTGAAAGCGGTCGCCCGATTGAAGCGCGAACAAGATGAGTTCACCAAGCGACTGGCGGGACAGCTTCGAGCTGTCCAAGCCGATGTCGAAAAGAACCGACTCTTGGCCGAGCAAATTCTCGGGCGACTGATGACGCCAGCCGAACCGCCGGCCGAATCTCCGCCGACGCTGTCCGTCGCGAGCGTGTGCGAGATTCCCGAATCCGAAGAACAAATCACGCAATTCGCCACCAAACCCGTTGTGAAGCCAACCTCGGAATCAGCCACGGACTTCGGCAAATTCCTGGACGCCGCGACATCGATGAGGACACCGCTGAGCAGGCCGCCGCAGGCCGCGCTGCCGCCGAATCGCTTTGAAACCGCGGCGAAAGAAGTCCTCCGCAAAATTTGGAATTGGATCATCGTCGGCGAGGAACACATTCCGCAGGGAGTCTCCGTCGAATTCGCCATCGCCAGTCAGTGGTTGCTGCGCGTCGGCATCGTGTTGCTCGTCGTGGGCATCGGCTTCTTTTTGAAATACTCGATCGAGCATGGCTTCATCGCACCGATTGGCCGCGTCGGATTGTCCACGCTGGCCGGGTTGGGAATGCTCGTGGCCGGCACGCGATTGCTTGGCGGCAAATATCACCTGATGGGACAAGGGTTGCTGGGGGGCGGGATCGCTACGCTGTACTTCAGCGCGTTCGCGGCGGCGAATTTCTACAAGCTGATCGACACCAACGTGGCGTTTGGTGTGATGATCGCGATCACGGCGCTCGCCGGCGGCATCTCGGTTCGATTTCATTCGGTGTTGGTCGCGGTGCTGGGCATCATCGGCGGCTATGGCACTCCCGTGATGCTCTCGACCGGCGTCGTCAACTTCGTCGGTTTGTTCGGCTACATGCTAGTGCTGGGATTGGGAGTCCTATTCATCGGCGCGAAGAAGCACTGGCCGCTGCTGAGCTATCTCAGTCTCGTCGGCAACTACGGCTTGGTGTTCGCGTCGTTGGGCGACTATCAGACAAAATATTTTTGGGAAGTCATGCCGTTCCTGATCGCGTTCTTCGTGCTCTTTTCGACGATGGTCTTCCTGTACAACTTGCTCAATCGCACGAAGTCGAATCTGCTGGACGTGCTGGTGTTGTTTGGCAACGCGGGCGTGTTTTTCTCGACCAGCTTTTGGCTGATCGAGAAATCATTCCCGCGCGAGTGGGTCGCGGCGGTGTCGCTGGGCTTGGCGGTGTTTTACATCGCTCACGTTTATTACTGCCTCGTTCGGCGAGTGCTCGATCGCGAGCTGATGCTGAGCTTCACCGCGCTCTCGTCGTTCTTCGTCGCGATCACGATTCCGCTGCTGTTGTCGCGCGAGTGGATCACCACAAGCTGGGCGATTCAGGCCTTCGTGATGCTCTGGATCGCCGGCAAGCTGAACAGCGAATTCCTGCGGCATGTGGCCTATTTGCTGTACCTGATCGTGCTGGGGCGGTTCGCGTTTCTCGATCTGCCGCGACAATACGGCCAAGTTTCCGTCGCCGATTTACCGTTGGGCGATTACTTGCGGCAATTGGTCGAGCGGCTAGTCATGTTCGGCGTGCCGATCGGTTCGATGGCCGCCGGCTTCCGTTTATTGTCGAAGCCGCTCGCTGCCGCGCCATTGGCCGTGGACAAAGCGGCCGACATTGCCGGCTGGATTCGCGAACGCTGGGCGGTCAAAGCCGCGATCGGCGTGACGTTCGGAATGCTCTTCATTTTTTGGCATCTGGAATTGAATCGCACGTTTGGATTCCTGATGCCGACGCTCAAGCTGCCGATCCTGACGCTGCTGTGGCTGGGCATGTGCCTGCTGCTGGTCAGCGAGTACCGCACGACCGCGAGCAACTTCGTGCTCGGATTGCTGGTCCTGTTTGTCGGCGGCTTGTTGGTGAAACTGGTCGCGTTCGACTTGCCTTCGTGGGCCATCACCGAACAAATGTTGTACGGCTCGCAGTACAGTTTCCGAGACGCCTCGTTGCGACTGCTGGACTTCGGCGCGGTCGTCGCGTTTTTCGCATTCGCGTTTTTGTTGCTGAATGGGCAAGTCGCCGCGCGGCAAGCCGGCCGCGTGATGGGCTGCGTCGGCCTCGCGCTGCTGTTCGCGTTTCTGACGCTCGAAGTCAACTCGTTCCTGCGACACTACATCGAGGGTCTGCGCTCCGGCGGCGTGTCGATCTTGTGGTCGGTGTTCGCACTCGGCCTGATCTTGCCAGGCATCTTGAAAAACGTTCGCGCGTTGCGCTTCGTCGGACTGTTTTTGTTCGTCGTGGTCGCCGCGAAAGTGTTCTTCGTCGATCTCGCCAAGCTTGACCAACTCTATCGCATCATCGCGTTCATCATTCTGGGAATCTTGGTGCTGAGCGGTTCGTTCTTGTACCTGCGATACCGCCAGACGTTCGCCACGCCCACCGATCCACCCCAGGACGCACTGACCTAAAGGGGAACTTCCAATGTTCAAATCCCAATGTCCAACGAATGACCAAGCTCCAATGTCCAAACGGTCGCAGCGGAAGTTCTGGAATTTGAAATTTCAAATTTGGGATTTGAGATTTGGGATTTCCTTGGTCATTGGGACTTGGACATTGGGAGTTTTGATCTCAGCGACCGGCGTCGCTGACGAGCCCACTGCGTTTCGTTTTTCCAAAGACATCCAAACCGACTCGCGCACGCAGGAGGAACTCGTCGTCGTGCCGTTCGACAGCGATGTCTATGAAGCCACGCACGACAATTTCTCGGACCTGCGCGTCGTCGATGCGAGCGGCCAAGCCGTGCCGTATCTCGTGCAAAAGGCGACCGAAACCAAATCGCAGTCGTACCGCCGCACATGGGTCGCCCGACAAGTGTCGCTCAAACCGCTGGAAGATGACGCGCTCGAAATTCGCATCAAGCTGGAGAAAGACGACGCGCAACCGCACGGCCTGCGACTCATCACTCCGTTGAAAAACTTTGAACAGCGCGTCCGCGTCTTCGCGGCGAATGCGGCTGCCGACCAGCCGCTTGTGCCCGAAGCGCTCGTCTTCGACTACTCCAAATACATGGACGTCAGCCATCACGAGGTCCGCTTGCCGGCGTCGAACGACCGCGAATTTCGCATCGTGATCGACAGCGTGACCTCGGATCAGGAGTCGCAGTTGCTCGAACTGACTCGGCGGCTTCGCGGCGGCAACGAGGATGACCGAACCGAGCGGACCGTGATCGCCCGTCGCCCATTCCGGATCGACCGCATCGAATTCTGGCGCGACGAAACTCAGCAGACCACGCAGGGCGACTCGCGCACGGACTACGCGGTCAAGGTCGCTCAAATCACCCAGGACAAAGTGCAGAAACAAACCGTGATCGAAATCACTTCGCGACGTGATCCGCTCATCGCATTTCGATTGAAGACGTCCAGCCGCAATTTCAGCCGCCGCGCGAGCGTGCTGATCCCGGAAAAACACGGAGTGCAAACCGATTGGCGTGAGATTGGCCAAACCGTCGTCTCGCAGTTCGAGTTTCGCGACGTGAAGCAAGAGCATCTCGAATTGCCGTTCCCCGAACAGCGTCGCGCTGTGTATCGCATCGTGCTCGACAACCGCGACAGCCCACCGCTCGAAATCGACGGCATTGATGCCGACGGCCACGTCCATCAACTCGTTTTCCTCGCGTCACCGACCAGCATGTACCGTTTGCAATACGGCGCCGACGAGATTGACTCGCCGCAATACGACACCGCCGCGCTGCAATCTGCGCTCGGCCGCGGCTTCCAACCGCTCACCGCAAAGCTCGGCCCGCAAGCCGCATCGTCCGCCCCGGTCAAAAAGCCCGTTGCCTTGAAGAGCGTGCTCAACAACCCGCTGGTGCTCGGCACCGCCGCTGCCGTGCTTGTTGCCGTTCTTGCCTGGGCACTCTTCCACGCGGGCCGCCGCATCGACCAACTGCCGAAAGACGAGTCGCCCACTCCATAACCCGAAGCGTCAGCGAGGGTCCGCCGCGCCGGATCACGGTTCGCCCTCGCTGACGCTTCGGGTGAGTGTGCGGCGCTCCGTCGGCTGACTCAGCCGTGACACTCGAAGAGCGAGAACGGAATGTCTAGACGAGTCCGCGGCGTTTTAATTCAGCAACGACTGTTTGCACGATGGCGGTGACGTCCTGAGCATTTCCGTTCGCGGCACTGCTTGGGCAGCCGCCGATTGGTTCACCGGTGAAGCCGTGTTGCGAGAGCAAACATTGCAGCGTATTGCTCAGTGCGGCGAGGTCCGTCACTTGTTGATCCGATTGCGGCTGGCGGCCGATGCCCATTTGAAAACCGCGCAAGTCGACGGCTGCACGGAATCCATTCGGGAATTCGGCGGAATAGATCATCGTGTCGAACAGGGTCACGAGATCGAATTGCACTTTTCTCGCCTCCTCGAGCCGGCCGCTGAGGGTCAGGTCGTAGAGCAACCGAGTGACCTCGGGCACGACTCCCGACGACGCATTCGTGCCGCCATCGCAGCCGATCAGCAGCATCGGCATCAATGCCGCGTCCCAGCCGGTCATGAACGCAAATTCCGGGCGGCTCGGACGTACTGCCTGAATCATGCGAATCATGTGGACGATGTCGCCGGAACTGTCCTTGATCGCGACGACCTTCTCGCATTCATCGGCGAGGCGTCGCACCGTCGGCACGTCGATCGGACTGGCGAACATCGGAATGTTGTAAAGCGTCACGTCGATCGGCGTGTTCTTGGCGATCTCTTTGAAGTACGCATACACCGACGCGGGGCTGAGCTTGTAGTAGAAGGGGGCCACGATCGCGACCGCTCGACAGCCGAGTTCGTGGTAGTACTCGCAGGCTTTGATGGTTTCTTTGACGTTGGCCTCGGCCGCACCGGCCAGGATAGGAACTCGGCCGCGCGTCTGATCGGCAACAATCTCGATGATCCGCCGCCTTTCCTCGACTGTGAACCGAGTGAACTCGCCAGTGGAGCCGTTCGGATACAGACCATGCACGCCCTTGGCGATTAGCCAGTCGATGTACCGTCGAAGTTCCGGCTCGTTGATGTCGCCTCGGCAATCGAGCGGAACGAGATTCGGCGTGAAGATGCCTTGCAGTCGAGCGGTCATGAGTCGGTCCTGATCCAGAATTATCTTCACCCCACTGGGCTTGCCCCAGTGGCTCGCGGGCTTTTGCATTACTCAAAGGATTGATCGGCAGCAAAGTAGTGCAAAGGCCAACGAGCCACCGGCACAAGGCCGGTGGGGCTTGTGAGAACGCGGCGATCACTCACGACGCTCACACTCGGCGAGTTTTGCCTGAGCGGAATCATCGACACGACCCCACAACTCAGCCAACCGTTGGCCAAGTCACTCGGAAGGTTGTGCCCTTCTCGGCCGACGATTCACAGTCGATTCGACCGCCGTGCATCTCGACAATCCGCCAGCATTTGCACAGGCCGAAACCCAGTCCGCGTCCCGCTTGCCTGCCGGAGAAGAACGGATCGAAAAGGTGCTCGCGTTCGATGGCCGACAGCCCGGCTCCCCGATCATGCAACGTGAGCACCGCCCAGCGCCGCGAATCCGCTTCCCTATTTGAGCATTCGATTTCGATCGAGCCGCCGACCGCTGACGCATTCGCGCTATTGAGCAGCAGATTGCTGATGACGACTCGCAATTGCACCGGATCGGCCTGAATCGGCACAGAAGGCTCGCCCTGCCGTACAACGCTCAGCGACTTTGCCCGCAGAGTTTCACCGAGCTTGAGCAAGACATCGTCCACAACGCTCGCGAGATTCAGCGGCTGCGGTTCCGGCTTCGGCGGCCGAGCAAAGACCATCAAGTCACCGATCATGTCGCGAATGCGCAATGCTTGAGCCCCGATGGTCAGCAGCGCTTGCCGACGTTCCGGGTTCGTTTCGCCTTTGAGCAGCAATTCTGCTCGGCCGACGATGGTCGCGACCGGATTGTTGATCTCGTGCCCGGCCCCGGCCGCGAATTCGGCGAGGGCTTCGAGCTTCGCTCGCAGGAAGGCGTCCGAGGTCGAGATGTCAGGGGACTCGGACACGATGGCTCGCCTCGGAAAGTTCCAAAGCGGGGCAGACACCCCGCACTCCAAAAAAAAACCGGCCTCGAAACCGAGGCCGGGTTTGTAATCTCAAATCTCAAATCTCAAATTTGAAATCTATTTCACCGCGACCGGCTCGACGTCCAGCAGCATGCAGATGCGTTCGATGAGGTTTTCTACCTCGAATGGCTTCTGCATGAACTCATTCGCGCCGTTGGCTTTCAAGTCTTCGATCTTGTCCTGCTCGACCATTCCGCTGATGCAGATGATCTTCACGTCGTCGAGCGTGGTGTCGCTGCGGACTCGCTGGCAGACTTCCTTGCCGTTGATGTCCGGCAGCATCACGTCCAGCACGATCACGTCCGGGTGATATTCGCGGACCATCATGCCGGCGTCGAAGCCGTTGTTGGCCACACGAATCTCGAAGCGGCCGTCCGCTTCGAGCGCGTCGCGGATCAGTTCCACGAGTTCCTCGTCGTCATCGACGATCAGAGCCTTGCGGCGTCCGCTTTCGAGGGCATCGGTGGGGATGCCGTTCTCTTTCATGAAGCGATACAGAATATCGCGCGGAATGCGGCGGAACCGCGATCCAGGGACGCGAAACCCTCGCAACTGGCCGGAGTCAAAACAACGAATGATCGTCTGCTGACTCACCTTGCAAATCTTGGCGGCTTCACCGGTCGTGAATACGGTTTTCATCGGGCATCCATCCTTTGAACTGGCCGATCCGCCTGATGTCTCAGACCTCTGAGAGCCGGTCGGATGCGGTAAGACTTCCTTGTCCTTCGCAGTGCTGACGATGATGAACGGGAACGTCAACTGATTCGCCAGTGACGTGTGCCGAGCTGGTAAACCTTCGCGAGCTTGACTGTCTTATCGGTTCTCATGGTTGCTCGCGTTGAGCCAACCTACCAGCTTTAGCACGGCGGCGATTGTTGTGTATTCCCCGGAATCGGTCAACAGCCGTTTGCTCCCTCAAAACCCCCCGTCCTGATGAAGCCGCAAACTCACGCAACTCAACGCATTTTGTCGAGTCCAGCAATCTTTGCCGCAGTAGCAATCGCTCTAAAACATCTCGCAGCGACAGCCACGCGCGAGAATTCCTCGAACCGCCGAGCCAATGATCGTTGGCCATTCGAGCGGAAAGACCGAGAAAGTGAAGCGATCACTTCTGCAAGATCAGCTTCCCATTTCGGGTGAGTTTGAGCCGGTAGAGTTCGTCACCATGCCGAATGAGCAGTTCGTTCTCTCCGAGCAACAACTCGCTGGAGGCAACCTCACGAACAGTTCGCTTGGCGGACGCCACGAGAGTCTGACCGTCATCAAGCGGATCGACCATTGGCTCACCATCCATCATTGACTCCTTCTGTCGAAGGTCAACCACGGCCTAAAACTCACCGAGTAGTTCGCGTCCGTTGCGGGTGCTCAGCCCACGCCAGATCGACAAATCGATATTGCTACTGATTGACCGAGCCGCTCCGTCCATCATCACTGCGTTGACCATCCCAGGGTGGAAACTGCGTGAGGTGGTCGCCGAATAGGTAACTTGCGTGGTCGACCCACCTTCACGGCGGGAAATGAAGTCGATGTCGTAAGTGGCTCCACCGGACGTGTAATTCACGACAGAATTCGGACCGAACACCGTTGTGAATCCGATGTGATTTGTCCGGCCGCACACCCATTCGGTATGCCCAGTGGTGACTAGGCTGCCCCCGTAGGCCACCACTGCCGCGACGGTCGAAGGAATGGCAACTCCTGCCGCCGCGGGGTTGCCGCCATCTCGCAAGTGAGGCGCGTAGGCTTTCACTTCGGCGAACGCCAACGTGGAACTGGTCCCATCACGAAATGCTGCGGTCGACAAACTACTGTTGGGATAAAAGGCTCCGCTACCACCTTGTTTGGTGTTGGGATCCCAGACCATCCAAGTACCGACGTTGGCGGCGTAGTTCAGTGGATAGTGCGTGAAGTTTGGGTCGCTCGGTTGCGGGTCTGAACGCGCGCGGTCGTTAATCTCACTGGGGCAAAGGTAAGTTGCGATTCTCTTACGGGCCACATTGCCCTGCACCGAGTACGGTTGATTCCAGTTGATCAACTTTTGCAGGTCAGCCTGTTCCAAGTATGGCAGGAGATAGGCCTGTGCCGACCAAAACACACTGGTTGTCGTTGCGGTTTCGATGCATGCGGATGGCGGAAAGTACTTTTTGACATCGAGGTAGTTATGAAGAGCCAGCCCCATCTGTTTGAGGTTGTTTTTGCACTGACTTCGCCGAGCAGCCTCGCGAGCTTGCTGCACGGCCGGCAGCAGCAGGGCAATCAAGATCGCGATGATCGCGATCACGACGAGCAATTCGATGAGCGTAAATCCACGACGTTGAGTTCGCATCACAGCACCTCCACGAGAAAAAGTAATTGGCAACCGAGCGACAGATTTGGGTCGCAGATGGCTGGCGAGCCGTGGAGGCTTGGCTGGCGACTGGCGAACCTTGCCAGAAATTGAGACTCAGTTTCATTTCAGGCAAGGCGGAGAGTAACAGCCCGAAAAGAAACGTCAAGCGTATCGTCGTGAGAATCACGCTCCGGTTGGCACAAGTCACCAGGATGATGTGGCTTGCAGCCTACGTCGCCATCCGCGTCGGCTCGGTAAGATACAGCATCAGCACTGCGAGATCGGCCGGAGTGATGCCGCTGATCCGACTCGCTTGGCCGACGTGACGCGGACGCACGCGAGTGAATTTCTCCTTCGCTTCTGCGCGGAGTTGTGGGCAGGCATGGAAGTCGAAGGCGTCTGGGATACGGACGGTGTCAACTTGCTCTTGGCGTTCAATTGTCTGGGTTTGTCGGCGGATATAGCCGGCGTACTTGGCTTCGATCGAGAGTTGCTTTGCGGCCTGCGTCGGCAAATTCAACGACCGCGCTTCCTCACTGAACTCGCAGACGTCGAGCCATTCGGTCTCCGGCCGGCGCAGCCATTCTTCCAGGCTGTGACCTTGATGGAATTTCTTAACGGTCAACTCCGAGGCCGCCGCGATCGCTGCTTCGTGAGCTTCCCAGCGGCGAACTCGCTCGGCCGACGCCAGTCCGACGCGAGCCCCAATCGGTGTCAGGCGGCGGTCGGCGTTGTCGTGACGCAGGAGCAAGCGGTATTCGGCTCGCGAAGTAAACATGCGGTACGGCTCATCGACCCCTTTCGTCACGAGGTCGTCGATCATCACGCCGAGATACGCCTGGCTGCGGTCCAAAATCAGCGGCGGCTTGTTGGCAATTTTCAACGCCGCGTTGGCCCCGGCGAGCAAACCTTGACCGGCCGCCTCTTCGTAGCCGGTCGTTCCATTGATTTGGCCGGCGAAATACAGCCCCGCGACCTGTTTCGTTTCGAGCGTCGCGTGCAACTGCGTCGGCGGAGCGAAGTCGTACTCGACCGCGTAGCCGTAGCGCATGATCTCGGCCTGTTCGAGGCCGGGAATCAAATGCACCAACTCCTCCTGCACGTCGCGCGGCAGGCTGGTCGAGATGCCGTTGCAGTAGTACTCGCAGGTGTGGCGGCCTTCCGGCTCCAGAAAGATATGGTGAGCGGTCTTGTCGGCGAACCGCACGACTTTGTCTTCGATGCTCGGACAGTAGCGCGGCCCGGTCGATTGAATCTGTCCCGAATACATCGGTGCCCGATGCAAGTTGGCTCGGATGAGTTCGTGAACACGCTCGTTCGTCTCGGTCAGATGACAACACATCTGCGGCTGAGTGATCGCGTCGGTCAAGAACGAAAACGGCTGCGGCTCGGCGTCTCCCGGTTGTTCCTGTGTGGCGGAGAAATCAATCGTGCGTCCGTTGATCCGGCACGGCGTACCGGTCTTGAACCGTCGCAGTTCAAAGCCGAGTTCCGTTAGTGTGTGCGACAATCCGGTGGTCGTCCCTTCTCCCGCTCGGCCGCCGAACGCTTTCGCCTCGCCGGTGTGCATGATCGCTTGCAGGAACGTACCCGTCGTGATGACGACCGCCTTCGCACGGTAAATCGCTCCCCCTTTCACGCGGACGGCGCTGACGTGGGGCAGGTTTCCAACCTGCCCGGACGAGTGGGCTGGCAGGTTGGAAACCTGCCCCACGTCCAAGCCCTCGACCACTTCTTGCCGCAGCGTCAGATTCTCTTGCTGCTCGACGCGCCATTTCATCGCGATCTGATACGCCTTTTTGTCGGCCTGAGCACGCGGGCTGTGCATCGCCGGGCCTTTGGTTCGATTGAGCATCCGAAACTGAATGCCGGTCTCGTCGATGATTCGCCCCATCTCACCGCCGAGTGCATCGATCTCGCGAACGATCTGCCCTTTCGCGACGCCACCGATCGCCGGGTTGCAGCTCATTGCGGCGACCATGTCGCAACTCATCGTCAGCAACGCCGTCTTTGCGCCGAGGCGAGCGGACGCCAGCGCCGCTTCGCAGCCGGCGTGTCCGGCCCCGATTACCACCACATCAAAATCGTAGATGACGTCACTCATTGCCTGCTCTCGCGTCCGGGGATTCGAGGCGGGATCATATCGGCATGAGCGGCCTCAACCAGTTTGCGGCGTACTTGTTCTCCAGCGGAGATGCGTTCTTCGTCGGAGCGGCGTTGATCGCTCTGGGCCGAGCGACCACCTGGCACTTTCGGAGACATCGGGCTGCGAAGTGGTTGAGGCTGCTGACCGTCTTGGGACTGATCTTCTTGGTGTTGTCGATGACGCCGCTGCCTTGGTGGCTGTACGGCCTCTGCCTGATTCCGCCGCTCGTCAGCTTGAACGTGCCGTTCCGTGCCGACGACAACGCTCGTTGGCCGCGAATCGTCCGCCGAGCATCCGCCTGCGGCGGATTCGTCGAACTCATGTTGCTCGCCAGCGTCACCGCCGAGTTGATCGAGCGGCACCGTCTGCACGTTCCACCGTTGGCCACCTTGCCGGCAGAGGTGCATGTCATCGGCGATTCCCTGAGTGCCGGCATCGCCAGCGAACAAGAGCATCTCTGGCCGAATTTGCTCGCGAGCGAATGGCGCGTGCCGGTGCGGAATCACGCTCAAGCCGGAGCCAGCACCGCGTCGGCAATTCGGCAAGCCGAAGAGATCGACTGCGACGACTGCCTCGTACTGATCGAGATTGGCGGCAACGACCTGCTCAGCGGCCGAGACTCACGGCAGATCGAAGTGGACTTGGATCGGCTGTTGGTCCGGCTCAGTGCGCCGCGTCGGACGCTGGTGATGTTTGAACTGCCCGTGCCGCCCATTCCCGGTGGTTACGAATTCGCTCGACTGCAACGCCGACTGGCTCTCCGCCACGCCGTGCGTCTGATTCCACGCCGCGAGTTCGCCGCGGTGTTGTCCTCGGCGGGAGCGACGACGGATGGCTTGCACCTCTCGATCGACGGCCAACGTGGTGTTGCACAGTTAGTGCTGCGAAGACTGACTGCGACCACAAATTGACCGGAGGTAGGCGTCCAAGTAGCTTCGAGGTCAAACCACTTCGACCAGCGGCTTGCCGAGCTAATGTGCCCAACTTCGTTATGTGGCCGCGAAGACCATTTCGTGGTCCCAATGATGGCTTGAACGGACGGTTGGGCACATAACGTCGATCGCTCCGATAGAACGCAACCTCCGTGGTTCAAACCCAGAAAGGAGGTTGCCATGCTGGAACGTTTTTTCATCCGCCCCGAGACCGTCGATCGTGTCCGATCTTCGTGGGTTGGCGGGGCCATCGAGCAGTATGTCACTTGGTTAGTCGAGCGGAAGTATTCGTCTCGGACGATTCATCGTCGAGTTCCGATTCTGACGCGTTTTGGCCAGTTCGCGTGGGATCGAGGTGCTCGTCAATGGAAGGAACTGGCTCATCATGTCGAGGAATTTGTTGTCGGGTGGGTTGCGACCCGCAGCAACTCCCGCCACTCCCCACTGGCGCGTGACAAGATTGCGAAGGACGCGCGCATCCCGGTCGAGCAAATGCTGCGGTTGGTCTGCGCCAACTTTCGAGGACGAGGGCGCCCACATCCGCCTCTGAATCCGTTCGTTGATCTCGCACCAAAGTTTTTTGCGTACCTCTCCGAAGAACGGGGACTTCGCGCGAGTTCGCTCAAGCTCTATGGGCATCACCTGCGGAAGTTCGCGGCCTACTTGGAACGGATTGGCTTGCGCGACCTTCGTGATTTATCACCACCGGTTCTCAGCGGATTCGTGATCGAGATGAGTCAGCGGACGTCGTGGTCGAGTGTCCGTAATGGTTGCGGGATCCTGCACGTGTTCCTGACTTATCTCTACCGCGAGCGTGTCTTACGGAACGATCTCAGCGACTGCGTCGAGCCGCCACAGACATATCGCCTCGCCAAGATCCCGCGTTCGGTGACCTGGGATGAAGTTCGCCGCCTCTTGAACGTGGTCGATCGCCGTACGCCGACCGGGCGGCGTGACTATGCGATTCTGATGTTGTTGGTGACCTATGGGCTTCGAGCTCATGAAGTGGCCGCTCTGACTGTCGACGATTTGGATTGGCGCAATGAACGACTGCGTATTCCGGAACGGAAGGCGGGGCATTCGTCTGCGTACCCACTTTCGCCGCTGGTCGGGCAAGCCATCGTGGAGTATCTGCAAAACGGTCGGCCCCAAACGACGGATCGTCACGTCTTCTTTCGAGCGGTTGCTCCCCAGGAGCCGATCACGGGAGCGGCGGTCTCCTCGCGCGCTGCTCACTATTTGCACAAGATCGGCAGTTCGGTTTCCAGGCCGGGGTCGCACACGTTGCGACACACCTGTGTCCAGCGGTTGGTGGATGCCGAGTTCGATCTGAAGGTCATTGGTGACTATGTCGGTCATCGTTCCGCCGCTTCCACCGCGATCTACAGCAAGGTTGCCGTCGAAGCCCTGCGCGAAGTCGCCTGTGGCGACGGGGAGGAGATCGCATGACTCAGCGACCCCCCGTTTTTCAAAGTCCGCTTGCAGAATCGATCCAAGCATTTCTCGCTCACAAGCGGGCCTTGGCCCGACGGTACGATGTCGAAGAGAAGACTCTTCGGCTTCTGGATCGCTATTTGGTGGAACGGAAGCTCAGCGCGGTCGAGCACATCACGCCCGACGTGATCGACGCGTTTTTGGCTTCGCGCCCGCGCCAGAGACCCAGAAGTTACAACCATCTGCTGGGAGTCGTTGCACGACTCTTTCAGTGGCTGGTCCGACAGGGACTCCTGACCCATTCGCCGCTTCGGGCCAAACCTCGGCGTCAGACTTCGCAAAGATTGCCGTTCCTGTTCGACCAGAACAGTGCTCGGCGATTGCTGGAACTGGCCGGCAGTCTGCCGGACAACCCGCGTGCGTTGCTGCGCGGAGCAACGTATCGACTGATCTTCATTTTATTGTACGGGCTCGGTTTGCGGGTCGGCGAAGTGGCTCGCCTGCGGCGCAGCGACCTTGACCTCGACCGGAAGCTGTTAGAGATCCGGCTGACCAAGTTCTCCAAAAACCGCCTCGTTCCGTTTGGACCCCGCATCGCGGCGCAACTGCAAGAGTATCTGCAAACGTGCGAGCAATACCGCGGGCGGCTCGCGCCGGACGCACCCGTGTTTTCTTTTTTGGCTGGTCGCGGACTCAACCCGGGCACGATCAGTCAGACCTTTCACGGCTTGGTGCCTCGATTGGGTCTGCACATCCCGCCGGGAACCTCGCCGCCGCGCGTGCATGACCTACGCCACTCCTTCGCCGTCGGCACGCTGCTGCGTTGGTATCGAGCGGGTCTCAATCCGGGGACTCGCCTGTTGCAGTTGTCCACGTTCCTGGGTCATGTCGATCCGACTTCGACCGCCACCTATCTGACCATCACCCACACCCTGTTGCAGGAAGCCAACCGTCGATTTGAGGCTTTCGCACGCACCAGCATCGAGGAGACTTCGCTATGATCAATGGAGTTTTAGGGGCTTGGATTCATTCGTTCTTCGTGGATTACCTCGCGGTTCAGAAGGGGCTTCGGCCAACCACGATTCGCAGTTATCGTGACACGCTGCGGCTGTTCCTCTGTTTCCTCTCCCGGACAAGCCGGCGGCCGATCACGCGGTTGTGCACACAGGATCTGAATGCTGAACAGGTCCAGCAATTCCTTCGTCACTTGGAGCAGGAACGGCACAATCACATTCGGACTCGTAATCAGCGGCTGGCGGCGTTGCACATCTTCTTCGAATACTTGGCCCAACGCTCTCCCGAGATGCTCATGGTTTGTGAACAAGTGGCCGCCATTCCGACGAAGCGTGTCGCGCCTCCCGAAACGCACTACTTGGATCGGGATGACGTCGCCGCACTGCTGCGCCGCGTGCCAGCCAGCGGAAGGAATGCCGATCGTGATCGCGCTTTGCTGCTCTTCCTCTACAACACGGGTGCTCGGGTCCAAGAGGTCGCCGACCTGCGTGTCAGCAATCTCGATTTGAACGCCCCAGCTCGCGTCCGACTTCACGGCAAGGGAGACAAATGGCGAATCTGTCCCCTATGGACCGAAACCGCCCGCCAGCTTCAACGGCTTTTGCAGCAGGTGCCCCCGAGGTCCAATGACGAACCAGTGTTCGTCTCGCGCTCTCGTCATCCGCTGACTCGATTTGGGATCTACAAAATCGTGCGCCGCCATTCCGGCAACCTGCTCACGAGCAACCAGCCATCGCTCAAGAAGACAGTCAGTCCCCACACGTTTCGACACACAGCGGCAGTCCATCTGTTGGAATCCGGTGTCGAGATCAATGTCGTCCGCGGTTGGCTCGGACATTCGAGTTTGGAGACCACGAACCGCTACGCCGAAATCACCCTCCGAACCAAAGCCGACGCGCTGCGTACCTGTGAGCCTTCCGTCCCCGCCACAAGTAGCGCCCACCGAAAATTGGTCTGGCGCGATGACGAAGCATTGCTCAAATGGCTGGAATCGCTCTGATGGTTATGTTGCCAATGCCACGCCCACCTCCCACACACAACCGTCGCGCCGACACGGCGGCCACATAACGAAGTTGGGCACATTAGATCGATTATGTGCCAGGGCACATAATCGATCACGTCAAACTTCGGCGTCACTCCCAAACCCGGTTGCGTGCTGGCCGACATCCGGCCGTTCGTTCGTTGCGGCGCTCCGTCGGCGAAGCTGACGGTCACGTAGCTGTTGAGGTCGGTTGTCGTGAAGAGGAACTCCGTCGGAGTGCTATGAGCCAAATGCGCGATCGCGGCGGTGACGATGTCGCCGCCCCAACTGTCTTCGATGGTCATGGCGACTCCCAGCGACACGCATAGGTCGCGGGCTTGCCGAGCTTTCGTCAGGCCGCCGAACTTGCTGATCTTGATGTTGACAACGTCCATCGCGCGGTCGGCGTGGCCGCGCAGTAGCACGTCCAGCGAGTCGATGTTTTCGTCGAGCACGAATGGATGATCGCAGTGCTGGCGGATCGTCAGGCACTCTTCGTAGGTGCGGCAGGGTTGCTCGATGTAGACGTCGATGTCGCGCACCGCTTTGACGACGCGCATCGCGTCGTGCATCAGCCAGCCGGTGTTGGCATCGGCGATCAGGCGGTCGCCGGGTTAAAGCTGCGCGGAGACGGCTCGGATGCGTTCGATGTCGGTGTCCGGATCGCCGCCGACTTTCAGTTGGAAGCGGCGATAGCCTTCGGCTCGATAGCCGGAGACTTTGCTCGCCATGACTTCGGGAGTCTCCTGCGAGATCGCTCGGTACAGTCCGAAGTCATCGCCGTAACGCCCGCCGAGCAACACGCACACCGGCTGCCCGGTCACTTTGCCGAGAATGTCCCAGCAGGCCATGTCGATCGCCGACTTCACATACGCATGCCCTTGCAGTGCGGCATCCATGCGACGATTGAGTTTGCTCAACTGCGTCGGGTCTTCGCCGAGCAGATGCGGTCCGAGTTCCAAGATCCCGGCCCGCGCTCCCGCCGCATACGCCGGCAGATAAAACGGACCGAGCGGGCAGACCTCGCCATAGCCGGTGATCCCCGCGTCGGTCTCGACTGCGACAACCGTGCTGTCGAACACCGACACCGATTTACCGCCGGACCATTTGTAGGTTCCTTCGCGCAACGGCAGGTCCACGCGATAAGCCAAAATGCGAGTGATCTTCATGCGGTTCCTTTGGAGTGCGGTGTGTCAGCACCGCTTTGGATTTCGGCGCAGCCGCTTTTCTGTCGGCGAGTCGCGATTCAGCAGCGAAGAAATTAGAAAGCGGCTGTGCCGCAAATGAAAGCGGTGCTGACACACCGCACTCCAAAGGGGCTACCGTGCTGATCCTCAACGCTGCCGATATTCGTCAAGCACTGCCGATGTCGTTGGCCATTGACGCGATGAAGCAGGCGTTCGCGGCCTTCAGCGAAGGCAAAGCTCTCGTGCCACCGCGAATTCATTTGTCGATTACTCCGCACTCCGGCATCAGTCTCATCATGCCGTCGTTCGTCGATGGCGAAACGACGGTGGAGCAAGCGCTCGCGGTCAAGGTTGTCTCGCTGTTTGACGGGAATCCAGCTCGCGGACTGGCTCGCATACAAGCGGCGGTCGTGATGTTGGAACCGGATACCGGCCGTCCGATCGCGCTGCTCGACGGCGCGATGCTCACTGCGATCCGCACGGCGGCGGCCAGCGGAGCGGCGACCGATCTGCTGGCTCGGAGCGACAGCCGCACGGTGGCTCTCTTCGGGGCCGGAGTTCAAGCCATCACACATCTGTTTGCGATGTGCGCAGTGCGTCCGATCGAGAAGATCTTCGTGTGCGGTCGCACGCCTAACAAAGTCGCCGCATTGATCGCTGAGTTCGCGGGGCGTCCCGCCATCCCTGCGGAACTCATCGCGGCCGATTCGCCTCGGCAAGCACTTGCCGACGCCGACATCGTGTGTTGCACGACAACTTCAAAAGAGCCGATCTTCGACGACGCTGATCTCAAGCCTGGAGTCCACATCAATGCGGTCGGCTCGTACACGCCGCAAGCTCGTGAGGTTCCGCCGGAGACCGTGCGTCGCGCACTGGTCGTGGTCGATAGCCGACATGCTGCTTGGGAAGAGGCGGGGGATCTCATTCAACCGATGCAGGCGGGATTGATCGGCCACGAGCACATTCATGCGGAGCTCGGCGAATTGGTGCTCGGCCGCCGGCCCGGCCGAGCCGACGATCAGCAGATCACGTTTTTCAAATCGGTGGGACTCGCTGTGCAGGACGCCGTCGCCGCGCGCGTCGCGTTGGAGAACGCCGCACGACTCAACCTCGGGCAAGAGGTGGCGTGGTGAGCGAGACTTCTTTGAGTTTGCTGGACCGCGCGCGAGACAACGTCACCGATGAGGCGTGGCAGCGTATGGCTGAGGTTTACTCGGCGTTACTGCGATCCTGGCTGATGCGATTCGAGGTGGCCTCGACCGACGCGGACGATTTGATTCAAGAGGTTCTCCTGACCGTCTCGCGTGAGTTGTCTTGCTTCGAGCACTCTGGCCGAGAGGGTGCGTTTCGGAGTTGGCTGCGCACGATTCTGGTGAATCGACTGCGCGACTTCTGGCGGTCGAAGAAGTATCGACCGGCCGCGACCGGCGGCAGCACATGGGCGGAGCAACTCGAACAGCTCGCGGACGAATCAAGCAACGCCAGCCGCGAATGGAATCTCGAACATGACCGGCATGTGATGGCTCGGCTGCTGGAGTCCGTGCGACCGCGCTTCGAGCCACAGACGTGGGCAGCGTTCCATCGCCAGATGTTCGACGGCCAGCGAGCCGACATCGTCGCCGCAGAACTTGGAATGCCGCTGAACTCGGTTTACGTCGCTCGTAGCCGAGTGCTCAGCACGCTGCGTCGCGAGGCGGCCGGGCTGATCGACGAGTAGGGTGGGACCAGTCCGCTTCGGACGCCGGCCCACCAATTCCTCGCACAACGTGGTGGGCCGGCGCTGCGTTGGTCCCACCCTACTTCCAGCACACGAGCCGCGTGCGCCACAAACGCGCGATCATGAGAATCTTTCCTCATCGCGTGTAAGAATGGTGCCCCTCATGCACTTTCCTCTGCGGGACAATCGCCCGCAGGCTGTGTCCCCTCTTTCAAGGAGCGACCCCGATGCGACGACTTCTGGCGGTTTGTTGGTCTCTGGCGACTCTACTCGGAATCTCGTCCGTCCAGGCCGAGGACGCGGAGCCGGCCAAAGACGTCCCGGAGTTGCAGGTCTTGCAGCACTACGCCGGGACGTGGGATGTCGTGATGGACAATGCCGCCGGCAAGAACGAGTCGACGGCGAAGTGGATTCTCGGCGGGCGGTTTCTTGAGCAATCGGGAGTCATGCACTCGTCGGACGGCCCGGACATTTGGGTGACGACGCTGTTCACGTTCGATACGGAGGCGAAGAAGTATCGCAGTTGGACGTTCGTCTCAAACGGCTCGACCAACCAGGCCGAGATGACCTGGGGCGCGAACGCAAAGACGATGACATCGGTGACGCAGCCAGATGCCAACGGCGTGCGTGCGAAGGTCACGGCGGACTTTTCGACGGCGGGGAAGGAGCGCTGGAAGTTCCTCTACACCGACCGCGACAGCCAACAAGTCGGTGAAATGGCGGGCGTGAACACGCTGCGTAAGGACGGACCATCGAAGCCGACGACCAACACGGCTGCGAGGGAACCTGAACGCTCGGCCGAACTGAGGCAGTTCGACCGGTTCCTCGGCACATGGAAAGCCGAGTATCGCGTGCCGAAGGCCGAATGGACTCCTGAGGAGAAGAGCGGCTCGGCCACGATGGTCTTCACGCGCGAACTCGGCGGGCAGATGGTCCGCGAACGGACCAAGCACTCGGATGGAACCGAGGGCACGTTTCTGATGCTGTTCGATGTGAACCAGAAGAAATACCGAGCGTGGTGGTTCTCCTCGATGGGGCAGTTCAACGATTCGACCGGTCAGTGGGATGACGCCGCGAAGGCGTTCACTTGGAAACTGACCGACCCTAACGGACTCGCCAGCATGGCTCAGCATCGGTTCGTGAATGACAAGCTCGATTGGACCGTGCTGGTCGAGAACCCGCAGAAGGTCGCGATGTTCCGCATGGAGGGGACAAGCAAGCGAGTCGTTGAGAAGAGGTAGCGAACGTAGCCGTCACGCTCCCGCGCGACGAGCCGAACGCTTCACCGACTTGCGATTCTGGTGATTTCTTTCACTCGAAAATTTTCCACAGCGTTCGGCTCATCACGCGGGAGTGTGATGGCTACATAAAGAGGCCGCTCATGTCGCTCGACCATCCGCAGAAAGAGCAGTTGATCGCGTTCGGGCAGGGGAAGCTCACGGCTGACGAGTCGACTTCAGTCGAGCAGCATCTCGAAGTCTGTCGCGTGTGTTGCGAGACACTGCTCGATTTGAAGGACGACACGTTCGTCGGGCTGGTGAAGATCGCGCAGCCGAGTGACGTCGTGGCGGACGCTGCCAGCGTCCGTACCGATCTAGGTGCCGACGCAAGCTGCATCGGCCACGACTCGGCACACTCGGCCACGTTGCTCGTGCAATCGGGTGAGCCGGTCAGTGTCGATGAACTGCCAATCGAACTGCGAGACCATCCGCGTTATCGCATCGTCGAGCTGATCGGGCGCGGCGGCATGGGGAACGTCTATCGGGCCGAGCATCGGCTGATGAACCGGCCGGTGGCGATCAAGCTCATCAATTCGCAATTGATCCGACAGCCGCAAGCCGTCGTGCGGTTTCGGCGCGAGGTGCAGGCGGCGGCGAAGCTGACGCATCCCAACATCGTCACGGCCTACGACGCCGAGCAGGCGGGTGACGTTCACTTTCTGGTGATGGAGTTCGTCGAAGGAACCAACCTCGCCAGCGTCGTGAAACATCGCGGGCCGATGTCGGTCGCCGAAGCGAGCGAGTGCATTCGGCAGGCGGCCGAGGGGCTGCAACACGCTCACGAGAAGGGGATGGTTCACCGCGACATCAAACCGCACAACTTGATGCTGTCGGCTGAGGGGCAGGTACGGATTCTGGATTTCGGACTGGCAGGGTTCACTTTGGAGTGCGGTGTGTCAGCACCGCTTTCAGATCTTTCAGCGGAGACCGGCGCGGCAGCGACAAAGGAAATCCAAAATGGTTCTGACACCCCGCACTCCAAAGGGCATCTCACGACAGCGGGCAGCGTGATGGGGACTCCGGACTACATCGCGCCGGAGCAGATTCAGGATGCGCACTCGGCGGACATTCGAGCGGACATTTACAGCCTCGGCTGCACGTTCTGGTTTCTGCTGACCGGCAAGCCGCCGTTTGAGGCGGACAATGTGCTTATGAAGCTCAAGGCTCATGCCGAACAGTCGCCGCCGGTACTGACGACGCTGCGGAATGATGTGCCGACCGAGCTGGCCGCCGTCGTCTCGCGGATGATGGCGAAGAATCCCGCCGAGCGGTTTCAAACTCCGGCTGAAGTCGTCGCAGTGTCGGCTCCGTTCACGCAAACCGCGTTGCCTCCGCGACGGCGGATTGGTCGAACGGTCGCAGCGGCGTTTCTGTTTGCGGCGTTGATCCTCGCGGCGATCGTGATCTACGTGCAGACCGACACAGGGACGTTCGAGATTCGAGCCTCCGATAAAGTCGCCGTGCTTATTGAAAA
The DNA here is from genome assembly GCA_945904015.1 of Candidatus Kuenenia stuttgartensis. Taxonomy (GTDB): domain Bacteria; phylum Planctomycetota; class Planctomycetia; order Planctomycetales; family Planctomycetaceae; genus SXKJ01. The sequence goes on along the minus strand of CAMDPK010000003.1, from coordinate 51,710 downwards.
GCAGTCTCGCGTGAAGATTCACGATAAGGTCACGGGACGAAAGTATGAGCTCAAGGCGGGCAAGCATTCGATCCGCAAGGGCGAGTACCTGATCAACGTGACCGAGCTTCCAGACGGGCTGACGACCGACACCGACAAGTTCAGTCTCACGCGAGGCGGCGCGAAGCGAGTCACGGTGACGTTCAAACTAAAGACCGAAAACGCGACCGTCTCAGACGAGAAGCGGCTGCAAGGCAAGTGGATTGCCGTTTCCGGCCACGCGCGGAAGAAACCGCTGACAGCCGCAGAACTCACGCAGTTGTCGATCACGTTCGACGGCGAGCGTGTCGAGTTCGTCCAACCCTCCGGCCCGCCGACGCCTATAGCCGTGACGTTCACGATCAACTCGAACCGCGATCCCAAGCAGATCGACTTCGTGGCTCCCGGCAAGCAGGAAGCGATGCCGGGCATCTACCAGTTCGACGGCGAGCGGCTCAAGCTGGCGCTGATCGACCAGGACTACTCGCGGCCGACCAACTTTGATCCCGATCACCGGCCGGATCATCTGACGGCGGTGTTCGAGCGCGTCACGGTCGCCGCGACGCTGGGAGACGAAGAGCGGAAAGTTCTCAAGGCGGCCGAAGCATTCTTGGTAGTGGCTGACGACGACAAGTTCGACCAGTTGCACGACATCTCCTCGATGTTGGCCAAACGTGCGGCAACGAAGGAGCAAGCGTCTAAGCAGTACCAGTTGCTCCGCGATACGGTTGGCAAGGCCACTCAACGGACGCTTCGGCGACTGTGGCTGATCGGCGAATTTCCAGGCCTTCCGGCGGGACGTTACGCGGCCGTGGAATACAAGACTCATTTCGCGAAACGCCAGGGCCTGATGTTTGAGTCGGCAGTGTTGAACTTCGACACCGACGGCCAGTGGCGTGTGAATACCTACGCGACCACGCTCGAACCGCTGCCGATCCCCGGACCGAAGACCAAGCCAGTGCCGGGCGCGGTCATCAAAACACCTCGATCATCCGCACCGACTCTGCCACCCACCGTTCTGCTCGGCGTCAATCTGATCACCGATCCGTCGCTAGAAGCCACCGCGCTGGGCGAGCGATACCCGGCGGGCTGGGGCACGGGAAATGTCATTCCGCCGAACACCTATCAGCATCGAGTCGTCGAAGGCGGACGAACCGGCAAGCGAGGCTGGATGATCGAAGGCGACGGGCTGTTCGCCGTCATTCCCACGAACCGTCCGCCGGCGCATCCCGCCTATCGGTACGCCGCGAGCGGCTGGGTGCAGCTCGAATCCGGGTCGGCCCAGATCAAGCTGCTCTACTTCGATGCCAGCGGACAATACATCGGCGAGAACCGCGGCACGGTCAGCATCAAGCAGGACGGCTGGCATCGGTTGACCATCGTGGACGCTCTCAAGACTTATCCGGAGGCCCGGTCGCTCAGCCTTGCCCTGACGCTGATCGGCAAAGGCAAGGCCATCTTCGACGACCTCGAATTGCTCGCCTTCCACGCCAACAAGCTGCCGAAAAACTTCGAGACGGAGTACGGCGTGCCAACGCATCAATCAGCCGTCTTCGATCGCTGGGTCGGCCGCTGGGAATCAACAACCGTGTACAAGCCCACGGCGGCCACGCCGGACGAACAGACGATCAAGGCGAATGTCGTAGTGCGGAAAATCCTCGACGATCGGTTTCTGCTCTGGCAATGGGCGAGTGAAGCTGGCGATCAACAGTATCTCGCAATCCTCGGCTTCGACGAAATCGTTGGTAGCTATCACATCTGGCTGTTCGGCTCCGGCGGCGAAGTTTTTGAGCGGATCGGCCAGTGGGATGCCGCGTCACAAACGCTCACGTTGCAAGCCAAACCGCCGTCGCCCGGAGTCACCGGCACCAGCACCGACCGCTTTGTGAGCAACGATCGCATCGAATCGACGCTGCTGGTCAAAAGCGCCGACGGTCAGGTGACTCGCGACATGCGAGCGACGTGGGTCCGCAAGTCGTCCAAAGTGGACGACGACCTCACGCTGTCGAATGGTCCCGCTGCTGGCAACGAAGAACTCGCGCTGCTCAACAAGATGGCCGGCGATTGGACGATCCGGCAGACCATGAAGCCGTCGATCTGGTTCCCTGACGGCGACACCGCCACGATCGCCGAACGCACCGCGTGGGCCATCGGCGGCCGGTTCCTGATGTTCCGCTCGTACGACGACAAGCAGAACATGAATACGGTGGGCCTCATGACCTACGACCCCAAGGAAAAATCGTATCACTACACGCACTTCGCCAACGATGTCTTCGGCGGCCAGTGGCGGGTCACCTGGGACGCCTCGTCGCGAGGTTTTCACTGGCGTTCGATCGACATGCCGACCGGCTGGATCGGCACCGGCTTCAACCGCTGGATCAACGACGACACGTTCGACAACCAAGCTCTTATCAAAGACGAAAACGGCCGAGTGCTGCTGGACAGCACGCAGGACAAACGACGGAAGAAGTGATTGAAACCCCTCAGGAAAATCAGGGAGAAACTCATGCGCACGTTTGAGTACAAAGTGCTGTCGAGAACTCACAAGGGCTGGCTGGGACTCCGCTGGATCACGTCGCAATGGTACGACGAGCACGACCAACCGCTCGCGGGACTTTTGAAAGACGTGCTGCCTCCGCTGGGAGCACAAGGCTGGGAGGTCTGCGGCGTGGGGAGCGGCGGGAACTTGTTCCAGTTCCTCACGTTCAGCGTCATTCTGAAACGGGAACGAACGACTGACGCAAAGGCAGATCGTTCGCCGTAATCTCGCCCATAACAACATGACTGACGACGACTGACCATTTGCGTTTCGCTGTTCCGCCTCTCTTTGAAGGAGTCTGTTCGCCATGTCCTCAACCCCGGAAACTGTATGCCCGAAGTGCGGAGCAACCGAACTCAAGAGTTATGCTTGGATCCGCCCGCTGGGCGTGCTCATGTGCTTCGCCAATGCCGTTGTCCAATTGGTGCTGGGCTTGGTGTTTTTCCAAACGCTTAACATTTGGAGCAAAGTTTGGGATTCGGTCACATGGGGCGCGTGGGGGATCGGGTTTTGGTTTCTGTCCATGAGATTTCAGAACTGGCGTTGCACCAAATGCAAGCATTCCTGGTAACACGGGCAGAATCCAAGGGGGCACAGAATCCAAGGGGGCAGGACTCATTGCTTGGTCGCGCCGACACGATTCGCAGTAATTGAGGTCCGCACAACGGACACTGACCTTGTCGTCGAGAAACGCAGAAAGAGTGCCACTGTGAAGAATACCGCCAGACAGTTTGGACGTTGGATTCGAAGCGCTGCGTTGCTTGCGAGAACTGATGTGGGCCTGGTCGTGGTCTGCGTATGGTTCGCATTCCCGCTGCTGGGCGGTCAGGAACGTGGTGACCGCACGAACGCTGACAAGCAGCAGGCCGACTCCACCGCTCCGGTCAAAGAGCCGGCGCAAGCCCTTCAGGTGCTCGAAGCGGTTCAGGAGCCGCTCACGTTGAAAGGGCACACCGGCGACGTCAAAAGCGTGGCGTTTAGCGCGGACGGAAAACGGCTGGCGTCGGGAAGCAACGATAAGACGGTGAGGATCTGGGACGCCACGAGCGGTCAGGAGACGCTCACGTTGAAAGGGCACAGCAGCATCGTCACGAGCGTGGCGTTTAGCCCGGACGGGAAACGGCTGGCGTCGGCCAGCTACGATCAGACGGTGAGGGTCTGGGACGCTACGAACGGTCAGGAGACGCTCACGTTGAAAGGGCACACCCACACGGTCTATGGCGTGGCGTTTAGCCCAGACGGAAAACGGCTGGCGTCGGCCAGCTACGATCGGACGGTAATGGTGTGGGACGCCACGAGCGGTCAGGCGACGCTCTCGTTGAAGGGGCGCGCCGGTGGGGTCATGAGCGTGGCGTTTAGCTCGGACGGGAAACGGCTGGCGTCGGGAAACGAGGATCGGACGGTGAAGGTGTGGGACGCCACGAGTGGTCAAGAAACGCTCACGTTGAAAGGGAACCCTGGCTATCCCCAGAGCGTGGCGTTTAGCCCGGACGGGAAACGGCTGGCGTCGGGATGCGGAACTCGGACGGATGGGACGGTGAAGGTCTGGGACACCACGAGCGGTCAGGAGACGCTCATGTTGAAAGGGCACAACAGCGCTGTCAGCAGCGTGGCGTTTAGCCCGGACGGAAAACGGCTGGCGTCGGCCAGTGGCGATCGGACGGTAAAGCTGTGGGACGCCACGAGCGGTCAGGAGGCACTCACGTTGAAAGGGCACGCCCACATCGTCACGAGCGTCGCGTTTAGCCCGGATGGAAAACGGCTGGTGTCGGGAAGCTGGGATGGAACGGTGAAGCTGTGGGACATGACGCCTCGTCCGTGATCCGCTCACGAAATGGTTTCCTTCAAACGGAGCACCGCAGCATGAACATCGTCAGTGCCGTCATTTTTCTCGGAATGATCGCCGCGTTGGGCCTCGCACTTTGGGGCCTGGTTGCCAAGCGGCGATCGCCGGTGATCGGCGTGATCGCTGCGGCGGTGGCTCTCATCGCGGCCGGCGGTGCCTGGTACGCTTGGGCGGAATCCAAGTCGATCCCGTGGACCATCGGTTATGGAGTGATGGCATTTATCGGTCTAGCGTCAGCGATGCGACAGTTTTTTAGCGCTGGTCCGTCTGGGAAATGAACCTTGTGTCGCGCGTATCCGAAGCGAGGAATCGTCCAATGAATCAGCCGAAATCCGATCACGGGTCTTCCCTGCCAGCGACGCGGCTGGCGAATGTCCCGTTGTACTGCTGGCTGGCCGCGGTCGCCTTGGGCGGGCTGGTTTACTACTTCGATGGACACGGACATGGAATCTACCGGGACATGCGCGGAGACCGGGATTACCGCGCCGAGGATCGTGTCGAGGATGGCTGCCTCTGGTTGGCCGCGATGGCTGCCGCGATTGGAATCGTCACGAGCATCGTGGGATTGGTGTTAATTCGCCGGTCCGCAGGTCGGTTCAGAGGTTCGTACCGGTTGAGCCTTGGCATGGTGCTCAATCTGCTGACCGTGCTTGCAGTTGTCTTCACGTTTTGGGTGCGCGCGCTGCTGAGTGGTCCCAACGCCGTGTAGCAATCGAACTGGCCGTTTGCCCTAATCACCCACGGCCAGGATCGGAGACAGACATGGAGCCTTGGACGTCGAATCAAATCCTGTGGACCGGGGGATTCCTCGTCATCACTTACTTGCCTTTGCAATGCGTGGCGCTTTGGAAATGTCGAGGCATCGGACGGATGGCTGCCGTACTCCCGCTGCTGTTGATGATCCCGACGATGATTGGAGTTTTCCTGCGATGGGACTACGACCTCGGCATCCCTTCCGGGATGTTCTTCTTGTGCCCGTATCTGCCGGCGATGATTTATCTGCTGGCCGTGTCGTATGCCGGTCCTCAGTGCCCGATCGTTTGTCCGCACTGCGGTCACAAGCCAAAAGCGAAATCGTTTCGGATCGCGACTTCCACCGCCAACTGCGAAAAGTGCGGCAAGGATTTGTAGGATGTTGAACTTCCTCGCGACGCTCGCATTGTGGCTCGGCAGCGTTGTCGTGCTGGTCGCTGTTGCGAAATCTCGCTTGGTAAGCACTCGGTTCTCGGCCTCTGATGTTGGCTAGTTCGCCTGTCTCACATTGCCTGACCAGTCACTTGCGACACGTTCCGTGAAATTTCTGACCGTGATCACCACGATGGAAACCCGGACTCTGGCGAGTGCGGCGACGGATCACTCCAATCACACCTCACGTGAATCCCGCGTTCGATAGAACCATCTCGGAGTTCAGCATGTTGAAGCACCCGGTCATCATCACGCTCGCCGTAGCATTGATCGCCACCCTTCACGGATTCGTGTCCGCTGCCGAGCCACGCCATCCGAACATCTTGCTGATCCTGTGCGATGACTTCGGCTATGGCGACGTGAAGTGCCTGAACCCGGACGGCAAGATCGCGACACCGAACATGGATCGGCTGGCGCGCGAGGGGATGATCTTCACCGATGCGCATACCAGTTCGGCGGTCTGCTCACCCACGCGATACGGGCTGATGACCGGACGCTACAACTGGCGGACGAAACTGCAAAGCCACGTTCTCGGCGGGCTAAGCCCACGGCTGATCGAGCCGGGGCGGATGACGATCGCGTCGATGCTCAAGCAGCACGGCTACCACACGGCGTGCGTCGGCAAGTGGCATCTCGGCATGGATTGGGTGAAGAAGCCGGGCAAGGAAGTCAGCGAACTGAGCATCGAGCCGCGCGAGCAGGTCTTCAACGTCGATTACTCGCAGCCGATCAAGAACGGGCCGAACAGCGTCGGGTTCGATGAGTACTTCGGGATCAGCGCGTCGCTCGACATGGTGCCGTTCACTTATATCGAGAACGATCGAGTCAAAGTGCTGCCGACCGAAGATCGCGGATTCGAGTTGATGTTCGGCCGAGGCAAACCGATGACGCGGCTCGGACCGGCCGCTCCCGGCTTCGATGACGCGGACGTGCTGCCCGACCTGACGAAGAAGACGATCGAGATCATCGACCGCCGCGCGGCCGACGCGAAGAACGGAAAACCGTTTTTCATTTACCTGCCCTACGCCTCGCCGCACACGCCGATTCATCCGCAGGGGGAATGGCTCGGAAAGAGCGGCCTGAATCCGTATGCCGATTTCGTCATGCAGCAAGACGCCGCGATCGGCCAGTTGCTCGATACGCTCGACCGCAACGGCCTGACTGACAACACGCTGGTCATCTTCACCAGCGACAACGGCTGCTCGCCCCAAGCCAAGTTCGACGAACTACTCGCCAAGGGCCACAACCCCAGCCACGTCTTTCGCGGCCACAAGGCCGACATCTACGAGGGCGGACATCGCGTCCCGTTCCTCGTGCGCTGGCCGGGCAAAGTGAAAGCCGGATCGACAACGGCACAACTCACCTGTCTCGTCGATGTCACGGCCACCGTCGCTGAGATCGTCGGAATGAAGCTCCCCGACAACGCGGCCGAGGACAGCGTCAGCTTCTTGCCGACGTTGCTCGGCCAAACCGGCAAGCCCGCGCGAACGACGCTCGTCAGTCACTCGATCAACGGTTCGTTCGCAATCCGCGACGTTTCGTGGAAGCTGTGTCTCTGCCCCGGTTCCGGCGGATGGAGCGCCCCGCGTCCCGGCATGAAAGACGACGAACTGCCGCCGAATCAACTCTTCGATCTCAGCACGGACATCGGCGAAACGACGAACTTGGAAGCGAAGCATCCGGAGGCCGTCGCTCGGCTGACGAAGTTGCTGGAGAAATATGTCGCCGACGGTCGCAGCACTCCGGGCGAGTCACAGCAGAACGCGGTCGCCGTGAAGATCCGCAAGTAGGTTGGGACTCTGTCCCGACACGGATCGGGACGGAGTCCCAACCTACGGTCCGCTCACCAACTCAAGTCGCAGGAAACCTGACTCATGCAGTATCGCAACCTTGGTTCGAGCGGCTTGCTCGTGTCGCCGATTTGTTTGGGGACGATGACCTTCGGCGCGCCGGTCGGTGAGGCCGATTCGATCAAGCTGATTCACGCCGCGATGGATCGCGGCATCAACTTCATCGACACCGCGAATGTCTACGAAGGCTACAAACGATTTCTCGGAAGTCCCGGCGGGGTTGCCGAAGAGATCGTCGGTAAGGCTCTGGTCGGACAGCGCGACAAAGCGATTCTCGCGACGAAGGTTGGAGCACCGGTCGGGCCGGGACCGCAGGACAAAGGCTTGTCGGCGACGCACATCTTGCGTGAAGTCGATCGCAGCTTGCAGCGGCTGAAGACCGATTACATCGACCTCTACATCCTTCACTGGCCCGATCGCGAAGTGCCGCTAGAGACTTCGCTGGCCGCGGTCGATCAAGCGGTGAAGGCGGGCAAGGTGCGATACCTCGGCCTGTCGAATCATTACGGCTGGCAGATTTGCGAAAGCCTCTGGCTGGCCGAACAACACGGCTGGCCGCGAGTCGTCTCGTCGCAGATTCCGCTCAGCCTGCTGCGCCGCGAGTTCCATCACGACCTCGCCTTCTGCCGCAAGCACAACATCGGCATCACACCGTACCAAGCACTGCAAGGAGGTTTGCTCACCGGCAAGTACCGACGCGGCCAGCCGCCGCCGACTGACTCGCGAGCCGCCGAGAAACCCGATTGGATTTGGAAGCTCGACGACCCGTTGTTCGATCGGCTCGAACGAGCCGAAGCGGTGGCGAAGGAACTCTGTGTTCCAATGTCGCAACTTGCGCTGGCCTGGACGCTGACTCAACCTTCGGTCACGTCGCCAATCGTCGGAGTCAAACGGCTCGACCAAATCGAAGACGCCATTGCCGCCGCCAGCGTGAAACTCTCCCCCGACCATCTCAAACAACTCGACGCCGCATGCCCGCCTCCGTGGACGCAGAACGATCCGGTTCGCGGGTGATCTTTGAAGAGCGTGGCACCGAGCGAGGTCACGATTTCACCAATTTGAAACTGATCTGATAGCGGTAGAAGTTGATGTTGGGCGTGACCATCAATGCCCTGCGAATTCGTTGGTCGTCTTCCAGTGCGATAATCACCCCGCAAACCGTTTGGCCTTCGTCGGCTAATTCCTCCATCACATAGCCCATGTAGCGAAGGATCTGGCCAACAACGACATCGCTTGCCCTGCCTTTCTTCAATTCCACCACGAGTATCCGCTTCTTGTCTTTGCTGATGGCAAGAATGTCGAGCGGGCCTGTGTCGGTGGCGTATTGCTGTCCGACTCGTTCGCCATCTTCTTCGTAGATGTCGTATTCCTTGCCGAGTTCTGTCTGTGCCCAGTTCTGCACGAGAAAATCTTCGAGGTGCTTTTCCATCGCAAATGCCGCGGGGTCTTCGACCGTTTCATCGGTTGCAATGACCGTTGGAATGGAAACTCCTCCGATCAACCTCTCAATCTCTTCGTGATAACCGGCTCGGCTGATGTTGCAGATGGTGCCCGGCGAACCGGTACAGTTTCGCAAAGCTTCGCCCATGTCCGCGCGATCAATGATTTGGCTCAACCAATGCACCGGACGACGATGGGGCAAAATCTGTCCGGGTGCGAAAAAATAATCGCCACTGACTTCGCCGACTCGATAGCGTCCGGTTCCGTCGGGGCAAAGGACAATGTCACCCTTCTGGACGCCCTTGGATATCACCCACAGGCATCCACACGCCAAGCCGGCGGCGATCTTCGTCTTGGCCGGCCGGTTCGCCAGAAAAATAGGGATGAACGCCGCGTTGAATTCACGCCACGCTTCCGGAAGTTTGTTCGTCAAGTCTTCCGTGATGCCGAAATCAGCTCCGATGAAGTTACCAGCTAAGCACTCGCCAGCATGGACACTCCCTTGGCCGAGCATCACACGGTAAAAAGTCTTCATTGCAGTCTTTCTTTACCACTCACGGCTTCGATGCAGTTCAACCACCCGCCGCTGGTAGTCGATCTCCAAGCGATGCGGCGAAAGCAAGTCCGTGCCGATCAGACATTCTGAGCCGGGACCAACGAGAACGAACAAACGCACGGAAACGCCGAGCCATTCAAAGGACAGATCGAATCGCTCGTACCGAAAGCTTTGTCCGGCCGCGAGTGTCGAATCGACGAAACCGGCCGGGATCGCGCGAGTCGCATCGAACAACTCTTCGCCGATGATCAGCGTCCCGGAGAATCCGGTATCAATCAGAAAGTCAGCACGGCCTTGTCCGAAGTCGAGGTTCAGCCAAGCTTGGTTGAGTTCATCCAGAAACCCGTCCACGGCCGATGGCTCCTCCCACTTTGACCGCCCCGCCACCACCGATCCGAAAGATGTAAACCGGCTTCGAGTCGAACCGTTCGCGACACGCGGCATCCACGTCTTTCAGCGTCTTGCCGAGCACATAGTCGTGCGTCACGGGGTCAAGCGCAATGATCTCGCCGAAGTGCTCGTGTTCGAGCCGCTCTTTGAGTTCGTTGTCGTAGATCGTTTTGGCCTCGACGACGAAGTCAGAATTCTGTGTTTGCGATACGGACATGAGTCGTCCTCCTATCTCAGCGACCGTGACAGTCAACGGTGTCAGCATATCGCCCATACCGGCGGCGAGTCGATTGAGAGTGTGCCGTAGTGGTAGCGTTTGAGCGTGAACTTGTCGGCTCAGTCATTTCGGCAGCGGCCGTGCGGCTGTTCAAGTTCTCGCCGTCAGTTTTTGGGAACGCCCGCCTTTGGAACCGTTGCTCCGTGTAATGGCAATTCTCTTGGTGGAATTGGCGTGTCTCCGACGTTCTTCTGTCTCCATCGCGACCAGTGCGCGAGTGCCGAAGAGGTGCGCGAGGAGTTCCGGAACCTCGAACTGCATATCCAAAATCGGCCATTCGATGGACTGGCCTGCCCCCATGACGATCACGTTCCGCAACGTCTCTTTGGTGCCACGGCGCAGTTCGGGAAACTCACTGAGCGGAATCAGAACTTGGCAGCCATTATTGAGGGCGAGCGTCACGACTCCGCGGACAGGATCGCAGGTCACGGCAGTCGCGAGCGGCTGATTCTTCATCCGTTCGCGACCACGCCGCCGAGCCTCACGCGACATTTTTCGCAGTTCATCGAGCGTGTAGATGGTCGGGCCGACCGTTTTCGTCGATCCGGTGATTTTGGCTTTAGCCATGAATCAGTCTCCAGGCATCCAAGAGTGTCTGTCGATGTTCGGCAACGATTCGTTTCGCGTCTCGCTGATCACCAGCTTTCGCTGGGCCATTGACCTCGCGAACTGTGGTTTTCGCGTCGAGATTCACAATGATCTCAACAGCTCCACGCCAACAATGCACATGCGGCGGCTCGTGATCGTGCGTCGGAATCCGGATCGCGAAACCGTCCTGTCGAATCAGCGTCGGCATGGTCAGAGGCTAACGTCCCACGTTGGCTTTTTGAAAGAGCGTCACTCCGGAATCGGCTCATCCAACAACAGCGCTTTCACGAACCGCACCGGGGGCGAGCCGAACGACAGCGTGCCGTCGTGGTAGCGTTTGAGCGTGAACTTGTCGGCCCAGGCTTTTTCGGCGGCGGTGCGGAGGTCGCGGTGTTCTTGGTAGCCGACGAAGTACGTTGAGAGCTGCGTCGAGGTCAGTTGTGCTCGGACCCATTTGAGGGCGGCTTCGCGTTCTTCTTGGAACGTGTCGTGGACCATCAGCTTCATCGCGTCCTCGCGGTTCATGCCATCGACGTGGATGGCTTGGTCGAGGATCGAGTTGGCGACGCCTCGCAAGTACCACTTGAGCGCGATCAGCCGCATCAGCGGGTCGCGGTCGAGGAAACCTTCCTCGGACATGAGTTGCTCGGAGTACACGCCCCAACCTTCGACGAATGTGCCCGACGACAGGAGTGCTCGCAGGCGGCGCGGGCTGCGGTTGGAGTGGGCGATTTGCAAGAAGTGGCCGGGCATCGCTTCGTGGATCGTCAGGTCGTGGATCGAGCGGAAGTTGTACTCGCGCAGGAATGAGCCGACTTGCTTGTCGGTCCAATCGTCGGGGATCGGCGAGACGGCATAGTACGTCTTCTGACCGACATCGAGCGGCCCCGGCGAATCGCAGTACGCGATCGAAACGCCACGCTGAAACTCCGGCATCAAGATGATTTCCAGTGGATCGGGCGGGATCGTTACGAGGTCGCGTTTGCGGACGAACTCGGTGGTCACCTCCAGCGACTTCTTGGCGAAGTCCACGATACCGTCACGAGCGGGGATCTCGGCGTACGCTTTTTCGAGTGCGGCGGAGATGACGGCCTGCTGCTGTTCGGGAGACGGCTTGGCGGGAGCCTCGCCCTCCCGTTTTGGATCGGCCTTGAGCATCACGCCGCGCGCGATGGAGTACATCTCAGCTCGCACGCGACGCAGTTCAAATTCGGCGCGGTCGCGAATATCTGGCCGCGAGAGGCCGCTGCCCAGAGAGTACGCCAGCTTGGCGTCGAACAGCTTCGCACCGATGCGAAAGTTGCCTTTGGCATTCGGCTGCAATTCTTTTTCGAGCCATTTTTGATGCTGCTCGACGGCGTCGGTTGCCATGGCCATCACTTTCTCAAGCCGCGCGCGATCGGCTTCGCTCAGCTTGCCCATCTGCGGCTTGACCAAGTTGTCGAGGATGCTGATCAATCCACGGTTCTGTTTCACCGCCGTCTCGGCATGAATCGGCGGGACACGTTTGGCGTCGAGCGTGCCGCGAATCTGCTCGTACAACTTCGGCAGCTTTTCGAGCCGATCGGCAACGTGCATCAGCCGCTTTTCAATCGGAGCAAACTCGCGAGCCATCAGGCCGTAGATCGCTCCGCCGGTGAGTTGCGTGTACGCGACCGGATTCCACGCCCATTCCTGAAGCACATCGAGCCGCCACAAGTCGCCGCGCAGTTGCTGAGTCAGTAGTTGGAAGTCGACTTGGTTTTCGCGGCTGAGCGACTTCTTTTCGAGCTTCGCCAGTTCAGCAAGCAGGCGTTCGTAGAAGGTCCGCTCGCGCTGCCGCGCCGCCTCGCTGACATCGTCCATGGACGAATCGAACCGATGATCGCCAAGCGTCGTCGCCCCAATCGGGGACAGAGCCGGGGACTCGTCGATGTATCGCTTCGCAAGCTGCTCGAACCGTTGATCGGCCGTCTCCGAAGCGTCGCGAATCTCCGCCGCGAGTTCGAGCGGAAAGTCGGTGAGGATGCCGTCGGTGCCGGCCAACATCGCGGCCTGCCAGTTGGTTCGTTCGATGCCAACCACGGTCGGCCCCGCGATGAACGCTCGCTTGCCGGCTTTGTGAATGCGATCAATCTCCTCGCGAGAGGGGACGAATCGCAGGTACGCCCAATCAGAGTCCTTGTCGGCGATCGCCGCAGGCAAGTCCTTCGCCGTTTGGGCGAGACACGCGACATGCGCCGTGGCATCGGCCGCTCGCAGCTTGCGACGCACCTTCGGATCGTCGATGGCATTGCCGATGAACAGCAACCAGCCGAGCACCTCTTTGGCTTTTGCCGCCTTCACGCAGTCGGCTTCGATGCCCTGAGCCTTGAGGTCAATCGCCATCAGCACCGGTTCGCGGCCGTGCTTCTCGACGACGGCCATGACTTCGCCAAACGTCGGAATCCGCTCGCCTCGAAAGACTGATCCGAACCACGCACCCGCATCGAGTTGTTTGAGTTGATCCAGCGTCAACGCACTGACCGCTCCGCGTCCATTCGTCGTGCGATCGACCGTGTCGTCATGCACGCAGACCAGCACACCGTCCTGGCTGCGTCGAACATCGACCTCGAAGCCGATCCGGAATTCCAGGCACGCCCGAAAGTTCGCCAGCGTGTTTTCCGGCGAGTGTTTCAATAACCCGCGATGCGCGACGACCAGCGGCGGCGCGGAAGTTGTCTCAGCAGACAAACCCACCGAGATCGCACAAATCAGCACGGCCACAGCCGCCAAAATTTTCCTCAACATCACGAGCCTCCGCGTTCATCCAGTTCGGGATGGGGTCAAGGCTCATGTCGTAACCGCGTCAACGGCATCCGTCCACGGAGGACCATATTAGGGACACGCTGCAAGCAGTTCTTCGAGTTGAATCAGGAACGCCAGATCGTTGAACACGCCGTCTTGGCTGTTCGTCTCGCCCAGCAACAGTTTGTCGAGACCCAAGCCGCCGAAGAGCGAATCGATGCCGGCTTCGCCAGTCAGCGAATCATTGCCGTCGTCACCGGAGAGGACATCGTTGCCGAGACCGCCCTTCAGCGTGTCATTGCCAGCTCCGCCCAGCAACGTGTCGTTGCCATCGAGAGCCGCAGTGCCGGTTCCATTTCCGTTGAGCGAATCGTCACCGAGTCCACCGCTGAGGATGTCGGCTCCCAGCCCGCCCAGCAGCGTGTCTTTGCCGTCGTCGCCGAGCAGCATGTCATCGCCCAGTCCGGCATCTACGTTGTCGTCCCCGGCACCACCACGCAACGTGTCGTTACCCGTGCCGCCGATCAGCTTGTCGTTGTCGTCGCCGCCGTGGAGGCAATCGTTGCCATTGCCGCCATCGAGCTTGTCGAGTCCCGCTTGGCCATGAATGTCGTCATTGCCGTCGCCACCTTGCACGGTGTCGTTGCCGAGGCCGGCGTCGATGTCATCGTCTCCCGCGAGACCAGAAATCACGTCATTGCCGGCTCCGCCAAACAGCGTGTCGTTGCCGGCTCCGCCATTCATGGAATCGTTGCCGTTGCCGCCGTCGATCGAATCGGCACCAGCTCCACCGATCAGCGTGTCATTGCCGTCGCCGCCGGTGATCATCGCACCGTTCAAGTGCCAGTACAAAACCGTGGACAGCCCCGTCAGATTGATCGAGTCGCGAGCCGAACCACCATTCAAGGAAATTGAACGCACGGTCGCGGGATCAACTTCCGGTTGAACGACGGAGCCAATCTTCACTCGCAGTTTTCCGCTGACGACGGTCACGGTGAGCGGCGTTATGCCCGTTGCGGTGTAAACCAAGTCTCGTGTCGCGAGAGACGTGACGGTGATTGTCACGGTGCCGACGTTGGAATCGGCCGTGTCGTCGTTCGCCACGAACGTGAAGCTCGCCGATCCGCTGAAGTTCTTGTCGGGCGTGTAGCCGAACGCTCCGGTCGCGGCATTCGTGAGCGTGACCAATCCATGAGCGTTTGCCGTGCTCAACAACCGGTAGGTCTGCAAATCACCCTCGACGTCGCTGACAGACAAAGTCCCGGATGCCGCGCTGTTCTCCGATGTCGTCAGACTGCCATCGCTCGCGGTCGGAGCGTCGTTCACTGCGTTGACAGTAATGGTGAAGTTCTGCGAGGCACTCGTATCGACACCGCCGCTGGCGATGCCGCCGTCGTCATGCAGGTTGACGATGATCGTGGCGAAGCCGTTCGCGTTGGCGGCGGGAGTGTAGGTCAGCGTCCCGTCGGCGGAGATCGCCGGGGCGACGCTGAAGAGGCTGGCGTTGTCGTTGCTCACCACGAAATCGACGGTCTGTCCCGACTCGCTGGCTGACCCAGCGCTGATGCTGGTGGCCCAGGCGGTGACAGTCTGAGCGCCGGCATCTTCGAGCACGATCTCATTTGCGCCGGCGACGAAACTGGGAGCCACGTTCGCTGGCGGAGCCGCCATTGCACGGCTGCCGAAATCAGATTCGAGTTCGATTTCGCCTTCGAGAAGGTCGTCAAATTCATAGCCGCTACCGGGGATCGGCGTGCCGAGCACGACTGGAATCGAACCGAGCACGACGTTGGTCCCTTCGCGGATGAACTGCAAATCGAAGCGGTGCGGGCGGCCGTCGCCGGTGAATTCGATGTCGAACGTGGCGGTCTGACCGGCTCCGACGTTCGCGATGGTGCCGGTGTAGTTCGTGATGCGAAAGCGCGGGTCGGAGGCTTTGACCGTCATGTTGACGGCGATGTTCGTGACCGCGTTTTGAATCGCGCTCACGACGCCGTTGGCCACGCTCGGTCCGAAGCCGGACGAGATCTGGAAGTAGAACGGATCGCCGGGGGCGATCGGAGTGGCGGTGCCGTTCACGATTGTGTCGACCGAGTTGTTGATGGCTCCGGTCAACTTCGCGATGGCCGACAAGTCGGCACGCGGATCAGCCGTGAGGTCGGGATTCGTGCCCAAGCCGATCACCAACGCTCCGAGCGCGTTGAGGCCGGTGATCGTTTCTTGAATGCCGGCTCCGTAGTTGAACGGCGTCGTGGCTCGCGAAGTGTGCGTGAACGCCGACAGCGGCAATGTTGCGCCGCCGACTCCGAGAATCGAGGTCTCACCCTTGGGCTGATAGGCCAAGCCAATGTCTGTCGCGGCGAGAATGATCGAGAGAGCGCCAGCACGAAAGCCAGCGCCTCCCAGCGAGCCGGCCGCGGGCACAGCCGACCCGCTTGCATCCACGGTGTATGAGGCAAACGACGGCACGTCGCCGCTCGCACCCGGAGTCAATTGCGTCGAGACCAATCCGGCCGCGCCGCTGTCCGAGAACGTTCCGTTGTTGTTGCCGTCAAAGCCGAGGCCGGTGACGGTTTGGAACAACGCCTCGATCAGCGTCTCTGGCCCATCACTGCCATGGCTGATTTCTTTGACGAGATGGTCGATCGCAGCCCGGAAAATCCAATCGCCGTTGGCCAGTCGGTGGGAGGAAGAGTGCTGCCATCCGACCATTTCGCCAACTCGTTGGGGGGCGGAAATGCGCCGCCCGGTGTGTTGGCCAACCTGACGGGGTTTGGATGGATGCCGCCTTCCGTGTTGACCAGCCGGGTCGGGTGCGCGGTGGCGAAGGGTCGGGTCGGCGGCTGGCGGGAGTCGTAAGTGGAAGCAAAAACCGAAGTCGTGGCCTACCCGGAGTCGGACGGATTGTTGCCAACCGAGGTTGTTGCCTCTGCGGAGTCGGACGGATCAGCGGCCACTTAACAGTTTGCCTCTGCGGAGTCGGGCGGATTGTCGCCAACGACGGTTGGCATCAATCCCGCCGACTCCAGAGAGGCGACAACCTTGGTTGGCGCTTGTTCGGAGTCGATGTTTATGACAACCGGCTTTGGTTTACGTCATTTTGATGGTTTTGCCACGTTGAGCACTTACGTCGTTGGCCGGGCGCGCTGTGCGCCGGTCTCCGGACCCCGCATTTTGGCGACCGTAGGTCTCCGGCGGTTCGGGGAGACCTGCGGTCCAGCCCAGCGGCGGGGTCGGGAGACCCGCGCCGAGCGCGTCGCGGCGGGCAGGGGTCAGAAGGCTTTCAGTTTGTCGCTCAAGTGGTGTTTGAGGTTCCACTTCTTGGTGGTGTCGAGGGCGAGTTCCAGGCAGATGAAGAAGTGCTCGGTGTGTTTCTTGAAGTGGTCCACGGTGGCGGCGTCGAGGCGGTGGTCGAGGCAGATGAGGCTTTCCTTGTAGGCGTCCTTGGCGAGGAAGACTTCGTTGTTCTTGAACTCCGGGCGCGGCGTGAGCGTGTAGTTGAGCTGGAAGCCGTTCTTGAGCAGGACTTCGTCCAGGACCGTTTCGCGGTCCCATTGGATGTGAAACGTCTGTTCCTTGTCGCGGATGTATTGCTTGAGCAACTCGATGTTTTCCGCTTCGGACTTGTCCGGGTCGGGAGCAAACTCCACGCGCGGAAAGGCCGACGTGGCCAGCTTGTAAACCTTGAAGCCGAGCGATTCCGCGAACGCACGCTCCGGCGTGCCCGGCAACAGTCCCTCCGCTTCTTTTTGAAGGCGGGCGATCACCCGTTTGTTCCGCTTGATGGTGATGTCGCTGATCTTCTTGAAGCCGGCTTTGTAAGCGGGCGAATCAGCGCCCGTGAGTTCGGGAAGTTGCACGAGGATGAAGCGCCGGTTCCCACCGTCGGCTTTGTTCAACTCCATCACCGCTTGCCCAGTCGTCCCGCTGCCGCCGAAGAAGTCGAGGATTACGTCATCCTCCTTCGTCGTCAGAGCGAAGAAGTCGCCGAGCGCCTCCTTGTCCTTCGGAAAATCGAACATGCCTTTGCCGACGAGCGATTCGACCTCCAAAGTGCCCGCGCGTCCGTCGCGATAGAACACCGAGGCAAATGGCTCGGATTGCACCTCTAACAAATACGTTTTGCGGCAAGGAATTGTCGTCTCGTCCGAACCGAAATGGATGCGTGGCGGGTCTTGAGCGAGCGCATCGGTCGTTCGCTCTTCATCCCAGCGCCAACCGGTCGATGGCTTCGCGCACACCTTCTTCGTGATGGGATGGACGATGTCGTAACGGGGGCGTGATTCACGACCATCATCCGGGCCAGCAAAATTGTCGGCGAAATACAACCCGCGCTTGTCCGACCAGCGGTAATGCTGATGCGCACGGCGAGGGTCGGCTTTCGATAGCGACGAATACCATGCGCGGATTTCGTCTTGGATCGTATCGTGGGCTTCGTCTCCGAGCTTCGACCGAATCTCGTCGTACTTCGCGAGCACTTCATCTACGCCGGGCTTCTTTCTGCGCCATACACCGTTGTCCAAAGCATGCTCGCGGTCTCGGACATAGATCACAGCGTACTCGTGATTGCGCGCCACGAGCTTGGCGTCGCCCTTCTTGGATTTCTGCCAGACCAGAATTCCAGCGAAATTCTCCTCACCAAATACTTCGTCCATTACGCGGCGAAGATTCTGCACTTCGTTGTCGTCGATGCTCACGAAGATCACTCCATCCGGCCGCAACAAATATCGCGCGACGAGCAACCGGCTGTGCATCATGGAAAGCCAGTTGGAGTGAAAACGGCCGTCGCTGTCGGTGTTGGTGTCCGTCTTCACGCCCTGCTCGGTCACGCCGGTCTGTTCCCAGTACGGACGCTGGCCCTCGGCGAAGCGGTCGGAATAGACGAAGTCTTTGCCCGTGTTGTACGGCGGGTCGATGTAGATGCACTTGATCCGCTCGCGGTAGGCGCTGGTCAGCAGCTTGAGGACTTCCAGATTCTCCCCCTCGATGATCATGTTGCCGTCGGCCTGGTCCGGATTGACGGAGCGGTCCGGGTCATAGACGAGCGCCGCGCGGCTGGGAGTGAATGCGTCGCGCTTGGATTTGGTTTTGCCGTACCAGCGGAAGTCATAGCGTTCCGTCTCGCTGACGAGCGCGGGGTCCACGACCTTCTTCAACTCATCCACATTCAGCCGGCCCTCGTTGGTGAACAGGTCGGGGAACAGCCGCTTGAGCGTGGCCAGCCGCTCGGCATTGTGGTCGGGGCTGAGCGGCAGGTAGTCGTCGAGCTTTTCGGGGATGTCGCTCATGGTTGCGGAACCTTTTTCATCTCTCATCAAAATCTTCCGAAGCGGCAATTAGCACGACGCGCAAGCGAGTGGTACGCACCGAGATCACTCGCTTGCGCGTCGTGCTAATTGTCGGTCATGGTTGCGGAACTTTCGCTTTGAAGTCGGCCTGATAGTCCTTGACCGGCGCGTGATACGGGCGGTAGTCGAGCTTGGCCTCGATGCCGAGTGCGTCAAAGTGCTTGAGAGCGCACTTGATTTTCCAACGCTCGGAATCAGTCAGCGCCTTGCGGTCTTCGAGATTGTTCGTGCCCTTGGTTTCGATGACGAAATAGTATTCGTGCTCATCGCCGGACTTGAGATTGCGGCGCTTGAGAACGAGACCGAAGTCCGGCTCGTAATACTGTCCGATGGGCGTGGGGATGCGATAGCACTTGGGGAGCTTGAGGAAGCAGACGACTTCGTTGTCTGCCTCGGCGGCCTGGGTGAAGGATCGCTCGATGCTGCTGGCAAAGGCGACTCCGTCATAGACGCCGTGAATGGGCGTCGGCTCGACGGGCAGGAACGTCTCGATGACTTCCTGAAACTCGGCGAGCGGAATGCTCTCGCCCGTGGGGTGATAGCTGAGCGTCCGCAACATTTCGTCCAGCTCAATGTCGCGAATCAGGGCGGAGGCGGCGGCGAGGAACTTCGGCGGGTTCTTTGAGATGGCGGCGAAGTTCTCGATGCCGCTGACAATGGCGAGCGCCGTGGGATACGAGAGCGCGGTGTTCTCGCTCAACTCCTCGACCAGATCGAACGGCGTGAAGTTGGCCCGCAGATTTTCGGTCTCACGCCCGACCTCTTCGCTGCCGATGGACTCGGCGGCGATGCTGCGAATGCGGGTGAGCACGACTTCGGCTTGATAGTCCCCAATGATGAGCTTGTTCAACGCCTCGATGGCCCGCTGGATGACGTGGGCTTCATCGAAGGCGACGGTGTAATCGGTCTTGCGGGCCAGGCGTTCCCAGAACGCCTTGAAGGCGGTGGATTCAAAGTGCTTGGTGCGGGTGAGCTTGTTTGTGGCGTCGCGCCCCTTGTGCTTTTTGCGGAGCGTGCTGCCGGCGGCGGTCGTGCCGTAGATTTCCTTGATCTGCTCCTGATACTGCGCGGCGAAGGTTTCGTAGGTCTCGTTCGGAACGATGGTCAGCAGGTTGGTTTCCTCACCTTCCTTCACGCCTTCCGGGTCGTAGATACGAATTCCGTTTTGATTACGGCAGATGCGGAGGCCGCGTCCGAGTTCCTGTCGCTTCTTCACGTCGCTGTAGGACTCGTTGAGGGTGGCGATGTTGAAGATATTCGGATTGTCCCAGCCGACTCCGAGGGCGGAGTGGGAGAAGATGAACTCGCGCGGGTTGGTAAGGTCGAGGAGTGCCCGCTTGTCGCGCAGGATTTCGTCGAAGATTTTCTTGTTCTTCAACATGGCGTTTTCACTGTCGGTGTATTCGTCGCCGCCGGTCTTGGCGAAGTAGTAGCCCTGGCAGGCTTCGATCTGCTCGACGGGAGGATCGGTGCCGAGCATCTCGCGGTGAATGGCGGCGTATTCCTCACGAAAGAGCACGCGGATCAGTCCGTTGTCGCGGACGTAGTTATCCACCTTGTCGATGAAGATCAGAGAAAGGCACTTGATCCCCTGCGCGGCAAGCACGGGTTTTTTCTGAAAATGGCGGCGAATGAGCCACTGAAGTTGCTGGCGGAACAGGCCCGAAATGTCGCCATCCCGCTCTTTGAGAATCAGTTCGATCCCGTTGGTGAACTTCAAATGGTGCTTCTGGTCATGGAGGCTCTTCCAGATTCGTTCGATGGTGTAGTCGCGGTACGAGACGTTGCCCGATTTGTCGCCGAGATTGTCGCCGACCTTCAACCAGTTCGTTTCCTTCCATTTGAAGCCGTCGCCATTGACCCGCCAGACGCAAAGCTTCGCCTTGAGACCGGTGCCGTTGGCTTGAACGCTGGAGAACTCGATCTTGAGGGTCGCTTCGTCATTCTTCTCCGCGACGGAGAGGACTTCGATTTTCTTCACCAGGCTCTGCCGGTAGGCGTCGAATGGTGTGAGCCGGTAGAGCAGGTTTTTGACGACCTTATGCGTGGCGGAATAGCGGAGCTTGATGAGCGGATTGAGCGTGGCGAGCCGTGCGACAGCGTTCTCGGTATCCATCCCCTCCTGCGGCTCATCCATGATGATCACGGGGCGACACTTTCCGAGAGCTTGCAGGAACGTGAGGCCGAGGAAGGCATCATCGCGACCGGGCTGATTGATGATGCGGTCGTCAGAGGTGATCGACTGAATGGTCATCACCATGATCTGCGGCTGAGTGTCCTCGATGAAGTGTTTCAGCCGCGAGAGCTTGCCGCTGTCATACTCGAAGCACGCCGGCGTGAAGCCGTAGCGATCGGCGAGTTGCGTCTTGAAATCCTCGAACGAGCCGAGCACCCCTTCTTTGATGGCGATGGAAGGGACGAGGATGATGAACTTCGTCAGCCGGTACTCTTTGTAGAGTTCATAGACCGTGCGGAGATAAACAAGCGTCTTGCCGGTGCCCGTCTCCATTTCGATGCAAATGTCCGGGTCATGAGCGAGTTTCGCGTCGTCCTCGGCGATGCTGTTCTCGGCGATGATGTGGCGCTTGTTCGCGTCAATTTGCTCAGGCGTGAGGTCCGTCAGATTGGCTTGGATGCCAAAGAAATTGGAGTTGTCGAAGCTGTTCTTCGTCTGTCCACCGAATACGTCAACGACCGCCGCGATGGCGCGGCGCTGGTATTCGAGGTCTTCAAGTTGAATCTGCATGAGTCACTGACCCGCGTAGAAATTCCGGCTGTTGCGTGTGGGTTTCCTGACCCCGCACCACAACAACCGCACTTCAACCTTGGTAGCGGATTCGTCGGCAAAACAAAAGACGCCCGGCAACTTTGATTTGCCGGGCGTCTCGAATGGCCATCGGCTACGTCGCGACATGCGTGACGTGGTTGCTCTGCGGGCCTTCGCCTTGGGAGTTGCGGCCGACGGGCCAGAACTCATAGGTGACGCCGGAGGTCAGCGGGCCGAGCTCGATGACGGAGACGGTCGTCGTGGGAGAACTGCCGGCCAGTTCGGCGGTGCCGCTGGCGGCTCGGCGATAGGCTCGCAACGTCGTGGCATGATCGGGCATCGCCGGTGCGGTCAGCGTCAGGGCGGCGGCAGCGAACGTCACCGCGCCCGGCGAGAGCGGAAGCGGTTGCGACTCGGCGTCACCGGAATCGCGACGGGGTTGGCGGCCAATCTTCACCAGTTCGGCCGTCTGATCCAGATCATCGCTCGCGTTGCATTAGAAGAAGCGGACGCGGGCATTGATCAGGATCAACAGTTCCAGCGCGGCGTCTCGCGCATCGGTCGCGGCTTGAGCGGACCCGCCGGTCGCGAGCGGCTGGTTGGTATTCACGAGGCCAAGCTGCGTGGTGATCAACGCCAACAAGGGGGCCGGATACCGATGCGCCGGATCGGCAATCCCCGGCGTGGCCGTGATCGCCTGATTCGCCAGCGACTCAAGCCGCGCGTCCGTGAAGTCGCCGACCAGACCGCTCTCCCACCTACAACGTGCTGGTCGATGGAGTCAACGTCGGTCAGTTGGTCGTCAACGACTTGGGCAAGGGCAAACTCAAACTGAAGTCGGACCCGGACGTGGATGAAGTCGCGTTGCCGGCCAACTTCCCGAACGTCTCGGACGGGAGCACGATCCTTATTCAAGGACTGTTGCAGGGGACGTTCGGAGCACCGACCTCCGGCATCGCCGGCGGAGAAGGCGATGAAACGGAATCCGAGTTCCTCGCGGACCTGACGGGCGCGACCAGCGCCAAGGGAACTGCGAAGTTCCAGATCAAGATCGACCGCGATGTCGAGAAAGAGTTCGAAGTGGAAATCGAAGACGCGGTCGACGGAACTTACAACGTCAAAGTGAATGGTCTGCTTGTTGGTACCATCACGATCACGGACGGTGAAGGAAAAGTCGAATTCTCGACCGATCCCGACCCCGATCCCGATCAACTCACTCTGCCGAACGACTTCCCGGACATCACCGACGGCGTGACCGTCGAGATCGAAGGTCTCATCCAAGGGATGTTCGCCACCGTTGTGCCGGTCGCCTGATCGGCGATTTGATCGTTCTCTGGGTGACGGCCAACGAGTGGTCTTTCCCGACGGCCACTCCCGTCACCCAGAAAGCGACTTGAGCAGCGCGCGATTGCGTAAGCCAGCCGAGCGGTATCACCTCGGGGTGTCAGCATTTCCAGGCCCGCGCGCCTCCACGAGTGGTCGACGAGCTAAGATTCGGTCGCTCCGATGCTGAAGAACGCCAATTTTGCGAACGCGAAGTCTTCGACCTGGTCGCGCGCGCGCACATCAACCAGGCAATCGCCGATCAACTTTTCTTGAGCGTCAAGACTGCCGAGTCCTCTCGTTCGCGTCTGACGGCCAAGCTTGGGTTGCAAAATCGAGCGGAACTCACACAGTTCGCGATGGAGTTGGGCCTGCTGGCAGCCGGCACGCCATCGAAATGACCCGCCTGCTCGAACGAGCCCGCATGACAAGGCACCCATGCCGATCGCAATCGCAGCGTGTCTCTAGACTGAAAACAGAAATAGCAAGGTGACTCATGCCAACTCTTGGACGAGACGTGTTGCGAAGACTCGGTGCCGGCGAGTCGATTGATTCGATCTGCAAGACTGCCGGCTGGACGCGAGCGGACTTCGATGCACGCTGGAAACGTGAAGCCGCCGGCCGAGCTCCGCGCTGCGACGGACAGGTCACCGTCGGCATCAAAAGTGCCGTGTCGATCGACCGAGATCGCTGGGGCATTCCGCACATCTTCGCGGACAACCATCGCGATTTGTGGTTCGGCTTCGGCTACGCGATGGCTCAGGACCGGCTGTTTCAGATGGACTATCTCCGGCGAAAAGGACTCGGTCGACTGGCGGAGGTGCTGGGGCCAGAAGGTGTGCCGCTGGACTTGATCGCTCGCACTGTCGGATTGAATCGGATCGCGAAGGACGAATGGACGCGGTTGCCGCAGGAGATTCGCGAGTTGCAGCAAGCATTCGCCGACGGCGTCAATGCGTGGATCAAACAGTGCGGCGAAAACGAAAAGCTGCCGATTGAGTTCGACTTGCTCGACTATCGTCCCGATCCGTGGTCGCCGATCGACAGCTTGGCGATCGAGAGCGAGTTCGGTTGGTATCTGACCGGCCGCTTCCCCGTGATCGTGATGCCGGAGTTGGCCAAGCGAGTGCTCGGCGACGGCCCGCTGTATCGCGAGTTCCTGCTCGGCGAAGCAGACGAAGAAGCAGTCGTCCCGCCGGAGGCGTACCAGCACTTGCGAGAGCAACTCGGTCAGCGCCCGCTCGAAAGCGTCGGCCAGGCAACCGGTGATCCGGAAGGGACCGGCAGCAACAACTGGGTCGTCGCGGGGCGGCACTGCAAGGCCGGAATGCCGATGGTCGCCAGCGATCCGCACATTGCCATCGAAGCGGTCTCGTGCTGGTACGAAGCTCATCTGTGTGGCGGCGACTTCAACGTGGCGGGCATGGCCTACGTCGGGATGCCCGCGATCATGTTCGGCCGCAACGAGCAAGTTGCGTGGGGGATCACCAACAACATCTGCTCGCTGCGCGATCTGTATCAGGAGCGAATCGATCCCGAACACCCGAACTGTTTCCAATTCGACGGCCGGTGGGAACCGGCTCGCGAAGTGGTCGAGACGATTCGCGTTCGCGGTGCGGATCCGATCTCGCGAACGATTCGGTTCTCGCGAAACGGTCCCGTGGTGGATGAGATCCTGCCTCCGCCGGGGAACACGACGGGGCCGGTGACGCTCAAGTGGCTCGGCGCTTATCACGGCGGTTGGGTGACTGCGCTGCTCAACATGGACCGCGCGAAGACCGTCGCCGAGTTCCGTGAGGCGTTGCGGCCGTGGCATGTCCCGACGTTCAATCTGGTCATCGCCGATGTCGCGGGACAAATCGCCGTGCATTGCGCCGGACGGATTCCGCAACGCAAGACCAATGAACGAGGCTACCGTGCCGGTTGGGAACCGGATCAACAATGGACCGGCATGTTGCCGTTCGAGTCGATGCCTCACGCCGTCGATCCGTCACGCGGGTGGCTGGCGTCGGCGAATAATCGGCTGGCGGCCGACGATTATCCGTTCTCGCTGTTCGGCACCTGGATCGGCGGTTACCGAGCCGTTCGCATTCGCGAGATGATCGAGGCCGGCATCGTGAAGAAGGCTGGCAGCGCAGGACCGAGCGGTTTCACCGTCGATGACTTTCGAGCCATGCACCACGACACCGTTTCACTCCGGGCCGTGACCTGCCTTCCGCCACTGATCGCCGCGCTGACCGAAGTCTCCGACCCGCAGACCCAAACGGCGGTGAAGCATTTGCAGAATTGGGACGGTTGCGTCGAGACAGAGCTGGTCGCTCCGGCCTTGTTCAATGTCTTCTTCACGTTCTGGTCGAAAGCGGTCGCCGACGCCCGTTTCGAGGGAGCGACGTCCGAGTTGCTCGCGAAGCAGGTCGAGGGAATCGCCAGCCGGTTGCTCGCGGATGATCCGCACGGTTGGTTTCCCGCCGGCGAGCGGTTGCCTCGGCTGCGTCGCGTCTTCAGCGAAACACTGGCGTTTCTGGCCGAGCGATTTGGTGCGGACATGTCGGCGTGGAGTTGGGGCCGCGTGCATCGGATGCCGCTCAAGCATGTGCTGTCGACGCGCGGTGAATTGGCTCAACTTCTCAATGACGGCGGCGGGCCGGTGAAGGGGGACATGATCACTGTCTGCAACACCGGAAGCGGTCCCAACTGGGTCGCAAATTCTGGAGCCGGCTATCGCCTGATCGCCGACCTCTCGACGAATTGTTTGCTGGCGGTCGATTGTCAGAGCCACTCCGGGAATCCGGGGACGCCGCATTACTCCGACCAACTCGCGGCTTGGACCAACGGCGAGTATCACACCTTGCCGCTCAACCGCGCGGCCGTGTCCGAGATCGCGGTGCAACGGTTGCAACTGTGTCCAACTTCGTAGCCCTATCGCTCCGCGACAGGACAGCCGAATGGGGCAACGACATCACTACCCTGCAAAACAATTCAACCTCACCGGCTCTTCGGCTTTCCTGTCGCGGAGCGACAGGGCTACTCTGGAAGACAAAATGACCGACCAACAGTTCTCTCGTCGTGACCTCGTCTCCGCCGCTGGAGTTGCCGCAGCCGGGATCGCCTTCGTCAATCACTCCGTCGCCGATGAGAAGACTCCCGGCACTCAAGTCGGTGACCGAACTTCGACGATTCGGATTACCGCGTTGAAGACGTACTGGGTCGGGCCGATTGTCTACGTGAAGATCGAAACCAGTCACGGCATCACCGGCTGGGGTGATCTCAAGGGAGTCGATCCGCGTGTCTCGAAGCCACTCGCCGAGTCGCTGTTTGAGTTGCTCGACGGCGAGAATCCGACGCGCGTCGAATATCTCTGGCAGAAACTGTTTCGTGCTCACCGCAACATGCGCGGCGGAGCGTTGATGGTCCACACGCTCGCCGCCATCGACATGGCCTTGTGGGACATCACCGGCAAGCTGTGGCAGGTGCCGGTGTATCGGCTGCTCGGCGGGCCGACGCGCGATCGCATTCGCGTGTATCACACGCCGAAGGCTCAGAAGGTGCCGCCGCACGGCATCTACGAGCACTCCGGCAATCCGTCCGACATCGACAACATGGTCAAGGCGATCAAAGCCGCTCGCGAGAAAGTCGGTCCCGATGGAGCGGTCATGTTCGACGCGCACTCGGCCGTGCCGCCGGCAACTCTGATTCAACTCGCGGCGGCGCTGGAACCCTACGACCTGCTGTTCATCGAAGAGCCGGCGGTCCCCGGCAACATCGAAACCTTCAAGCGGCTCAAACAGCACATCAACATCCCGCTGGCAACCGGCGAGCGAGACCGCACGATCTGGGGCGTGATCCCGTATCTGCAAGAAGGCTGCATCGACATCCTGCAACCCGACTGTTGTCACACCGGCGGCATCAGCCAGATGAAGAAGATCGCGACGCTCGCCGAGGCGTACTTCGTCCCGATCGCTCCGCATTGCACCGCGACGTTTCTGGGAATCGCGGCCAGCCTGCACGTCGTCTCGTCGATCCCGTTCTTCCTAATCCACGAGTTTTACCCGACCAACGCCGGATTCAACGTCCCAGGAGTGACTCGCATGGCGTTCGAGTACGACAAAGACGGTTACATCGGCCTGCCCCCTGGCACGGGCCTCGGCGTGGAGGTGGACGAAGCCAAGCTCATCGAAGAGTCGAAGAAACCGCAGACCTACAAATGGCCGGGAGCCAAACTGAAGGACGGTTCGATCGCGGACTATTGAGAATTGGCTCGCCGCGAAATTGATCGCTCGACCGAAAACATGTCTTGCGGGAATTCGTGATACGCGCACCATCGACCGGAGCCACCGAGTTTGGCATAGTGGTGCCGCCTTCGCCGTCGTTGGAAACGCTCTCCAGGAACCGACACCGTGCGTCACGATCCGCCCGACCATTGGAAAGCGATCACCGGTCCGTCAGGCTGGTTTCACATCGGCTGTCCGCCCTCGTGGCAGGTGCAAGTCTTCGAAGGGGTCACGCACATCATGCTGCCGGAGCAAGCCGGCATCGTGTCGCTCCGCTGCATCTGGGGTGATACGCCCGCGCTGGAAGACTCGATCGAGTTCGATCGGCTGTTCCCGCGACGCCGCAAGATGCGCCGCATTCACCCGCTGGGATTGCCGCAGTCCTCCGCCGGTTGGGACGGTGAAGCGGTGCTCGATCCGCCGCAATCTTGGTGGCGACGCTGGTTCTCGCGCGCGAAGTGGCATCGCTGGAAAGCTTGGTCCATCGAATGGCCGAGCATGATGCTGCTGGTCACGTTCGTCGAACGGGGCGACCGGCCGCACGATCCGGAAACGGACACGCTCGTCCGCATGGTGCTCAACACGCTGGAGGCTCCCGACATGATCGCCGACCCACCACAATTGTTTGCCGCCCGCGCACTCAAGTTGGCGCGCGACAAGTTCCCGTTGCTCGAATGCGAACAGACTGGCGAGTTCCAACTGCGGCTCGGCAAGTCGAACGTGAACCTGTTCAACTTTTATCGCTCGTACGTTCAGTCGCCCGACCGATTCGAAAACATCCTGCTGCCGGCCCTGACCACCGTCGTCCAAGTGCAGGAATGGGGCGAAGATCAAACCACGCCGTCGCTCGACTCCGTCCGCGACCGCATCATGCCGATGCTCTACCCGGAGAAAGTCTGGAAGCAAAACTTCCCGAACTTCGTGGGCGAGCCGTGGGTCGCGAACCTGATGATCCTGTACGTCGTCGATGAAGCCCAAGCCTACTGGTACATCCGCAACGAACTGCTGGAGAAGTGGCACCTCACCGCCGAGCAACTTCACGAACTGGCGCTGAGCAACCTCGACCGCTACTTCGACGAGCATCCCTCCGAGATGATGCTCACCGGCCAAGAGGACGGCCCCAAGCTGCTGATGCCGCACAAACCAGACGCCTACAACACGTCCCGCTTGCTCAGCCAAGCGTTCCACGAAAAGGTCCGCGACGTGCTCGGCACCGAGTTCGCCGTCGGCATCCCCAACCGCGACTTCTTCGTCGCGCTGAGCACCGACGCTCCCGACATGGTCAACCACATCCGCGACCGCGTCCGCGAAGACTTCTCGCAGATGGACCACCCGCTGACCGACAAACTGCTGCTCGTCAGCCCCGACGGTGTGAGCGAGTTGCCGTAGGTTCCGTCGCTCATCGCACCGAATCCCTCATGGCCCATCGCTTGATCCCAACCAACTGCGCATCAGCACAAAGGCTCGACGAGTTGATTGCCACTCTTCGTGAAGCGTTTCCTTTCGTAACGGCTGATCGCGAAAAGGGCAGTGATCACATCGGCGACATGATCACGCACTACTTGCAGATGAAGGCGGGGTACGCTCGTTGGAAAAATCCGCCTCCGCTTGCGGCGGAAATAGATCCAATGATCGAGCGATTGAACGGCCTACGCGAGAACGCAGCATTCATCGTTGTGTCAGACGACGAACATGACGAGGACCGAAGCATCACCTTTAACATGGTCCCCGGAGAAGAAATCATCGTTGGTTACGCGAACCAGAAGCACCAAAATGCCGCCGGTCCAATCGCAATTCGTGTTGCGGAGGTTCTTGACTACAACATCAAAGAGATTTAGCTAGGTAGGACAGGCACCTTGCCATCCGCGACAACGGTTGCCGATAATTGTCTGCGTTCGTCGCACTCGTCAGACCCTGGAACCGGCCATGACCACTGAAACCGCACCATCGCCTGAAGACATCCCTGCGGAGATTGAGCAGCGGTACGAAGGAGAGTGGATCGCTTGGGATTGCGAGACTCGCCAAGTCATTGCCCATGATGTGGATCCGAACAAGCTGGTGGCTCCGACGGACAAGGCGTTTGATGCCGGGCACTTGATCTATTTTCGCCACATCCTGCCTCCCGATGCCATCATCGTGGGAGGTTTTTGACCATGCGGTTTCCGACCGTTGCCCGCCAGCGCATTCATCGGCCGTTGATCGCACTCTGCGTTCATTCAGCGGGAAGGTCCACGCTGACGGATGCGTTGGTCGATACCGGAGCCGACATCAGCATCTTTCCGAAGTTCGTGGCCGATCGCTTGCGGCTTGATCTGACCGGCTTGTCTGAAATCACCGTGAATGCCCCGTTGGGTGGCGGTGGCAATTACCGGCTCTGCGAAGTCGAGTTGGAGCTGCGCCGCTCCGGTGAAGTCTTGCGTTGGCGAACGGCGGTCGGCTTCACCGAGCACGAGATGTCCTACGCTTTTCTCGGAACAAAAGGCTTCTTCGAGTTCTTCGACCTGGCCTACAGCGCCCGTCACCAAACAATCGAGATTGTTGCCAGCGGCGATTTACCCGTTGCGTAACTTTGCTGACGCAAGATTCACACGAGCGTCGATTCGCAGACGCCGTTCATCAGCCAGTGATCGACGTCAGAGAGCATCTTCGACGTTGGCGACTCGCTGGAGTCGTAGGCTCGCAGCACGGCTTGAATCCCGAAGGATCGCAGCAGGCGGCCGAGGCTCGTGACGTCCGCGATTGAGCAGCGACTGTCTCGCACGCCCGCGCTCAGGAAGACTCGCTTGCCGCGCAGTTCGTCGTAGTTTTCGAGAGCCGATTCGAGCTTCGTGTTCCTGACGCCGAAGGCCAGCGCACCGGCGAACCATTCGGAACGTCGCAGCAGCATTCGCAATGCGACCGAGGCTTGGTCGCCGAAGCCGGCGAGGTAAATGCGTTCGCTGTGGACGTGGAACTCGCGCCGCATCTGCGGCACGACGTCCTTCAACGTCTCTAGCAAACCATCGAGCGGATCGAGGCTTCCCGCCGGGGACATCGAGCCGGAGGCGAAGCGGTTTGTTGGTGTCAGACCTTCGACCGCGAGGCCCAAATAATTCTGGGGACTGATCCGCGGAATCAAGTCGAGCAACTCGCGAGCAGTCCACTCGGCATCGTGCAGCCAGACGATCAGCGGGTAGGCGTAGTTCGGTTCGTAGTGCGGAGGCAGATGCACCGGCGACTCATCCGGCAGCGCAAAGTGTCCCCACGGCGCGTCCGCTCCGGCAACCGCGAGTTCCAACGACAGGTCGCCCTCAGCGACGGGTTCCGTGGGCGCGGCGTGATTGGCAGGCACCAGCGTGTCCCACGGCTTGCGTTGGCACAGGTCCATCGATGGTGACTCGTGCGGCGCGAACCAGCGGCCTTTCCACGGATCATCAGCATGTGCGGTCATTCGCTGGTTCCTCCTGCGGGAGTCACAAAACTTGGCGACAGAACACTGTCGCGGAAATTACCGTCGCGCGAACTGAAGAACGGCACGTCTTCCGAGACGGCGATCTCGGACAGCGGAAACTGCTTGCCGGGGCAGGCGGTCGCTTTCACGTCGCGATGCCCAACCACTTGGCTGCTCTTGAGGCCGTATTCTCGTTTCAGCACGCCGACCAATCGCTTGACCGAGGCCAACTGAGTGGTTGACGGACGATGATCTTGAAAGTTGCCGACCAAACAGATGCCGATGCCATGCTGGTTGTATTCGTCGTTGCCGGCGTGAGCGCCCTGCATCTGTTGCTTCCAACGGAAAGTCGGCTCAATCTCGCCGTCGCTCATTCCGGTGCCGTTGCCGATCAAAAAGTGATAGCCGATCCCCTTCCAGTGGTTTCCGTTCTTGTCCTTGCGATTGAGATGCTCGGCGTGAATCGTCGCCACGCTGCCCCCGGAGGAGGCCGTGTGATGAATGACGATGTGTTTCCAATCGCGAACAGCCGCAGTCGGCTTCCACGGATTGCCAAACGGAAGCTGAGGCATCGCGGTTGCCGGCAGAGGTTTGATCTCGTGCGGTTCAGGCACCGCCGGACGTTGGCTGCCGTGCCAAACCGGGGGCGGAGATTGAACCACCGGCCGCTGGCAGCCACCGACGCTGAACCAGGAAATCGCAATGAAACAGAGCATCCACGCACCGAACTTACGCACGCCGTCCTCCATGAACAGCAGGGCCAAGAAGTCGCGTCCAGACCACGTTTGACCCAGCGGTGCGACACAGAAGACCTGTACACAATGCTCGTCAGACGGAAAGCGAGGCGGACTGTAGTTGTCCTGAAAAAGTGGGTCAACGTGAGGCTTTCGGATGCGACGCTTCTGCCAGTTGTGCGAGTCTCAACACCGCTCAAAACGTGTTAAACCGGAGCGATCCTAGCGATTTCGCGGCACTCCCAACGGCCGCAATTCGCAGCGTGATTTGCCCAACTTTCCCAACCACTGCGACCGACGCGAATTCGATCTTTTTGAGAGGACTTCGCTTGCCTGCTTCCAGTTCGTCGGATCGCAGTGAGTCATTCTTTCGATGTCGGTTTCGAGCCGCCACCTTCTGACGACTTCGAGGAACCGCCGTCCGACTTCGCGCTGGAGTCCGACTTGGGCGAAGCCGCTTCGGATGCGGATTTGTCGGCCTTCGCGGCATCCTTGTAGGACTTGCTGCGATAGTCGGTGAGATAGAAGCCGGTGCCTTTGAAGATCAATCCCGCTCCCGCTCCGATCAGCCGCCGAGCCTTCTTCTTCTTGCACGCAGGGCACTTCTTCTCAGGTTCGGCCTTGATCGATTGAAACAACTCCCACTTGTGTTTGCAGGCACCGCATTCGTAGTCGTAGGTTGGCATGATGGCAGGTGAGTCTCGCGGAGAAACGGATTTCGGCGGGCGCAAAATACGCGGAGACTCCCCGATTGTGTAGCCTGAACCGTCCGCTATCGCCCGCGATGCTTGTTGAGCGTCCGTTCGTAGAGGTCCAACATGCGGGGCAACATTTTGTCGAGACTGTAATTTTCCTGGATCATGTGCATGCCCGCCTCACCGAGATGGCGATACGCCGCCGGATCGTCGAGGACTTGCAGGGCAAGTTCGGTGAGTCGATCGACATCGAAGAATCCGCCGAGCAAACCGTTCTCGCCGTGCCGGATCATTTCTTTGACGGGAGCGGTGTCCGAGGCCAGCACCGTCGCGCCGCAGGCCAGCGAGTTCATCAGCGACCAACTCAGCACGAAGGGGACCGTCAGGTAGATGTGCAGGTCGCCCATGCTGATGATGTCGGCGAGCTGATTCGGTTCGACTCGGCCCGTGAAGATGAAGCGGCTCAGGTCGTAGTTGTCCTGTTTCAGAATGTGATCGCGGTAGCTTTCAGCGTCGGTGATACGCTGCATGTCGCCGCCGTAGCAGACTCGATCAGAGCCGACGCAGACGAAGACCACGTCTTTGCGAGCATCGCAGATCCGCTTGGCGACCTTCATGAAAACGTCGAATCCTCGCATCGACTCGAAGCCGCGCGAAACGTAGGTGACGATCCGCGTACCGGGCGGGATTTCGCGATCACCGATGCGTCGCGGAACTTGCCGGCGGTGCCAGACGTTCGTGTCGATGCCGTCGAAGATCGCGTCGATCTTCGGCTGGTACTCGACCGGGAACAGGCTCTTCTGCCACTGCGTCGGTGAGTATCCCGCAGCGCACGTTTGCAGGTCGAGCAGGATCATCGCGTTTCGCGTGCGTGAACGGAGCAGGTCCAACTCTTTGACCGGAATCTCCGGGCGGAAGTCGAGGTCCGAGTTGCGGCCGTGGTAGTAATACTCGAAGTAATTGATGATCGGGCAGTCGTAGAGGTCGGCCAGAAACGTCGTCGAACCGAATCCGCTGTGGCCGACGACGAGGTCCGGCTTCACTTCGGGATGCGCCTTCATGGTTTCGTAGACGCCGTGCGTGTGCCACACACAGTTCTCGAACGTTCGGCTACAATAGTGGACCGTCTTGGTCGCTCCGCCGGTCAGCTTGTACTGAAACCGCTGAATACCATCGAACACGCCCGACGGCAGCTCGCACACAAACGAGCAGCGGAAGCCGTGCTTCTTGATCAGATAGCTAGCGATGTGACCAAACTGAGCGGGAAAGTTTTTGTGGACGAAGAGGACGTGCATGGAAGTGACCTCCGTGTTGAACGAGTTTGTGACAAAACAAAACCGCCTCGTCGAGATCGGCGAGGCGGTTTTTGATTGATTTGTGATCTGGTTTACGCCGCAGCCTTCTTGGCCAGGAAGCGCGTCGTGGCCGGCATATCATCGACGTCTTTGCGTTGAGCGTCGAATTTCAAAACCGAAAGACCCTCGCCTTCGAGGTGTTTCGAGTTGCTGTAAATCGGGTCGCGCCAGTTCTGGACGTGGCCACCGCGAACTGCATCCACCATTTCTTGCACTCCCTCAACCAAGTCGATCGAGGCTCGGAATCCGAGCGTGCGGCGAATCTTGGAAAAGTTCACGCGATAATTGCGTGCGTCATCTCCATTGCGGACATCCTCGACTTCAATCCCCGGACAGGCTTGCGCGACGATTTGCCCAAGTTGCGTCAGCGTGTAATTCTGGCTTTCGTCACCGACGTTGAAGATTTGACTGCCAACTTTCGCGAGTGGAGCCTCCAATGTCAGCACGCACGCGCGAGCGATGTCTCGCGTGTGAACGAAGGGACGCCATTGCTCGCCGTTGAAGACCCGGATCTTCTTGTCCGTCACAGCTTGAGCGCTGAACAAGTTCGCCACGAGGTCGAATCGCGGGCGATGCGACCAGCCATAGGCCGTCGCGAATCGCAGGATCGTCGGTTGGAAATCCCCGTCGGCCGTATCGAGCAGCGCGCGTTCGGCGTCGATCTTTGTGGTCGCGTACAGCGAGACCGGATTGAGCGGAGAGTCCTCGGACATGATGTCTTCCGAGTCGCCGTAGACGCTGCAAGTCGAGGCGAACACGAATTTCGACACGCCGTTCGCCTTCGCCAGTTGCGCCATCATTTTCGTGGCGGCGTAGTTCACCGCGATGGTCATTTCACGGTCGAGTGCGCAGGCCGGGTCACCGACAATTGCCGCCAGATGGCAGACCGCGTCCATCCCTCGCAGAGCGCGAGCGGCATCCTCAATGTTGCGGAAGTCTCCGTTCATCACCTCCAGCCGTGGCTCCTCGAGCAGATCCTCCAACGACTTTGTGCCAAACAATTCCAGATCGAGCACTCGTACTCGATAACCCGCGTCGAGTAGTTGCCGAGTCAACATCGAACCGATGTAACCCGCACCACCGACGACGAGCACGGCTTCAATCTTCGTATTCGCCACCTCATCGCGCGAGACCACTCGGAAATGTTCGCCCACTTTCATGCGTGAATACCGCACCGCTGCGACGACCGCGCACAGCAGCGTCCAAGCCGGCAAGCCAACCTCCAGTGTTTGCTGAGCTTTGTCGAACGCGAAGGCTCCGAGAATGAGGTGCGCGATCAAGCCGATCGCACTCGCCAACGCGATCGCCGACAACCGCTGCTGCACTCGTGAAAACGGCACTGGCTTGTAGACGCCCGTCAAAGCGAACAGCACGACGGCCGAAAGTCCAAACCAGCCGGCATTCATCAAATAGGTGGCGTTGACCTTGTCGAAAAGTTGGCCAACTGGGTTGTCCCAGCTTAGACCACCGTTTGCCGCCAAACGAACGATCGCTCCCTGAACCAACACAACATTGGCGACCACGAAATCGACAAACACTCGAACTGCCAACTTTTCTGACGTCAGCGTGCCAAAGAGATTCATCCACGCTTGCTCGAACAGCTTGCGAGTGCGTGGCACGGCTGCGGGCGGAAAGACCTTGCGGGAAAACTCGCCGCCCGTCAGGCCCGGCTGCATCAGGCATCCCTGCGACATTGTCTGCTCCTTCACCGACTGCGTCTGCTGTTGGGACTGGGTGGAGAATCTGTGTCTCGTCTTGAGAGCAGACCTCGAACCCATCCCAGCGGGCGCGACTTCGCCCATCAGCTTTTTCGGACGTCTTCCGGTGGGAAGATGAGCAAACTTTGACGGTCACACGGACGATTGCGATTCCGTGATCTGTGCCAATGCAGCACAAAAGCGGCAACAATTGCCGAACTACGCGGCTCGCGCGAGCGGTATCAGCGATCGCTGCGTCGCGTGCGACATGACCTTGGCGACAGCGCGACCGGTGTCGAGCATGTCCGGTTCGCTGAGAGTCGGGTGGACGACGAACATCAGGCTCGTGTCACTCAATTGCCGAGCGTTCGACAGTCGTTGAACAGGTTTGAGACCGACGGCCTCGAACGCGGATTCCTGATAAATCTCACAACAGATGCCGCTGCCGCAGGGGATGCCTTCCTTCTGCAACGCTTTCACGATCAGGTCGCGAGTCCAACCGGATCGAAGAAGCTCCGATCGCACGAAGGCATAGTGCTTGTAGTAGCTGTGGCCACAATCGCTGTTGGATGTCTCGGTGCGGATGCTGGGAATGCGTGACAGGGCACCGTCCAACGTTGCCGCATTGCGACGGCGGGCCTGCACCCAATTCGGCAATTCGCGCAAAGCACAGCGGCCAATCGCGGCTTGCATCTCCGTCATGCGCCAATTCGTGCCGAGCGACTCGTGAGTCCATTTGAAGATCGTCGGATGCTCGCGGTTGTAAACGGAATCCCAATCTTTGCCGTGATCTTTGTAGCTCCACGCGCGGCCCCACAAGTCTTTGCGATTGGTCACGAGCATCCCGCCTTCGCCACCGGTCGTGATGATCTTGTCCTGGCAAAACGAAAACGTGCCGATGTGCCCGATCGAACCGACTGGCTGTCCCTTGTAGGTCGCGCCGTGAGCCTGCGCGCAATCCTCGATCACAAACAGTCCACGGTCATGAGCCAGATCCATGATCTTGTCCATCTCACACGGCCAGCCGGCGATGTGGACTGGAATAATGGCTTTCGTGTTCGGCGTCAGCGCGGCTTCGATCGACTCGGCCGACAGGTTGCCACTGACCAGATCGACGTCAGCGAAGATCGGCCGAGCACCTCTCGCCCACACAGCGCTCGCCGTCGCGATGAATGTGCGCGGCGGGACGATCACGTCATCTCCCGGCCCAATTCCCAACGCATGTAACGCCAACTCGATCGCCAGCGTTCCGTTGGCTAGCGAGATCGCGTGGTCGCAATCAACCGCAGCGGCGAATTCTTTCTCGAACAACCGACACTCTTGCCCGGTCCAGTAATTCACTTTGCCGGACTTGAGCACCGCCTGCACGGCATCGCATTGAGCTTCGTCAAACACCGGCCAAGGCGCAAATGGTTTTTGGCGAACAGGCAACCCGCCATCCGTGGCGAGGAGATCGAGAGACATATCGGAATCCTTTCCGAGAGCTGATCTGAAATCTCAAATCTGAAATTTCAACTCTAAAATCACATCGCCCACCGCAGCATTGTCGCACCCCATGAGTAACCGACACCGAAGCCAATCAGCATGACGCGGTCGCCAGTTTTGAGGCGTCCGGCTTTGTGAGCTTCTTTCAACGCGATGGGGATCGTGGACGAAACCGTGTTGCCGCAGTGGCTCATGGAAACGTAGAAACGATCCGGCGGGATTTCGATTTTGTCCCGCAGGTGTCGCAGCATGTATTCATTGGCTTGGTGGAAGACGAACAGATCGACGTCGTCGAAGGTGATGCCAGCTCGATTGCAGATGCCGGCGACCAAATCGGGCACGGCATCGAGCGTGAAGAGAAAAATCTCCGGCCCGTTCATGTAGAGCGTCGGCGGAGTCAGGACATGCTCATCGGCGTCCTCGTCGCCACCGCCGCTGGCGAAGCCGGCGACCGGCTTGCGCATCCCACCGGTTTGAACGATGAGGTTTTTGGCTCCCCTGCCGTCTGTGCCGTACACGAACGGCCCGATCGCGGGGACACTGCCGTCGAACGGTTCTTGAGCGGTGATCAACGTCGCGGCCGAGGCATCGCCGAACAGCGCGCGAACTGACATGTCAGTCGGCGTGATGAATTTCGTGTACGTCTCGGCGGTCACGACCAGCACGTTGGTGGCTTGACCGGTTTCGATCAGCCCTTTGGCCATGCCGAGGCCGTAAATGAAACCGGAACAGCCGAGGTTGAAGTCCAGCGCCCCGCAACTGGTCCGCAGGCCGAGTCGATGTTGCAGCAGGCACGCGGTGGTCGGCAGGAAATAATCGGGCGACTGCGTGCAGAGCATCAAATAGTCAATGTCTTCCGGCTTGCACGCTCCCGACTCGAACAGCTTCGTGACCGCTTTGACGGCGAGATCAGACGACAGCTCTTCTTCTTCGGAGATGCGGCGTTCTTGGATGCCCGTCTTGCTTTGGATTTTCTGCGGCGACCAGTTGGGCGCGATCTCGCACAACTGCGGGTTGTCGAGAATCCGCGGCGGAAGGTAGTACTCGATGGCTTTGAGAATCGCCTGCATGGATCATTTCTCGGGGGCTTTTGCGAGGGGACAGGATAGCCGCCGCCCCGCTCACGCCGCCATCATCGCGGGTTTTGAGTCGGCGATGACTTCGTCCATTAAATCCTCGACGGTATGGCAACGCAGAATCGTTCCAGGAGCGATGCGCACTCCAAATTCTTCGTCGAGCATCGCGATGAGGCCGATGAATGTCATCGAACTCCAGCCCGGAATGTCCTGCAACACCGAGTCTTTATGGATCGTGCCCGCACGGACATCAAACAACTCATGCAACGCGGCGAGGAACTGAGTCGCATTCATACGGTCTCTCCATCTCAGCACTTCGGCGTGGGTCTCCTGACCTCGCCGTTGGCATGACCCAAGGTCTCCAAAGGGCGCGGCTTGTACCAGAGGCCCAAGAACCCAGCAACACGAGTTCCATTCGTGGGGCAGGTTTTCAACCTGCCCGGACGGTCTCAGGTTGACCCAACCGAATTTCGTGACAGGCAGGTTGAAAACCTGCCCCACGAGACCACAATGCGTTCCCATTGTTGGAGACCATCACTATGTTAATCGGGTTTGTCAGCGACGAGCGCTACGTTGCGCTGTCGGACGTTCTGCTGGAGTTCGTCAACTCACATGGCGAGTCATGGGAGTCGCGTTCTCGTGCAAGCGGTTCCGTGCATCTCGACCTGCCGGGCGGCGAGTACGTCGTCACACTGCAACGGCCCGGCTTCGGCAGCAAGCGAGTCCGTCTGACGTTGCCAACCACGCAGCCGCATCACTTCCGGCTGCTGTCCGACGGGTTGCTCGGCTACGCTTGGCCAAAGTGCGTGCGATCCGGTGAGGAGGCCGAGTTCCGTGTCCACTCAACCGAATGCTTTCATCTGGAACTGTGGCGGTACGGCTGGACGAAAGAGCGTGTCTGCGGACTCGGCTGGCACGACGAGCACGGGCCGCGAGCGATGATGCAAATCACGCCCGACGGCGACTACACACAGACCGGCGTCGAGTGGAACAAGTTTGGCTACACCAGCCCGGCTCAGAAACAGATGGTCAAGGCTCCGCAACGGTCGGGCTTGTACTACTTCCACGCGAGCACCGCGTCGGGCCGGGCATTCGCGTTCCCGTGGGTCGTGGCTCCGGCCCAGCCGACCGCCCCGGTGGCGGTGCTGGCGTCGAACATCACTTGGAACTGCTACAACAATTTCGGAGGTCGCAGCAACTACATCCATGCAAACGCGCTTCCCGACGTACCGGTCGTCAACTCGCGGCAGGAGATCGCTCGGTATATCGATCCGAAGTTTCAGACGTGGGGCTGGAACGACTACTCCCCGCTGTCGTTCGAGCGGCCGGAGCCGATCAACGACATCGCCCTCTCCGAACAGATCACCGATCCCATCGAAGGCCGCGCCGCGTGTCACATCGCTCCGGCCGAATGGCGGCTGCTCGGCTGGCTGGAGCGTGAGAACTTCGCGTACGACTTCTACTCTGAGACGCAGCTTCACGGCGGAGTGCTCGACCTCTCAAAGTACAAGGTGCTCATCATCAGCACGCACCCGGAGTATTGGACGCGAACAATGTACGACCGGGTGAAACACTGGGTTTTCCACGAGGGGGGCCGGCTGATGTACCTCGGCGGCAACGGCGTGAACTGCGAAGTCACGCTGCACGACAACGACACGATGACGGTCCACAACGGCGCGATGACCAGCCTGTGGCCCGAAGGGATCGGAGCCGAGAGCCGGCTCGGCAAGCGGCACGAATCGGAAGCGAATCTACTGGGCGTCGTCTTCACGCCGGCGGGCATCATGACCGGCGCACCGTACCGAGTGATCGACGACAAGCATTGGTGCTTCGAGGGCACGGGCCTGAAGAACGGCGACACGTTTGGCGAAAAGAGTCTGCATCGCCGCTGCCCCGGCGGAGCCTCCGGCCACGAGACCGACAAAATTTCGGCGAGTTCCCCGAAGAATACGCGATTGCTGGCACGCGGCCTCAACCCCGACGACGGCGGCGCGGAGATGTCGATCTTCGACACCGAGTCCGGTGGCGGCACGTTTTCCGCCGGCTCGATCTGCTGGCCCAGCAGCATCCCGATCGACGACAACGTCTCGCGAATCACGGCCAACGTGCTGCGGAAGTTTCTAAAGTAGCCCTGTCGCTCCGCGACAGGAAAGCCGATGGGGGATAAGACGTGCGACGACGCCGAGGCGCGCCATCAGCCAAAACGACGACCGGCAGTCCTGTCGCGGAGCGACAGGGCTACATTGATGCGAACTGGTTGCGACGATTTCGAGCGGCGTTGCGTCGCTGGTACGCTCGCGGCGGACGTGATCTGCCGTGGCGAAACTGCCGCGACCCGTACCGAGTTTGGATCAGCGAGATCATGCTGCAACAGACGACCGTCGCGGCCGTGAAGCCGTACTTCGAACGATTCCTCAATCGCTTTCCAAACGTCGCCGCGCTGGCCGCTGCCAATGAAGCCGACGTGCTTCGATTGTGGGAGGGACTCGGCTACTACAGACGCGCTCGCAATCTGCGCAAGACGGCGCAGACGATCTCCGCGAACGGCGGGGTATTTCCGGAGTCGGTGGACGAACTCCTGCTGTTTCCGGGCATCGGCCGATACACGGCGGGAGCGATCGTCTCGTTCGCGTTTGATCGTCCGGCTCCGATCCTCGAAGCGAACACGCTGCGGCTGTACTGCCGGCTGCTGGGATTTCGTGACGACCCCCGCTCCACGACTGGCCAACGGTTGTTGTGGTCGTTCGCCGAAAAGCTCGTCCCGACAAAATCGCCCGGCGAGTTCAATCAAGCGTTGATGGACCTCGGCGCAACGATCTGCACTCCGACCGAACCGCACTGTGACGAGTGCCCCGTCGCGTCGTGCTGCCGCGCGCTGGCCGAGCAGACACAGAGCGAGATTCCCGCTCCGAAACACCGTCCCGAAATCACAGAGACTCGCGAAGCGTACGTCGCAATCGAGTCCTCCGGCCGCTTTCTGATTTATCGCCGACCCGAAGGCCAGCGCTGGGCGGGCCTGTGGGACTTTCCACGGTTCGAGATGGACGGGGCTTCGACAAAGCTGGACTACAAGACACGCTCGCACCTCGAACGACGAATTGCCGCAGACTTTGGCTCGCGAGTTTCGATTACCGAACGGCTGGCTCAGTTCAAACACAGCGTCACTCGGTTCCGCATCACGCTCGACTGCTGGCTGGCTCAGACGAGCGGGCACAATGAACTGACCACGACACATCCGACCGCGTGGATCGCACCGTCCGAGTTCGCCAACTACCCGTTCTCGACCACCGGCCGGCAACTGGCGGAGTTGCTCCACCGACAAACCATCACGCAATCGGCGCGACGATCTTCAGCGACTCGCCCAAGGTCTTGAGCGCGGCGGCGTGGTCGCGATGGATCGGGATGCCTTCCACTCGCCAGCGTGCGGCTCGTTCCCATTCGAGCTCTCCCGGCAAACGGACTTTGTCGAAGCCTTCCGCCGGGGCGAGGCCACGAATCTCCGTCGATGCACTGCCGAGCCGCGAATGAAACTTTTCGATGTCGCCAAACTTCGTCGGGTCGATCGCGTAGAAGAAATGCTCGGAGCCTTCGAGGTACGGGTCACGCTTCTTGTGAATCGGCATGCGACCTCCGACCAGCGGCCCGGCCAGCACCGAGCACATGAACGCCAGACCGAAGCCGCGCGCTCCGGCTGCGGGCAACAACGTTCTCACGGCTTTCGGATCAGTCGTCGGTTGGCCCTGCTCGTCCAGCGCCCAGCCTTCGGGAAGCGGCAGGCCGTACAACTTCCGCGATTCGACCTTGCCCCAAGACGCCTCGGCGCAGGCCATGTCGAGCACGAACGGCGGAGCGTCAACGCTCGGCACACCCCAGGCGAACGCATTGTTCGCGACCGCCGCTTGCTGGCTGCCATACGCGGCCACCGTCGGGTAGGCCGTGCTGGTCGTGCTGTAGCCGATGCAGCCTTCGTTCACGGCCAGCATCACGTACACCGAGGCGGCTCCGTAGTGCTGGCTGCGAGACACCGCGACCGTGCCAGTGCCGACTTCTTTCGCTTTCTTGATGGCCAATTGCATGGCTCTGGTCGAGACGACATGTCCCATGCCCTTGTTGCCTTCGAGCACCGCCATTGCCGGCGTGTCGCAAACGGTGGTGATGCTGGCGCGCGGGTCGATGTTGCCTTCGTCCATCGCCTTGATGTACCGCGGCAAGGCTCGGCTTCCATGCGAGTGAATGCCTCGCACGTCGGCATCGACCAACCGGTCGGCACACATCTCGGCCTCGACGGCAAACATCCCTTTCTTGACCAACAGTTTCACGATCCAGTCGCGCAGCTCCTGAGCTTGCACAACAACTTCTTGGCTGGCATCGCGCGGGATATCGGGAGTGGTCGCGGTCATGAGTCGGCTCCGTAGTGCGGGTTCAAAGTCGGTGAATTATGGAGCGAGCGGCGATGCGAGCCAAGTCGCACGAAGCGGGATGTCATTTCGC
This sequence comes from Candidatus Kuenenia stuttgartensis, assembly GCA_945904015.1. Classification (GTDB taxonomy): domain Bacteria; phylum Planctomycetota; class Planctomycetia; order Planctomycetales; family Planctomycetaceae; genus SXKJ01. The sequence continues at coordinate 9,583 of CAMDPK010000003.1, read as the reverse complement.
CGTCGACCGCCGCGGTTCGATGCCCAGCACCCCGTATTCGAAACGTGTCCGGCCGGCGGCTTCGAGCTGCATGCGCTCGATCGCCAGCGGCAATCCGGTCAGAGCGGCTTCGTAGATCGGGGCAGTCACGTCCCCGTAGGTCAGCAGAACCAGCACAAGGTTTTTGGACTCCTTGCGGGTGCGAAAGTTGGCCAGCTTCATCGCGAAAGCAGCCGGAGTCTCGGCGCGGAATTCAGTTTGTTCGTCCGGGGTTTTAAGCGACGTGAGTCCGGACTCGGCGACGTGCAGTTCCCAGACTTCGCAGCGTTTGCGAATCTCGTTGAACGTCATCAGGTGCTTGACGATCTCTTGCCCGCGCCGGCCTTTCAAACGTCGAAACTCTTCCTGGATCGCGGCGATTTCGTCGTCGCTGGGCGGGTCGTCGTCACGGAAGCGTTGTCGCAGTAGCTTCGCGACCGTTTCGTCGGGCAGATTGAACAACTCGGCCGCCAGTTGCCCCACGAGGTCGCGCTGATCGAGCGCCTTGTCGGCAAGCATCTCAGCTTCGCGGCGCTCTTCGGCAAGAGTGGCTCGTGTCGTTTCGACTTCCGAGATGGCCTGCGCCGCACGAGCCTCTTCGTGCTGCGTCTGATCGCGCATCGCCAAGAATTGCGCGAAGATGACGATCAGCATCAGATCGAGCATCGGCATGAGATTCAGCGTGACTTTGCGGCGAGCGGTCTTCATCGCAGACTCCGAATTGGTCGGGGAGTTTGCCGCGTTTGCTCAAGTCAGGGCAAGAGCGATTCGTCAACCCACGTCTGCTTGCGACCATTGCCCGTCGATGCTGCGCCACAAGCCGGGACGCGGGTTTTTGTCTTGCAGTTCGGGTGGCAAGCGATGCTGGCGGACGCTGTCGTAGCATTGCAGCATGGCGAAGCGTCGCATCGACGCCGGAATGCCAACCGCCGTGAAACCCGGATGTCCGGTCGCCGGGAACGGGCCGCCGTGATTCATCGCGGGACTGACAGCGACGCCGGTTGGCATTTTGTCGTTGATCAGCCGCCCGACACGAACTCGCAGCGCCGGTTCAATGCGCGAGTACAACGTATCGTCCTGGCCGTCCTTCGCGCTGTAGATCGCGCCGGTCAGGTTGCCTTCGAGCGCGTCGAGGACCGCCAGCATCTGAGCTTCGTCTTTCGCGATGACGAACAACGAACTGTTGCCGAATGCTTCCGTTTGCAGTGCGTGCGGACTCAACAGGAACTTCTCGCCAGTGACTTTCAGCAGCGTGTTGCGGAATGAAAACCCGTTGCCTCCGCCTGTTTGTCCGCCGGTCAGAACTTCGGCCCCCGCCGCGACGAGTGCTTGAATACTGGACTCGAAGTTGCGCAGCACCCCTTCGCTGAGCATTGTCCCGATCGGAGCAGATTCGAACTTCGCTCGCACGGCGTTCACAAACGATTCGGTTTGCGGGCCGGCCAGCAGCAGCACCATTCCTGGGTTCGTGCAGAATTGACCGGTCCCCATCAGGCAACTGGTCGAGAACTCAGCAGCCAGTTCGTCCGAGCGTTCCTCGAGCACTCCCGGCAGCACGCAGATCGGATTGATGCTGGAAAGTTCCAGGTAGATTGGCTTGCCGACACGATCCGCCGCTTCCTTCAACACGAGTCCAGTCGCGCGAGCGCCGGTGTAGCCAATGGCTCCGATCGCCGGGTGCGAGACCAAACGACAGCCATCTTCGTGGCTCGTGCGATAGATCAATTGCACGAAAGCCGGAGGAAGACCAGTCTCGCGAGCGGCCTCGAAGGCCTCTTCGGCGAACAATCGAGTTGTGCTCGGATGCGACGAGTGCCCCTTGGCAATCACCGGATTGCCGGCGGCGACAGCGGCCGCGAAGTCGCCTCCCGCCGCGCTGTTGAACGCGTACGGAAAATTGTTCGGCCCGAAGACGACGACTGGTCCGATCGCTGCCAGGCGGCTGCGGATGTTCGTCTTCGTGTCGATGGTCGGCAGCGACCAACCGCCATCGCGAGCCGCCGCCGCCGCTTGCCGAAGCTGATTCGTCGTCCGCGGCAATTCGGCGATTTTCAAACGCGGCTCGACCGGCAGCCCCGTCTCTTGATTGGCGGTCGCGATGAACTCGCCCGAACGGGCGTCGATGCGTTCGGCGAAGCGTTCCAGAAATTTCGCGAAGACTTCGCCCGGAACGTCGCGAACGGCTCGCGAGGCGCGCGCGGCGGCGAGGATCGCTTGTTCGACCTCGGCCCACGGGCTAACGGGATACTCGCGCGGCAGCGGCAAACGCGTCGCGGGATTGACGGACTGAAAAATCTGCGAACCAGACGACACTCGCCACTTGCCGTCGATCAACACACGTTCAACGCTCATTAGAGAAGACTTTTGGGGATTCATTCAAGACGACCTCTTGGGGATGGAGACGACTATTCGGCGGGAGTCTAGTGGCGGGGGGTGAATTGAGGGAGCGAGTTCGTCAGGAGTGAGGTGTGACAAGGTGAGGGGGTGACACGGTGACAAGGTGAGAAGACAAATCACCGTGTCACCCCCTCACCTTGTCACCTTGTCATCATCCACCTCACGGCCAATCAACTCCGCCGGGATTCCACGGATGGCACCGGACAATGCGACCAATCCCGCGCCACGCTCCGCGCACCGCTCCGTATTTTCGGACGGCGAGAATGAAATACTCGCTGCATGTCGGGTGAAAGCGGCATTGGCGGCCAATGAGATGGCTCAGCGTGAGCTGATACAGCCGGACGGTCGCGATCAACAGCCATCCGGGAATCAGCGTCAGGCGGCGCAGCCAAATCATGACTCATCTCCGACCGTCGAATCTCCGTTCGTGGCCACGGCTGTTTGTGGTTCGCGACTTCGCCCAGCCAGCTTCTTGACGGCTCGCCTTGTCAGCGAGACCAACGACTGCCGCAAAACATCGAGTTTGATCGGCGTGTCCGCTCGCGGTTGCACGACGAGGTCCAAGCCCGCCGGCAATTCCGCTCGCGACTGGCGAAAGACTTCGCGCAGCCGGCGTTTGAGCCGGTTGCGTTGCACGGCGTTACCGCAGCGTTTCGAGACCGCCAAACCCAACCGCGATGTCGCGCGATCATTTGGCAAAGCGATCAACGACAAACATCCGTCGCTGATTCGCACGCCCCGTTCGTAGACCGCGGCGAAATCCAGACGGCTGCGGACACGCACGGTTTTGGGAAACTTCAGCGAATGTCGTGGCGAAGTCATCGGTACTTCTCGCGACTCGGCGGAGGCGGCGTGTCCAAACCCTCGACTTCGCGGCGGTACTTTTCGCGGAGCAATTCCAGCTCGTCGTATTTTGATTTCAGCAAACCAGACCGAGTCAACCGCCTCATCCGTCGCGCCCCCACGATAATCAAAGTCAGGACGACAACCGTTCCCAACCCGCTCACGGCAACCAGAAAGATCGTCCACTTCACGGTGTCGTCGACGACATGAAATTGGTCGGGGGTGATTTTCTTGCCCCCCTTCTCTTCCGAAGCGTTCTCGAGTGGCATCTCCGCCACCTTCGTTGGGACAGCTTCGTCAGCACGAACAAACCCGCCGAAGCGATCCTCGTCGACCAAACCGATCATCAGTGCGCTGACACAGGTCACGCAGAACAACCATCGTTGGTGATTTCGGAAACGATTGGAGCTCACGGATTACCCCCGGATTTGGCGTTACCACAAACCAACTCGTGGATCATACGGAGCCGCCGCCGCAATCTGCTCGAAAAAGCCGCGTGTCGCGTCATCGAGCTTCGGCGGCAGCACCAATTTGATCACGACATACAAATCACCGCGAGCACGTGTCTTCTGGTCGGGCACTCCTTTGCCGCGCAAACGCAACTTCGCGCCGCTGGACGTGCCAGGCGGGATCGTGACAACCATCGGACCCTCGGCCAACGTCGGGACTTCGACCTTCGTCCCCAGTGCCGCCTCGCTGACGGTAATCGGCACATCGATCAACAGGTCTGACCCCTCGCGACGAAAATAAGAGTGCGGGGCAACCTTAATCGTGACCAACAAATCTCCCGCCGGTCCGCCGCTTCGTCCCGTTTGGCCCTGTCCCGCGAGCCGGATCACGCTGCCCGATGAGACGCCCGGCGGAATCTTCACGCTCAGCCGTTCACGCTTCCCCGCATGGTCCAATTGCAGATCCTGAGTGCCCCCCTCAGCGGCAACCACGAACGGGATTTCGATTTCCGCCTCGATGTTCGCCCCTGGTGCGGCTCGGCCGCGACGACCGGCCTGCGGACCAAAAGGCGAACCGCCCGCGCCACCACCAAACATCCCGCCAAGCAAGTCGCCCAGATCGACGTTGCCACCAAACATCTCTTGGAAGTCGACCGGCCCAGCACCGCCTCGCCGCTGGCCGCCCTGTTGAAACTGCGGCCCGTTCGGACCGAATGCCGATCCGAATTGATCGTACTGCTGCCGCTTCGTCGCATCGCCGAGCACGTCCCACGCCTCTTGCACCTGCTTGAACTTCTCGGACGCGGCCGAATCGTTTGGCTTGCGATCCGGATGATTTTCGCGCGACAGCTTTTTGTACGCCTTGCGAAGCTCGTCCGCCGAGGCGTCCTTCTTCACTCCCAAAACCGCGTAGAAGTCCAAAGCCATCGCTGCTTGTTCCTTCGTTGCTCTGCACGAACTCGACTTCGAGACGAGGTGCAGATGTGTGCCGAGGCGCGATGTTATCCGACTCGATCACGGGTTTCGACGGACGCCAACCGCCGCTTGACAAGCCCACTCGCCGAGCTAACGTACCAGCCACTTGCGGGTGTAACTCAGTGGTAGAGTGACAGCTTCCCAAGCTGTACGTCGCGAGTTCGAATCTCGTCGCCCGCTCTCGCCTTCAAAACTAAAACCCGCCGCGGCTGAAAAGCTGCGGCGGGTTTGTGTTTCGTAGGATGGGCACTCCTGCCCGTCTTCAAGTCATGACAGTGACGGGCAAGAGTGCTCATCCTCCGGCTTATTTCGCGTCCCACCACCAGCGGCCTTGCGGCTGGTTGCTGGGGGCGGCGTGAGCGGTCATGTCCTTCAATGTCGTGGACGACTTCATTACGTCGCGATCGCGGACGACCGACATCAGGTCGCCTCGGACACCGCCGGCCACTTGCACGACGATGTCTTTGCCACGATAGACGCGATGGTTGGCGACCGATTCGACTTCACGAGGAGCCGCGTAGACCGCTGGCTCGTACATGCCGTGCGACGCGAACGAGCCGGCCTCCCAGCCGATACGATTGGCGATGCCCTCGTTTTTCAACAGCGCTGCGACCAGTGCGAGGTCGAAGACGTTTTGCAAATCGGCGAACGCGATGTCGCGCTGAGCCAACTCGGCGTAATGCTGCGTGAAGTTCGCGGCGAACGTGCGGTTGGTCGCATCGGCTTGACCGGTCCCGACTCGTTCACCTTTTTCGGTGAAGTACTGATTTTCGGACAGGCACTGCACCGACGGGCCTTGGATTTCAAAGACGTTGTGATCCGGGCTGTGCAGGATCGCGTCGTACTTCATCGTCAGCCACCAACGCAGAGCGTCCAGCTTGCTCGATTTCTGTTCTTCGACAGTCAGCAATTCGAAGATGCTGGGGACGTGCGGACCCCCTTCGAGCTTGCCGATGCCAATCATCTTCAGCCGGTAATCGGCTTCGATGACGACGCGAGACACGCGCGAGTCGCGCGGCACGCCCCACAGTTCAATGTCCTGCGGGCCGAGCTTGTTTTGCAGTTGATTGACCCAACCTTTCACCGCGCCGGAATCCAACGGGCCGCGAGCATTCGACTGCTCGACGAACGCTTGGATTTGTTTGAGTCCTTCCGGGCGTGGATTGAACGAGCAACCAAAGTTCTGCGGGCCTTCGTTCGAGAACGTCCGCAGCACCGTGACCAGATCGTCGAGTTGCAACGTCGGCCGGCCGCTCTTCACACCGACTGGATTGCCGTTGCTGTCGTATTTCCAGGCTTCCGACGGGCCACCGATCAGCACGTCACGCGACTTCGGATCCACGACGACGTACTTGAGCTGCGTGATCCCCGCGAGATTCTTCATCGTCTCGACAATCGGACGGCCCTCGGTCAACCGCGCCGAGGCTGCTCGTTCCAATTGTGTCAGCGACACGAACCGCAGGTCGGATTGCTGAGCGATTTCGGCATTCAAATCGGCCTTGCGAGCGGCGACTCCCAACGCCTTCAAGCGGCCGGTGTGTTCCTCTTTCTTGAGCGACGACAGCAAACCGTTGGGGCTGACCGCAACACCTTGCTGGTATTCGGTCATGGTGCCGCCTTCGCCGCCGGTGTTCAGCCACGGGCCGCTGGTTTCAGTTTCGATCAACGTCATCAGCGATTGGAAGTCGGCCATCACGCCGCCGTTGAGCGCCTGCTGCCGAGCTTGCTGTTGAGCAGCCTGTGGTCGCTGCGATTGATCCATCTGTCGCGTGGTGCCGCGCGCGGCCGAAGCATCGCCGGCTTTCAATTGAGCGTTCGCGATCATGCCCAGCAAATTCGCTCGTTCTTTCGGATCGTCGACTTCGCCTGCCGCATTGATCGCCGCGGCGAACTCACCGAACGCCACCTGCCGTTCGATTTTTCGCTGAGCGTCACCGGCTCGCGGAGCATCGGCGGTGGCCAACAGCGTCATGCCGACCGAAGCCACGGCGGTCACTGCGACCAAACCAAGACGTTTCTGAATTTGCCGACCTTGCCGACCAAACCAACCGTGAATGTGCCACACCATGAGAGAACTCCTTGCCGCCACCCGTGCGGCTGGTCTGCGATGCGGCATCCTGCCTCGTCTTTCGTCGGCGCTCCGCCGACACGCTTCGGTATTAGATCGTCCCGGAACCCGGAAGCGTCAAGAACAATGTGGCGGATTCTTGCAGCCGCACACGTCCGCCGCGAGCCGCTCCAGACAACACAAAAAACCGGCAGATCGTGCCGCCGCACGCTCGGCGATGTTCGTCGAGTCCCTTCGACCGGTGAATCTTCGCCGACCCAATTGTCCGGCACGAACGGCACAGTGGAAGTCCGAATGACGATGTCCCCAAAGACCAAGAGGCGGCGAACTCCGACAGAGGACAGTCTCAACCGCATCCCAAAAACCGTTGCCGGCTGAGCCTTCTCGGCTCATTCGGAATCCGTCATTCTCCACGTCACCATGCCCAAAAACCTCGCCGGTGTTCTCCCCGTTTTTCAGACGCCGTTTCACGACGACGAATCCATCGACTTCGACACGCTCCGCCGTGAAATCGACTGGCTCTTCGATCGCGGGGCCGACGGCATCGTGATGGCGATGGTCTCGGAAACGCTGCGGCTTTCGACCGACGAACGAGAAACGCTGGCCGAGCACGCTTGCCGATTCGCAGGCTCTCGTGGCTCGGTCGTCATCAGCGTCGGAGCGGAAAGTTCACACACCGCCGAACGCCTCGCGCGACACGCGGCCGATGCCGGCGCGACCGCGCTGATGGCGATCCCGCCGGTCTCAGTCTCAGTCGGTGAGGACGAGCAGCTTCGGTACTTCGAGCGGCTGTTGCGGGCGGTCTCGATCCCGCTGATCGTGCAAGACGCCAGCGGCTACGTCGGCCGACCGATGTCGATCGCTTTGCAGGCTCGGCTGTGGCGCGAGTTTCATCCGCGAGTCCTCTTCAAACCCGAAGCGGTGCCGATCGGCCAACGCCTTTCAGAACTTCGCGACGCGACCAACGGTCAAGCAGCGGTCTTCGAGGGGAGCGGCGGCATCGCACTGGTCGACAGTTTCCGCCGAGGCATCGTCGGCACGATGCCCGGAGCCGACTTGATCGACACGCTCGTCGCCTTGTGGCGAGCCTTGCAAGCTGGCGACGACCGCCGAGCCTACGACCTCTCATTGCCGCTCTCTGCTCTGGTGGCGCTTCAAACCGGACTCGACGGATTCCTGGCCGTCGAAAAATATCTGCTGCACAAGCAAGGCATCTTCCCGAACACACTCATTCGCGGCCCGGTCGCATTCCGACTCGACGAAGAAACTCGACGTGAAGTCGATCGACTGTTCGCTAAACTGTCCGCCGTTGTCGGCTCTGTCTGAGCCGACTCTCTTGACTCTCCACTCTGGACTCTCGACCCATCATGACTCAAGCCATTGTCGATCCCGGTGAACTGCGGCTCTTCGCACAGATGCTCAAGCAGTTCAACCAAGACTTGACCGACCGGACGACGGCGTTGTCCGCGCAATTGCATTCGCTCAGCAGCACCTGGCGCGATCAGGAGAACTTGAAATTCACCGAGCAATTCGAGCAGCACCTGCGCTACCTGCAACGCTTCATCGACGCCAACAACTCGCACATCCCGTATCTCACTCGTAAGTCTGAGCGGATCGAGGAATACCTGCAACAGAAATAGTGGGGCACGTTTTCAACGTGCCCGTGACGAGCACGTTGAAAACGTGCTCCACTTACCGTGTGACCAAGCCCAACTCTTGCAACTTCGCGAGGCATTCATCGCGTTCGCGGCTGCGAGTCAGTTCACGCCACGAGGGGTCTTGCACGGCGAGGAAATCCTCGGTCGACAGCGGCGGCACTCGGCCATTCGCTGCCGCGTGCTGCATCAACCGTTGGATGCAACCGATCTCCAGCCGAGACAATCCGGACGCGTGCAGGCGATAGTCCTCGAACGCTTCCCACACCATCGGCAGCAGCGGCTGCACGATCTTCCGTCCAATCGCCGCCGAGTACTCGCGAATTTCGAGCTGCGCGTGCGAGTCCATCCTCAGCGCCAAAAAGTGCAGCAGGTTGTGCAGATCGACTTTCCAATACGCCTCGGTGTACGTCGAGAGGGGCAAGTCCTTGCGAGCCTGTTCGCGCGCGACTCCGAGATCGAGCCGGTCTTGATAGACACGACGAGTCAGTTCTTGCAGTTCGCGTTCGGCGGCGGTGAGTTTCTCGCCGACATCGGCCGGCAGCATTTCTTCGCTCCCTTGCCGATTCGTTTGCGACTGCGTCCGCCACTCGTCAGCCGGAGTCGTCTGCGTCGAATCAATCGCGATCGAGTACCGAGTGCTGTACTCGTTGACATTGGCCGTTCGATGCCGAATCCACTGCCGCCAACAATCCATCGGCACGCGGACGAGGAATTTCAACTCGACCATTTCGAACGGCGTCGTGTGCCGGTGCCGCAACAGATACCGGATCAGCGTCCGGTCGTCGGATCCCTTTTTCGTCCCCTCGCCGTAACTGACGCGAGCCGCCTGTACGATCGAGCTGTCCTCCCCCATGATGTCCACCAGACAGACAAATCCGTCGTCCAGCACAGGGAATTTCTTCCACCGCAGCTCGTTGAGCAGCGCTTGGCGATCGGTCGGGGCGGCGGCGTTTTCAGCGATTTCGGGCATGAGCAGTCGATCGGGTCGGAGAATCTTTGGAGATCAGACCATTTTCGGGCGGGAATTTAGCAGCCTGTTGAATAAGTCTGGGTTTGTCGTTTGCGAGCGGCGTGATCAAGTCGCGAGTGCGGTTTGCGAGAATGTGATTTTGAACTTCGGAAAAGCTGGTTGAGGGTGGATGGTCGGTTTCAGGGTTCGTAGGGCGGCCAGTCGC
>CAMDPK010000002.1 GCA_945904015.1 Candidatus Kuenenia stuttgartensis | reverse complement strand
GTGGGGCACGTTTCCAACGTGCCCGCCGATCAAAAGGCCGGGCACGTTGGAAACGTGCCCCACGACGCGATCGATTCGAAGCTGTGGACCGATCTGGTGAACGAGCGGCGGGCATTTGGTGAACGCCGCTCGAAAACGACCGCCGGATTCCGCTGGTTCGTCGAGTTCACCGACACCGTTCCAGCGGGGCTGCTGACGAAGAGCGGCGATTGGTTCGCGACCGACAATTTTTCACAGACGTCCGCCGCCGGCGAGTTCGCGGTGTCGCCGGTCGGCAGCAATGTTCTCACGACGATTCTGCCACGCAGCCGCAACACGCATTCGATCAGCAACAAGCACGGCGGCACGTTGCGGTCGCCGAATTTCACGCTCGACATGAAGTTCATCAGCGTGTTGGCGGGCGGAACGAACAACGCTCGCGTGCGGTTGGTCATCGAGAATTTTGTCGCGGACGGAGTGCTGTTCACGCAGGTGATGCCGCTGCTCAACGAGCCGCGATTGCGGTGGATCACGCTCGCCGTTCGCGAGGCTTGGGCCGGTCGGCGAGCGTATCTCGAAATCATCCCGCGCGACGAGATGCCGTATCCCGGCAAGCATCCCGATGCGCGAATTCTTAACACCGACGGCCGCAGCGGAGTGGCCGTGCGAGCGGTCGCGTTTCACGATCAGTCGGGCGCACCAGAACTTTCTTCGCCGGTGCCGGACGAATTGTGGCAAGCCGAGCCGAATTGGCCAGCACTCGTGACAAAGGTGACGGCGCTGGCTGGCGATGCGATCAACGCCTGGGCCGATGAACGCTGCACCGACGAGCAAGCTCGGTTCGTCGATGAGTTGCTGCGTTCCGGCGTGTTGCTCAATGAAGCTCCGGCTGATCACGAGTTGACCCGATTGCTCACGCGGTATCGAGATCTCGAAATCCAAATCCCCGTCCCGACGCGAATCGGAGGCGTCACCGACGAGCAAGGCTTCGACGAACACCTCTTCCCCCGCGGCAACCATCGCCGCGCGGGCGCAACGGTGCCGCGACGATATTTAGAGGTGCTTGCCGCGGAACCGGCAACGGCCACATCGAAGCCCCCTCTCCCCCGGGGAGAGGGTGGCCGAAGGCCGGGTGAGGGTGTCGGAACAATCGACGCTCTGACATCTCAGGACTCCCGAATTGAGAAAGCGGCTCTCGAATCGCTGGGCATTGAAGTTCATCCGCGTTCCGGATCCCTCACCCTAGCCCTCTCCCAAAGGGAGAGGGGACCGGACGGCGGGACACACGGCAGTGGCCGACGCGAACTGGCCGAGGCGGTCGTCGATCCGCGCAATCCGCTGACTGCGCGAGTCATGGTCAATCGGTTGTGGCAGCATGTGTTTGGGGTCGGGCTCGTGAAGTCCGTCGATAACTTCGGGGCACTCGGTGAGCAGCCGAGTCATCCCGAATTGCTCGACTGGCTGGCGGCCGAGTTCGTCGAATCGGGCTGGTCGATCAAGCACATGCTGCGGCTGATGCTGACCAGCCGCACGTTTCAGCTTTCGACCGAAGCCTTTCCTGCCGCGCGTGAACGCGATCCGAACAACCGGCTGCTCTCACACGCCAGCGTGCGGCGGTTGGAAGCCGAGTCGCTGCGCGACTCGTTGCTGTTCGTCGCCGGCCGATTGGATCGCACTCAAGGGGGACTCGGTGTGCCGTTGCCGCTGCGAACCGGCTTCAAGGATTTCGAGAATCCTCTGTCCGGCCCGCCCGACGGCAACGGTCGCCGCAGCATCTACCTCGAAGCTCGCCGCAATTACCCGCAGCAACTGCTCATCGCATTCGATCAACCGAAGCCCGTGCTGACCGTCGGCGAACGAAATGTCACCAACGTGCCGGCTCAAAGTCTGGCGCTGCTCAACGACGCGTTCGTCGGAGCACAATCGGGACTGCTGGCCGAACGGATTCGCTCGCAGCCAACTCCGGAAGCTCGGCTCCAAGCACTGTGGCTGATACTGTTTTCTCGGCCAGCGACCGACGCCGAGGTGGCTCGCAACATCGCCTTTCTGAAGTCTCAAGCCGCACTGCTGGAAATCGACGGCGACCGTTGGCAAACCGACCAGTATCTTTGGCATGATTTCGCACACGCTTTGATCAACACGAAAGAGTTCCTGTACCTGCGCTGAGAAAGAGGAAGCGATGATCGACCAACGATGCCTGACTCGCCGTGACGCTCTGCAACGCAGCGCGATGGGCTTCGGTGCGCTCGCATTGCGGGGACTGTTGGCCGATCACGCTCAGGCCGACGCTCCGAATTCCTCGCTCCGCAACCCGCATTTCGCTCCGAAGGCCAAGCGTGTCGTGATGCTGTTCATGGATGGCGGCGTGTCGCAGGTCGATTCGTTCGACCCAAAACCGCGGCTGACGGCCGAGCACGGCCAGCCGTTCAAAATGAAAATCGAGACGACGCAGTTTGAGAACAACGGCTCGACATTCGGTTCGCCGTTCACGTTCAAGCAGTACGGTGATTCGGGGATTCCGGTCAGCAGTCTGTTTCCACACATCGCTCAGCACGTCGATGACCTGTGCGTGATCCGCTCGATGCAGACGCCGTTCGGCGAGCACGCTCAGTCGTGCTACATGCTGCACACCGGGCATCCGCTGACCGGGCATCCGAGCATGGGAGCGTGGATTTCGTATGGGCTCGGCAGCGAGTCGGCAAACTTGCCGAGTTACGTGGTCGTCAATGGCGGGCAGATACCGCTGGGCGGAATCGCGAACTATTCGAGCGGTTTCCTGCCGGCGGTTCACGAGGCGTCGCTGTTTCACGTCGGCTTAAATACGCCCGTCGTCGACAACATCCAACCGGACGAGCCGAAGCCTGGACAGCAGCTCAACAAACTGCGGTTCATCGCTGACAACGACCGCGACTTCGCCGGCCGAATCGGCAGCGGCGAGGAGCAAATCGAATCGGCGATCCGCAATTACGAGCTCGCGTTCGCGATGCAACGCTCGGTCCCCGAAGTCGCCGACTTCAAGGATGAGTCCCCCGCGACGCTCGAAGCGTATGGCCTCAATTCGTCGAATGCGTTCGAGGCTCGGTACGCGCGGCAGTGCTTGTTGGCTCGGCGGCTTTTGGAACGCGGCGTGCGGTTCGTCGAGCTGACTTGCGTCGGCGGCATCCGCTTTGTCTCACCGTGGGACTCGCACGACAACATCAAAGGGGACCATCAAAAGAATGCCGAGATCGTAGATCGACCGATCGCCGCGCTGCTAGCCGATCTCAAGCAGCGCGGATTGCTCGACGACACGATCGTCGTCTGGACGGGCGAGTTCGGCCGTACTCCGTTTGCCCAAGGGAGCACCGGCCGCGATCACAATCCGCAAGGCTTTTCGCTGTGGCTGGCTGGCGGCGGCATTCGCGGCGGCATGACTTACGGAGCGACCGATGAATACGGCTATCACGCCGTCGAAAACATCGTCACGCCCTACGACCTGCAAGCCACGCTACTGCATCAGCTCGGCATCGACCACGAACGTCTGACCTTCCGCTTCGGCGGCCGAGATTTTCGCCTGACCGACGTGCATGGAAATGTGCTGCGAGAGATACTGTCTTGACCGTTCGCCATAACCTTTCGACCACGACAGAATCAGCACGACGCGCAAGCGAGTGGTCCGTCGAAGCCCCCAGCCACTCGCTTGCGCGTCGTGCTAGTTTTGAAACGACCAATTGAGAGTTTTCCATGAGCGTCCCGATTCAAACATGCGACCAACTCCGCAGCAAGAAGTGCGCTCCCTGCGAAGGGGGCGTTCCCAAACTGACTTCGGCCGAAGCCGAGGCTCAGATCAAGCATCTCACCGGCTGGGAACTGACCGCGAACCACGAACGGATCCGCAAATCGTGGGTCGTGAAGAACTACATGGCCGCGATGAATTTCCTGAATCATGTCGCCTGCATGGCCGAATGCGAGGGCCATCACCCCGACGTCCACATCGAGAGCTATCGCAACGTGACCATCGAAATCTACACGCACGCCATCGGCGGCCTGTCCGAAAACGATTTCATCCTCGCCGCCAAGATCGACGCCCTGCCGATTTCACTGAAGCCGTGATCCGGCCGTATGCCGATCGCCGTCAGCCGAATGCCGTAATACCGTTTTGTCTCGAAGGACTTCCATGCAAACCGTCGTCCAATATCTTCAAGCGCACCAATCCGACGCCCTCGAAACTCTGAAAGCCCTGCTGCGAATCCCCAGCGTGAGCGCCATCACGGTTCACAAACCGGATGTGCGGCGCGCGGCGGAGTTCGTTCGCGATCAACTCGCCTCCGCGAATTTAACCACGGAACTGGTCGAGACCGCCGGGCATCCGATCGTCTACGCCGAGTGGCTCAAGGCCGAGAAACCGAACGCTCCGACCGTGCTGATTTACGGCCACTACGACGTGCAGCCGCCTGACCCGCTCGACAAATGGGTGACGCCCGCCTTCGAGCCGGACGTGCGTGACGGCTGCATTTGGGCGCGCGGAGCGACTGACGACAAAGGTCAGATGCTGACGCATGTGCTCTCCGTTGCCGCGTGGCTCAAGGCGACTGGCAAACTTCCGATCAACGTGAAGTTCGTCATCGAGGGGGAAGAAGAGGTCGGCAGCAACAATCTCGATGTGTTCCTCGCCGCCAATCGCGAGAAGCTGCGCAGCGACATCGCCGTCATCAGCGACACCAGCCAGTACGCGCCGAACATCCCCGCCATCACCTACGGCCTGCGCGGAATCCTCGCCTGTGAAGTCCGTCTGATCGGACCGAAGCAAGACTTGCACAGCGGCATCTTCGGCGGAGCAATCACGAATCCCGCCACCGCACTTGCGAGATTGATCGCCTCACTGCACGATGCGAACGGCCGAGTTGAGATCCCCGGCTTCTACGACGACGTCAAACCGCTGACCGACACCGAACGCTCCGGCTTCGCCGCTCTGCCGTTCAACGAACGGGACTTCCTGGCCAGCGTCGGTGTCGAAAGCAGTTGGGGCGAGACCGGCTTCACCTCGACCGAGCGTCGCTGGGCGCGGCCGACTTGCGAGATCAACGGTCTCACCTCCGGTTATCAAGGCGAAGGACCGAAGACGATCATCCCGTCGTGGGCTTCGGCGAAGATCACTTGCCGACTGGTCCCAAACCAAGACCCACACAAGCTGACCAAGTCGCTCGGCCAATTCTTGCAGAAACAATTGCTGCCCGGTTGCCGGCTAGAGTTCGTTGAATCCCACGGCTGCCCCGGCTTCATCGCCGACGCCAACAGCCCATTCATGGACGCCGCCAGGAGCGCGATTCAAGAAGCCTTCGGCACGAAGCCCGTGATGATCCGCGAAGGTGGTTCGATTCCCGTCGTCGGCACGCTGAAGGAACTGCTCGGCGTAGACACGCTGCTGCTCGGATGGGGTCAGAACACGGACAACCTGCACAGCCCCAACGAACATTTCGCCGTCGCCGATTTTCATCGCGGGACGCTCGCCAGCGCGATGCTCTGGCAGCGGATCGCCGACCGCTGCGCGTAGTCCGGACGCCTACGTCCGGACAATCGAACCGCCCGGACGTAGGCGTCCGGGCGACTCGAATCGCGACTCGCCTACAGCCACTTCGGCTCGAAACCCTTGCGATACGGCTTCGTCAGCAGAGCGGTCGCTTTATCGTTGTTCGCGAATTTCAACTCGGCCGTGTTCCAACGCAGTGTTTGAGCCGGGAGCCGAATTGCAATCGTGCCGAGCAACACGGTCTCGGTCAGCGGGCCGGAGTAATCGAACAGCGAAGTCGTGTGCCCTTCGCCTCGACAGGCGTCCGCCCACGAAACGTAGTGGTCGCGAGCGGGAACCACTTGGATTTTGAAGTCCGCGAACTTCTCTTCCGGAAAGAGCTTCGGCGGAGCGACGTGCGGGATCAGCAGCGAGCCTTTCTCACCGACGAGCACCGAGCCGGAACCGGGCAACTGAAATCCGGCCGGTACTCCGACGAGATCGTTCGCCGGCTTGTGGCCATCGCCATCGAACCACGTCACGGTGATCGGCTTGCCGCCGGTCAATTCCGTGCCGGGGAACTCGTAGATGACCGTCGACCACTTGTGCCAGATTTCCTTGTTGAGCTTCGGAGCATCTCCAAACACGCTGGTCGGTGACGTCAGCTTCAACGCCATGAAGACCGGATCGAGGATGTGACAACCGAAGTCGCCAAGCTGGCCGTTGGAAAAATCCTGCCAAGCGCGCCAATTGAATGAGTGATAGATCTTGTTCTTGAACGGCCGCGGCTGAGCGACTCCGAGCCATTCGTCCCAATGCACGGTCGATGGCAACGAGTCTTCGCCGGCCGGGCGGTCGTCGGCGAGAATCCAACCCATCGCACCGCTCTGCCATGAATAGACCTCTTTGACTTTGCCGATCGCTCCGTCATGCACCAGCTTGACCGCTGTGCGATAGAACTCGTGCGACTGGATTTGGTTTCCCATCTGCGTGACGACGTTGTACGTCTTCGCCGCCAGCCGCATCTGCCGAGCTTCATGCACCGTGTGCGTTAGCGGCTTCTGACAATGCACATGCTTGCCAAGCTGCATCGCCGGCAACGAAATCGGAGCGTGCATGTGATCCGGCGTCGAAACGATGACCGCATCGAACGTCTTCGCGTTCGCATCGTCCAACAGTTTGCGGTAGTCGAAGAACTTTTTCGCCGACGGGAACTTCTCGGCGGCGCGACCAAGGTGATTCGTCGATTCGTCAATGTCGCACAACGCGACGACGTTGACGTGCGGACTCTTGGCCGTCTCGATGAGGTCCGACCAGCCTTTGCCCCCCGGCCCGACCGACGCGATGTTGAGCTTGTCGTTCGCCCCGTAAACTCGGTTCCAACTGGCGGCGGTGAACGCGGCCGAGGCTCCGGCAACGGCACTGTGCTTCAGAAAATCACGACGAGTGGATCGAGACATGAGAAAGCTCCTGTTGAAAGTGGTTTGCTCGACGGAGTCCCGCCGAACGCTCAGACCTCTTGAAGTTCCACGAGTTCACTTTGAGTCGTCGGCACCGGCACAGTTTGCCCCGACGCACGCATATCGGCAACGTGCAGAGCGATCGCCTCGCGGATGAGTTGCTCGACCTCCGCTCGCGTGTCACCGACAGCGACGCAGCCCGGCAAATCGGGAACATACGCTCCGAAGCCATCGTCGCTGGGCTCATAGATCACGAGATAGCACATCAGTCCTCTCCCTTGAGTCCGGCTTGTTTGAGAATGCTGTTGAGCGTTCCGGGCGGTACAGTCTTATTCGGTTGCCCCGCCACTGTCACGGTCCCCGGCTTGGCCGGATGATGAAATTGCCGATGACTGCCCGTCGTGCGAATCAAAAACCAACCGTCCGATTCGATCAACCGCAGATCTTCGCGGACCTTCATGGCTTATCCGTGGCTGGCGGCGGATCGGCCTTGAACTCGCACACCACGATTTTGTGGTGGCCGACGGCGAACAACGTATCGCTCGCCTCGTTCAACGCCAACTGATGGACGTGCATCGGCAGTTTGTCTTGATGAATCGGCTTGCCAGTTTCAACATTCGTGAACGTGACGAATCCGTCGCCAGCCCCTCCGGAACTCAGCAGCCATTGGCCACTCGGATCGAAGACCAGATCCTCGACCAATGCCTTGAACTTGTCGTTGTTGAGTTCGTGTTTCCGCTCGCCCTTCTGCCAGTCGAAGATTTCGATCCGCGCCGGCGCGTCGAGATGGTCGATGTTTCCGATCTGCCCGATGCCGCCGACCGCAATCAGCTTGTTGTCGGGCGAAAACGCGAGTGCCCGGATGCCGCCGATCGAATGCCGCCGCTGTTTGGGATCCCAGGTGTAAAGTCCCGGTGCCTCGACCGTCGCGACCTTCGAGCCGCTGGTCGTTTCCCAGATCGCGACGTGTCCGACCTTGTCGCCAGTCGCGATGAACTTGCCGTCGGCCGAGAACGTGACTGCGTGCAACATGCTGGGGAAATCGTGCGGCGTGGTCGGCTTGTGGTCGGAGAACTGCCGCAGCATCTCGCCCGTCTCGGCGTTCCACAGCTTGCACTGCATGTCGTCGGCGACGCTGGCGATCGCCTTGCCGTCGGGACTGATGACGAGTCGGCGGATCCACAACTCATGGGCCTTCACTTTGCGAGTCGGCTCGCGCTTCTCGACATCCCACCAAATCAATTGACCGTCGTAGCTGCCGGAGACGGCGATGTTCGGTGAGGTCAACACGACGCCGGTGACGTAGCTCTGATGCCCTTCGCCACCGAACGCCGACGGCTGCGGCTTCTCGGCGAAGACGTCGATCTCGTGCAGCTTGAAATCCGAACTGCCAAAGATCAGCCGTCCGGAATTCGGGACTCGCGCGACGCACATCGCGATCGACGGGATGCCGATGTCTTTTGTCTTCTGCAACTTTGTCGGGTCAGCAGCCATGATGAGTTCCCTAATTGTTCCGGCCGAAAACCGTCAGCCGATCGCCGACAGCCGCGTTACCGTTTTCTTGATCGCAAAAACGGTAACACGGCAATCGGCCGTCGGCATTCGGCGAACGGCCAGGTTACAACAAGACATCTTTGATCGGCTTGGCACCAAAATCGGACAACGGCACCGGCCGAGCACCGACGTGATATTCCTTGTTCGGATCAATACCGAGCGCGGTCAAAATCGTCGCGAACAGGTCGCCCGCTCCGACTTCGCCGTCGGCGACTTTGTGGCCATCTTCATCGGTCTTGCCGAAGCACGCTCCGCCGCGCACGCCGCAGCCGGAGAGCGTCGCGCTCCACGCAGCGGCGAAGTGATCGCGGCCGAGGCTCGCGTTGATGCCCGGCGTGCGGCCGAACTCACCAAACGTCAGGACGAGCGTGTGTTCCAGCAGGCCACGGTCCTTCAGATCGTCGAGCAGCACCGACATTGAATGATCGAGGTCCGCGCAGAGTTCGCGATGCGTTTCAAAATTTTCGCCGTGGCTGTCCCACCACGCGCGAGCGACTTTCACAAAAGGCACACCCGCCTCGACCAGCCGCCGAGCAATCAAGCATTGCTGACCGAACTGCGTCGGCCCGTACTTGGCTCGCATCTCAGCCGGTTCTTGTTCGATGTCGAACAGCTTCTCGCTGGCCATCAAACCGCGCACGCGCTGATACGCCTGCGTGTGGCTGCCGAGCGAATCGCTGTGCCGGTTCTGTGTGAACTTCTTCGCGAGCAAGTCGCGCAGAGCCAACCGATCTTGATGGTCGATGTCGCTGATCGACTCCAAGCGTCGGATGTTCTCCGGCTGCATCGACTCGGACAGAAACATCGGAGCGTATCGCGAACCGAGAAACCCGCTGGTCCCTTTGCGGCGGCCCTCCGTGGACGTGTACATCGAGACGTAATCGGGAACCGCACTGTCGAGTCGGCCAAGTTCCTTCGCGCAGACCGCTCCGAGATCGGGATACTCGATGCCGGGGTCTTTCATTTTGCCGGTCTCCATCAGCACCGCACCGCCGCCGTGATCGGCGTTCTTTGTGTTGAGTGACCGAACAATCGCCGTCGTCTGCTGAATCCGAGCCGCCATCTTCGGCAGCAGTTCGCTGATGTGAACTCCGGTGGCCGAAGTTGGGATCGCTCGATACGGCCCGCCCGTCGGACGACCCGGCTTCGGATCGAACGTCTCCAGTTGACTCGCGCCACCGGCGAGCCACAACAAGATGACTCGCTTGCCCTGCGTCTTGACCTCATTGGCCCACGCTGAGTGCCGCAGCATGTCGAGCCGAGTCATGTCGGCCGCGAATGTTCCGGCCGTGCCGACGGCCGCAGCATTCAGGAATCCGCGTCGAGATAGTGTCATGGAAATCTCTCCATTTTTGATTTTTGATTGGATCAATCGCCCCCAATCGAAAATCAAAAATCAAAAATCGAAAATTCAATAGCTGAATCTCATCTCCGGTCCCGCGAGCAACACCCACACCATTTGCCGAATCGCGGCCGGTCGATCGGCCGAGCGTTTTTGCAAGAACTCATCGAGCGCCGCCTGCTCGCCATCGCGCGGCGGTCGCGAGCAGATCGTTTGAATCGCCGTTTCGATCACTGCTTGATTGTCGCTGAGCGACTTCAGATGCCCGACCAGCCGGTCGGGCGAGTCGCGCAGGAACTCGTCTTCGATCCGCTTGCTGTTGTTGAAGAGCAGCGCCTCATCGACCGCAATTTGGAAACTCTCGCCCGGCATCTCGAAGTGTCCGACCCAGCCATTGGAGGAATTCTCCAACTGTTCTCGCCGAGTCACCCATTGCTCGGCCTGATCGAGAGCTGGCCACTGCGTCGGGTTGTGCGCCGCGATCAGCAGCGACAGAGAATACTGACGCGGAGTCAGCGGCTTGACCTTCGCGACTGCGAACAACGCTGCATCCGGCGGCATCGCGCCGGCCGTCCATTCGCTCGAACGCGAATATGCCTGGCTGAGCACGATCCCACGAATCAATCGCTTGAGGTCGTAGCCGTGTGCGACTGTGTCGCGCGTCAGCCAATCGAGTAACACCGGATGCGAAGGCTCATTCGAGGCGTGCAACTGATCGACCGGATGCACGAGTCCGCGTCCGAAGAACCGATCCCAAACGCGATTCACGAAGTTGCGAGCGAAGAAACGATTGTCCTCGGATCGCAGCGCGACCTCGACCAATTTCTCGCGTGGGCTGAACGATGGCTTGTCCGGCGGTGGAGCGTCGTCCTTTTGCATCGCCGCTTTGATCGTCTCTTCGATCTTTTTGATGTCGTCGGCCGAGCGTTCGACGACCGGCTCGTCGATGATCGAGCCAGTCAGGAACTCGAACTTCGCGGTCTGCTCCCCCTTCGTGTCGTCTTTGCGTTTCGATTTGAACTTCACCTCGCCAAACGGCCGCTCAGCCAGCAGGTTTTTCTTGGTGACGTACGTCCGGCTGAAGAACGACGCCATGCCGAAGTAGTGGTGCTGCTTCCAATCGGGTGTCAGCGGATGATCGTGACACTTCGCGCAGGTGACGTTGACTCCGAAGAAGACAATTGCGGTGTCGTTCAGCATGTCGTCGAGATCGCGTGCCCGCGACTTAACAAACGTCAGTGCGTGCTTGCGGTTCTCGTCGGATTCATCTCCGACGAGCATGTCACGGAACATCGCCTCCCATGAGCGATTCTCTTTGACGGCCCACAGCAGGTACTTGCGGAAGTCGCCGTCGTTCGGCTTGTTCGGCAGCAGCATTCGGTCGAGTTCATTCCGCTGATGCCAGACGAAATCGGGACTCGCCAGCAAGCGGTCCACCAGCTCAGCTCGCTTCGCCGCCGGGCCGTTCGCAACATACGTCCTGGCTTCCTCGGAAGTCGGAATGCGTCCCGCCACATCGAGCATCAAGCGCCGCAACACATTCGCGTCATCCCCCTGCGGAGCCGGTGCGACCTTTTCCACATCCAACCGTTGCTGGATGAATTGGTCGATGACTTGCTCAATTGGCAAATCTGCCGATGGCAATTCGGCACTGCTGGAGGAAACCTCCATCGCCAGCAGCCACAGCGCGGCCAAGTGGATGCGCAAGATCCATCGCATCGGCAGGTCTCGTCAGGAGGGCGAAATTCAGGCGGGAGTTGGCCGAGGACTTTCGATCCCTTCCGGCCGGGGCAACGTGCGGGACAAGCTACCGTAACATCGAGGAGCCATCAAGCAGTTCTGATGTTATCGACCGACTGTTTGATAGAACTCAGACGGATTTCTCCGTCATCACTTTCGCTCTGACCGTCACCGGTTGAACAAGAATTCTTTGCTGCTGAGCACGCTCCAGTACAAGTCCTCGACGGACTGACGACGTTCCTCCGGGCTGGCGACGCCGAGGATTTCCGCCATTCTTTGACGCTCACGATCCGTCGGGAAGCGACTCAGCGCGGCGAGAAATAATTCGTCCGCGAGTTGCTCAGGCGGAAGGTTCGCTTCAAGTTGCTTGGAGAGCCGGTTGTCTTTGGCCTCTAGTTTTTGAAGGAGCGTTTCGCCATTCAGGATGTGCAGGACTTGAGTCATGCTCGGTTCGTCCGAGCGTTCGCACTCGCAAGTCAGGATGCGTTCGGGGCGGCCGAATGTTTTGAGAAAGTCGGAGGCGATGTTCGCGTCGGGAAGCTGCATCGCTCGCGTGCCGGCTGGGAAATCCTTGAACGCCGTCGGCGATGCGGTCACTTGCGACATGATGTCGAGCAACACCTCCGCCTTCAGCCGCTTCGGATAGTAGCGCGAGTAGAACCGTTCATCCGGTTCGTTGCCTTTGGTAGCTTGACTGCCGCGCTGATAACTCTGCGACGTCAGAATCAGCCGCATCAATTTCTTGAGGTCGTAGGAACGATCTCCACTGACCAAGAATGCCGCGAGCGAAGACAGCAACTCCGGGTTGCTTGGCGGGTTCGTCAGCCGCAGGTCATCAACCTTTTCGACCAGGCCGACTCCGAAGAAGTTTGCCCAGACGCGGTTCACGATTGCACGACTGAAGTACGGGTTCTGCGGCGCGGTGAGCCACGAGGCGACCGCGATACGGCGATCCTCGACGGACTCAAGAGTCAGCGGTTGGCCGTCGAGCGGCTTTGGCGGCTGTGGTTTGCCGGTGCGCGGTTGAAGGATCTCGGATGAGTCGTCCAAGAAGATGACGCGGTGTCCGTCGCCAGAACGAAAGTCACCACCCCAGCCTTTGCCACGCACGCGAGCGAACAGGCTGGCGAAGCCGTAGTAATCGTTGTTGGTCCATTTCTCCAACGGGTGGTCATGACAATGGGCACACTGAATCGACATGCCCAGGAACGCCATCGAGGTCGTCTCGGCCATGTCCAGCGGGTCTTGATGCAGCGAATAAAAATTCGCGGCTCCGTTGTCGAACGTGCTCCCCTTCGCAAGCACGATCTGGCGGACGAACTCATCCCACGGTGTGTTGTCGGTGACGTTCTGGCGGATGAAGGCGTAGAACGATTTCAACGCTTGAGGCCGCAGCTTCTCGCCCGACAGCAACAGCAGGTCGGACCACTTGTAGGCCCAGTAATCGACGAACTCCGGCCGAGTCAGCAGTTGATCGACCAGACGGTCGCGCTTGTCGGGCGATTCGTCGGACAGGAACGATCGGACTTCATCGGCGGTCGGCAGCACGCCGATCGTGTCGAGGAAGGCTCGGCGAAGGAACTCCGAATCGCTGCATCGTGGCGACGGCGGGATGTTCAAGCTCTTGAGCTTCGCCAACACTTGATCGTCGATGAAATTCGACCGCTCGGCATTCGCGAAGACTTCGGCATCGACCGGTGTCTCATACGGCGAACTGACCGTCGCGATCACGTTCTGGCTGAGATACCACGCGTTGATCGCTCCCTCGCCGGAGCCGATGATGTTTGCCAAGCCCCGATCGTCTACCGACGCAACGGTCGCGTTCGAGGACGTGAACTTGCACCAGCGCGTGACGTCCTCGACATGCCCGTCCGAGAAGTGCCCACGCACCACCAATTGTTGGCTGGCACCTTTTTTCTGCTGAGACGCGGCCGGCAAGATTTCCAGTCGCTTCAGCCGCGCGTCAGCATCGCTCGGTTCCTGCTGTCCGGCCGCGATCCATTCGACGATCACGCGATATTCCAGCGAATCAACATCGAACCGCAGCCCGCCTTTGTGAGGGATCGCTCCCGATGGTTTCGTCAGCATCAGACTCCGCCCCGGATCGCTCGGCACGATGCGCCGCCCGCGAGCCTGCCGAGTCAAGGTTCGAAAGTCGGTGTCCGGGTCATAGCCGCGCAGCGAGAGTTTGAATCCCCCTTTACCAGCCAAAGCTCCGTGGCACGATCCCATGTTACAGCCCGACTTCGACAGTACCGGTTGCACATGATTCCGAAAGCTCCACGAGTGCGGCTGCTCGAATTTTTCGACCGTCACGGTTGCCGTCGCTGTTTGATTCCCGACCTTCGCAGTGATCGTCGCCTTGCCGTTGCCGAGGGGCACAACAAAACCATCCTCGATCTTCACGACTTTCGCGTCCGACGACGACGTCGCAACGCCTTCGGTGACTTGCCCAACCACTCGCCCATCGGTCAGAGCTTGCACAAGAATTCGCTGACGAGCCTCCGGACCGCTCAACGTGAATTCCGCTGGCAAGACGGTCAGAGATTCCGCCGCGGCCAGCCCCTCATGGGCAGAAAGAACGGTGATCGCCGCCCACAGGACCGACTCTCGAAAGATTCTGAGCATCGTCTGCATCTCGGTGTTTGAAAAATAAAAAGGGCAAGCACTTGGCTTGCCCAGATGGATCGGCGAATCGGTCAGGAGAATAACTCCGTGATCGGCTTGGTCCCGAAATCGACCAACGGGAATGGCCGGCCAGCCGGACCGGGCAGATGCGCTTCAAGGTTGAAGCCGAGGCTGTGATAAATCGTCGCAACGACCTCGGCGGGATTGACTGGACGCTCGGCCGGATAGCCGCCGATCGGATCGCTCTTGCCAATGACTCGACCGCCTTGAACGCCGCCACCCGCGAAGTACATCGACCAGCATTGCGGCCAGTGATCGCGACCACCGGCGGGATTCACGCGCGGCGTGCGGCCAAACTCAGCGAGATTGCAGACCATCGTGTTTTCGAGCATCCCGCGCTCTTCGAGGTCTTCGATCAGCGCCGCGTAGCCTTGGTCGTACATCGGAGCGACGATGTCGCGCATGCCTTCGATGGACGTGAACGGCTTCGTGCCGTGGATGTCCCAGGTGATCTCGTCGAAGACGGTCAAGAACGTGTTGACGGTGACAAACCGCACTCCGGCCTCGATCAACCGCCGAGACAGCAAACAACTTTGTCCGAAGCGGCTCATGCCGTACTTCTCGCGCACCGCTTTCGGCTCGCGAGTCAGATCGAACGCCGCGCGAGCTTGCTCGCTAGTGATCATGCGGAACGCGGCCTCGAAGCTACTGTCCACGAGCTTGGCGTTTTCGCTCTTCTCGAAGTTGTTGACGGTGCTGTCCACGACTTCGCGCAGCTTGCGGCGGCGGTCGAGTCGCACTTCGCCAATCTGCTTCGGAGGCAGCAAGTCGGGTACGCGGAAATCTTCTTTCGACGGATCGGCATTCAAAAAGAATGGTGCGTGAGCCTTGCCGAGGAACCCGCTGTCCTGGCCGTGCGGCAATCCTCCGCCAGTGTTGCCCATCGTTTGCGGCATGATGACGTGAGCCGGCAAATCGGTGCGGCGACCCATCAGGTAGCTCGCCACGCAGCCCGCGTGCGGTGTGATGATTCCGCCTGAGAACAACCGCCCGGTCTGCATCATCTGATGCCCCGTGTCGTGCACGGCAGCTCCGGTGTGAAAGCAGCTTCGCACGATGGAAAACTTGTCCGCGATCGCCGCGTGCTTCGGGAAGATTTCGCTGATTTGAATTTCCGGAGACTTTGTCGCGATCGGCTTGAACGGCCCGCGAATCTCTGCGGGAGCATCCGGCTTCGGATCCCAAGTCTCAAACTGACTCGGCGCACCGAGGTTGAAGATCATGATGCAGGAGCGTTCTTCCTTGCCCTTTTCGACGGCTCCGGCCTCTTTGGCTCGGACGGCGTCGGCCAGGGTCAGCCCGGTGGCTCCGAGTGCTCCAGCCTGTAAGAAGTCGCGCCGTGTCACTCCGTCGCAAGTGTGAGCCGTTCCTTTGCCGGTGAATTGCAGCATGGTTAACTCCGATTGGGCGTGAGTCGTCAGTTCGGCCGCTCTCTCATCCGCCTGCGGCAGACGGCACGGACGATTCTCGTATCAGTCGTGGCGGATTCTAACATCGGTCGGATTCGCTCACAGCCCGCGAACAAAAAAAGCGAGCGCCGGTCGCCCGGCGCTCGCTCATTTCCATCAAGCCCGGATGGCCGGGCAACTCGACTCGGCCTACTCGGCCGTGCATAGCTCCGCGTGCGACACGCCTTCGATCACGATTCCATTCGGATCGCACAACTCCTCCCGGACGATGTTCATGTCCTTGGGAGCTTCAATCCCCAAACGCACCGCGTTGGGACCAATCCGAACGACCGTGACGACCACCTTGTCGCCAACCAGAACCCGCTCACCGACCTTCCTGGAAAGTACCAACATGTCATGTCTCCTTCCTTAGAACCATCCTTGTTCGATCGAGTCGGCCTCGAAGATCGCCTGCCTAGTTCCACCTCGGACGGCACTTCTCGGTTCGCCTCGATCACGTCGCCAACCTGACGACGTCGGCGGGATGATAACACCCGCAAAACCAGA
The DNA here is from genome assembly GCA_945904015.1 of Candidatus Kuenenia stuttgartensis. Lineage (GTDB taxonomy): Bacteria > Planctomycetota > Planctomycetia > Planctomycetales > Planctomycetaceae > SXKJ01. Next base: position 91,733 of record CAMDPK010000002.1, on the reverse strand, counting down.
CCGCCTAGATCAACCGGCAAAATCCGCCAGGCAGCACCTCGCAGCCAGTCCGGATGCCGCAAACTGCGTCAGAGCCACCAAAGCGGGCACTCTTTTGGGGAGCAAGCCTGGTGAGCTGGCACAAACACCCGCGCGACACTCGATCGAGGTCCATGTGCACTCGCAGGGCAAGACCAACAGGTTGCCATGTCTGCTCAATGCGGAGGCATTTCAGCCGTTGCGACCATACCATCAGCCGGCCGCTTGAATCTTTCCGCGTCGAGTCGGATGCTACGCACGCTTTCGGGTTGGCTCGAAAAGCCCAGAACGTCACGACATCGGAGCACCAGCATGGTCCGCATCGGCCTGATCGGCATCGGTTTCATGGGCATGACCCACTTTGAAGCGTCCACGAAATTGGAGGCCGACGGGGCATCCGGCCGGCGAAAAGCGATCGGCTCCAAGTTGAACGGCGGCGAAATCGTCGCCATCGCCACCCGAGACGCCAAGAAACTGGCGGGAGACTGGACCTCGATCCAAGGCAACTTCGGACCACGCGGCAGTCTAATGGACCTGTCGCATGTTGCTGGCTTCGCCGACTATCGGCAGTTGCTGGCCGATCCGAACGTGGACTTGGTCGATATCTGCCTGCCGACCGATCAGCACGAATCCGTCGTGCTAGAAGCACTCGCGGCCGGCAAGCATGTGCTCGTCGAGAAACCGATCGCCACGCAGCTTCCCGCAGCGAACCGCATGGCTGACGCCGCGAAGAAGGCGGGCAAGCAATTGTTGGTCGGCCAGGTGCTTCCGTTCTTTCCGGAGTTCGCTTTCGCCGCCCAAACGGTTCGAGGCGGTAAATACGGAAAACTACTGGCGGCTCACTTCCGCCGAGTCATCGCCCAGCCGAACTGGTCGAACGACATGAGCGACTTCCGCAAGCTCGGCGGCTGGGGAGTCGATTTGCACATCCACGACAATCACTACATCGGCCTGCTGTGCGGCGTGCCGAAGCAAGTTTTCTCGCGCGGGCTGCTACAAGAGGGGCTCGTCAATCACGTCCACACGAACTACCTGTTCGACAATCCGAACCTCGCGGTAACGGCGGTCAGCGGAGGAATCGCCGCGAAGGGATTGGCGTTCGGGCACGGCTTTGAGATGTATCTCGAACAAGCCACGATCGTTTACGACGCCGGAACGTATGCCGGCGAGTGGGTAGTGAACCGCCCACTGACGCTGATCACAAACGATGGCTCCGCCGCAAAGCCGGAACTTCCGGGCGGCACTGAGTGGTGCGCCGCGTTTACTGCTGAGCTGCAAGCCGCCGTCGACAGTATCACGACCGGTCGCGAAGCTCCCGAACTCTCGGGAACGCTCGCGCTGAATGCCTTGCGACTCTGCGAGGCTGAGCGGCAGAGCATCGAAAGCGGCAAAATCGTGGATGTCACGTGACGTGGGGCAGGTTTTCAACCTGCCCGGCATTTAATCCGCTTCTGGCGTCATTCAATGAATTGGACGGGCAGGTTGAAAACCTGCCCCACGACACATGGTTGAAAATCTTCCCGTCCGCACGCACAAGCACAAAGCGTTGACCATCGAGGGTTACTCGCGAGCGGCGGTGCAGAGTTATTGGCGAGTCCCCGAACTACGAATCGGCTTCGATCTGGGCGGGGCACCGTGGTCGTTCACGGGAACGCCGACAATTTTCATCACGCACGCGCATCTGGATCACATGGCCGCATTGCCCGCATTCGTCGCGCGGCGGCGGATGATGAAGATGGAACCGCCGACGATCTATCTACCGGAGTCCGTGCTCGAACCAACCGAACTGCTGCTCAAAGTTTGGCAACGGCTCGACCGAGGCCGCATGAACTGCAAGCTCGTCGGAGTTAAAGCGGGGGACACGATCGAACTCTCGCGCGAGCATCTCGTCACCGCTTTCGCGACGACGCACACGGTCCCATCGCTCGGCTACCTCGTTTGGGAGCGTCGCAAAAAACTGCGTCCCGAATACTTCGGCATGACGCAGGATCAGATCCGCGACGTCCGACTCTCCGGCAAAGAGGTCTCCTGGGAAGTCCGCTCGCCGCTGCTCTGCTACACCGGCGACACGTCACCCGCCGGACTGGATGCCGAGCCGGATTTGTTCAACGCTCAAATCCTGATCACTGAGGTCACGTTCTTCCGGCCGGAGCATCGCAAAGAAAAGATCCACAAGTTCGGCCACATGCACCTCGACGACATTCTGGAGCGAGCCGACAAATTCAAAAACGAATTGCTGATCTTCGGCCACTTCAGCACACGCTACAACGAGCGGCAATTCGAGAAAGCGTTGCAGCAACGATTGCCGACGTCGCTGAAAGAGCGTGTCGTCGCGTGGCTGTGAAGCTCCGTAGGATGGCCGCACTCGGCCGTCCGTGTTTGAGAATGAACCCCGATGAGGGACGGCCGAGTGCGGCCATCCTGCATTCACGCCTCATGGCCCTTTGAAGACCACACCCTCTTTCATCACGAAGACAACGTTCTTCATCGTGCTGATGTCGGTCAGCGGATCGCCTTTCACGGCCACAATGTCGGCGAGTTTTTTCTCCTCGATTGTCCCCAGCCGATCTTCGATCTTGAGCAGTTGCGCACTCACGAGCGTCGCCGATTGAATCGCTTTCATCGGAGGCATTCCGCCCGCAACCATCAGCTCGAATTCGTGCGCATTCTGGCCGTGCGGTGACACGCCTGTGTCCGTGCCGAAGGCGATCTTCACTCCGGCGGCGTGCGCTTTTTTGAACGTGTCGCAAATCTGCGGGCCGATCGCGGCGGCTTTGGGACGCACGATTTCAGGGAAATAGCCCGGCTCTTTCGATTTTTCAGCGACCCACTCGCCCGCCATGTTCGTAGGCACCCAGTAGGTTCCATTCTTTTTCATCAGCTCGATGATTTCGTCAGTCATGTAGGTGCCGTGCTCGATGGAATCGACTCCGGCCAGGACGGCACGCTTCATCCCCTCGGCACCGTGAGCATGCACAGCGACGATCATGTTGTAGTCGTGGGCCGTGGAAACGATGGCCTGTAATTCCTCGGCGGTGAACTGCGGATTCTGGCCGCTGGCGGCGAGACTGAGCACTCCGCCGGTGGCCGTCAGCTTGATGAGGTCAGCACCATCTTTGTAGCGCTGACGCACCGCCTTGCGAGCATCGTCGGGGCCGTTGATGACTCCTTCGAGCGGCCCGGCGTCACGTTTGAAATCGCCCCGCAGCGCGTTGGTCGGATCGGCGTGACCGCCCGTTGTCGCCAGCGATTTTCCAGACGTGAAGATCCGCGGACCCGGCACCCATCCATTCTCGATCGCCTTTCGCAGAGCAATCGAGTTGACGCCGTTGTCCCCCAAATCACGGACGGTCGTGAATCCAGCGAGCAGAGTGACTCGCGCGTAGACGGTTGAACGCAGAGCGTAGTCGGCCTGCTCCATGAAGAACCGCTCGGTGTACGAGTCCTTCGAGTGCTGCGACTGCAAGTGCGTGTGCATATCCATCAAGCCGGGCATCACGGTGTGCTCAGTCAGCCGGATCAGCTTGTCGTCGGGACCAGCTTCGATGTAGCCGGCCGCGACGCGAGTGATGCGGCCATTCTCGATGACGATCGACACCTCTTTGCGCGGCTGGTCGTTGCGTCCGTCGATCATCCGGCCCGCGTGGATGATGGTCACCGCTTCAGCGGCCGACGAAAGAATCGTGAGAACGACGAAGACCGTCAGAGTTGTCCAGCGCATGGACTGTTTCCTGCTGTTGTCGCCGCACATCGCCAGAGTGCGGGCCATCGTGGAGGAATATCCGCGTCCTGGCGAACGCGACTACGCACCTCCCATTCAATCGTACTTCGCGCGCAACGTGAAGCGATCCGAGTCACTGAGTTTGAACGCCAGGCGGACACCGATCATTCGCCGAACGGAAGATCCCGATGGCTCGATCCCGTCAATCAGCGACCTCCAAGGCCACTCGAAAGCCGATGATGTAGTTGTGGTAATTAGGTGAGCCGCTCACGCGCTGCGTCACACGGCAGTGACGTGGCTGGTGCAGAAACGCTCCGCCGCGGACGACTCGGTCTGCTCCATTCGCCGGGCCTGTTGGATCGGTGGTGGGAGAATCTCGATAAGCGTCGTCGCCGTACCAGTCCTGACACCATTCGGCCGCGTTGCCCAGCATGTCGTAGAGTCCGAATCCGTTCGGCCGATACTTGCCGACGAGGGCCGAGAACGGATGGCCGTCGTCCCACGGGACCGGGCTTTCGAGATAACTGGATAACTCGGAGTTGGAGAACCGCGGCTTCTTCTCGGCTAGCGACAGGTCTTGCACATTCGCGATGAGACGCAGGTGGTCGATCGACGAGCCATTCAGGAAACGGGACTCGGTCCCCGCTCGGCGGGCGTACTCCCATTCGGCTTCGGTCGGCAGACGATAGGTGCAGGCTTCCTGCTTGCTCAGCCATTTGCAAAAGGCCGTCGCATCAAACCAAGTGACGTTCAGCACGGGATGGTCATTGGTCTGCTTCCAGCCGAGATTCCGCCAATGGAAACCTCGCTGCTCATACTGAAATGTTCGCGTCGCCTCATCGAAACCGGACGATGGTTCGGACTCGGCGGCGGTCTTGTGTCCCGTCGCGTCCACAAACGCTCGGAACTGGCCGACCGTCACTTCATGGACCCCCAAGCGGAAGGGCCGAGAAATTCGGACTCGATGTTGCGGCGTTTCGTCCTTGTTGGCGTCCTTGTCTGAGTCCGCCGCACCCATCGCGAACTCACCGGCCGGAACCAATACCAGTTTCATGCCAATCGAATTCCTCACGACGTCAGGCGATCGCGCTGATTTTGGATCGGCTGCCCCATCGTCGGCGAAACAACACGCGATCACCCCGCAGCCGAACATGAACATGCCAATCATCGTGCGAACAAAAGTCATCGATGCAAATCCAGCAAGGAGCAGGAGTCTTCTTGGATTTTGCGGCGATCGCGGTGTCATTGTTCATTCGGTCCATTGCGATCGGTCGTGTGTTGCTCCCAACTGAGGACATCACCTTCGGGCAATCCGGCTACGCCCAGCCGGCGGAGCAGGTACAGCAACTGGGCTCGATGGTGCATGCTGTGAGTCAGAATGTGGGCGATGCTGCCGCCATAGGACTTCTCGATGCCGTCGAGCGGATCGACAAACCGCTCGTCCCAACCGTCGCGCTCGGCAACGGCTCGCGAGATGTCGGCCAGGTTCGCAGCCGCATGATCCAATTGGACCAGCAACGTAGCGACGGATTGATCTTGTGCTCGCGCGTCTTGGTTCGGCGTCACGGGACGGCCCGCCATCAAATCGGACCATACTTCGACGTTGCGGATGATGTGCTGAAACGTGGCCCGCACCGTTCGGTGCCCAATGTCGGACTCGCGATCGAGTTGATCGTCGGTCAGGTTCTGGCAGAGCAGCAACAACTGCCGCGTCGTCCAGGCATCGTGTCCCAATAAGCGGTCGAGCAGATTCATAGAGAAACTCACACATCGCGCCATCCCGATCCAATCCAGGGGATGTCCTGTTGGAAATCAATTCTCAACCGCAAGCTGAGCTGCGCGTTGTGATGTTGGATGTGCCGGATGTTGAGCACATGCAACTCTGCCCGCGAAAACGTCCGCCGTTCAAAACCGGAGGGGCCGGCCAGTGACTCCGCAGTCTCGGCGGCGATGACCTCCGTGGCCTTCTTACGGCAGTGTTCAAGGTACGTCTTGATCGACGGTTTGTCGTAGAGCAAAACCTGCGCGCGGTCCTCCAATTCTTCGTAGTCTCGAAAGAATGGCTCGTGGTCGCGATGAAATGGCTGGCGACGCAGAGCGTCCGCGTTCTGCCCCAGATAGAAGTCCGCAAAGAACAACGTGTGAAACGTGACCTGACAAAACTTGAGATTCGCGACCGGCGCGTCCCAAGCGGCATCGGAACAGCGGTCAATGCACGTCTTCAACATGCAGAACGCCGCCTCGAATTGATTCGCGATCAGTTCTTTGAAGGTGTCGAGCATGGCAACCGATCAAGCTCTCCCGCCGCGTCGATACCGATGGCGCGAGTGTGCAAACCGACTCGCACTGACCAAAGCTCCTCAACGCGTTTGAACTGCAAAGAGGGATGGCGAGGATTCGCCTTCAACAACTCGTAGTTCTTGTCGGCGAGTTCCTGAACCTCGGCAGGAAGACTTTTTGTAGAACTTCCAGAAATCGGTGGAGGTGTAATGCTTCAAATTTCGCGAGCCTTTCCCTGAGCGAACTCTTCTCGCGCCGTAGCGATCAACTCCTTAAACTTTCCGGCATTGAAGTCCGCCTTGATCTGCTGATCCCAGGGTTCGTTCTCGAACTCGTGAAACCAGTCTCGGAATTGCGCGAGGGCTTTGTGAGGGAGGTTGCGAACACGCGCTTCAACTTCTTCAACGTCGTACATGAAACTCACCTCAAATTATGCGGGGCATGCTTCCGTCTGCATCTGACGTGACACGAGGACGTCAATTTCGCCGCGATGATCCTCGTAGTACGCGAGGCATTCGTAAACTTGGGCGCGAGTCAGTGTGGGAAAGCAGTTCGCCACCACGGACTCGACTGACTCACCGGTTTGCAACAGGGCGATCACGTCATGCACGCCGATTCGAGTACCGTCGACGATGGCCTGGCCGCTGCGCACTCCGGGAACGCTGGCGATGTACCGATAGCCGGATGACGGAAGTAGGGCTGAAGTGCTCATGGCAAACAGAATACGAGGCCACGCCATTCGTGGCTAGCCGTGAAGACTCTTTGGTTCTTGTCCTTGGTCGCAGAGTCCGCCGCGGCGGACCGAAGGTCGCCGTGGGTTTCCACCCATCCGCCTCGGCGGAGCCATCCCACCAAAACATCTCGTCGCGGAGCGACGAGGGAACCATCGCCACACCATCGGCCGCCCAGGGGATGCGTATCGTCGTCTCCACACATTCCATCGTCGCTCCGGGACGGGCGGCTCTCGTCGGATGCGGTTGATCGTCACTCGTACCGCAGGGCTTCAATGGGATCGAGGCGGCTGGCTCGGCGGGCGGGGTAGAAGCCGAAGAAGACGCCGACGGCGGCCGCGAAGATGAACGCGGCCACGGCAGCAACAATCGACACTTCGTGTTTCCAGGGTGTTCCACTGCTGAAGGCGTTGATCAGCGAGACGACACCGACGGACGTTCCAATGCCCAGCGAGAAGCCGATCACGCCGCCGATGCAGGACAGCAACACCGCTTCGACCAGGAACTGACGCAGGATGTCGCCGGAACTCGCGCCGACCGCCATGCGGATGCCGATCTCGCGAGTTCGTTCGGTGACGGAGACCAGCATGATGTTCATGATTCCGACGCCGCCGACGATCAGCGAAATGCCCGCGATCGCGGAGAGCATCAGCGTGAGCGTGCCGGTCACAACGCTGAAGATATTGGCGATTTCGGTCGTGTTCTGGACAACGTAATCGCGTGGCTCGCCGGGATGAATGCGATGCCGCTCAGCCAGCAGTTGGTCGATTTCGTTCTGAGCTTCGGACATCAACTGTGTCGAACGAGCCGAGGCCATGATCGCGTTGACGTTGTCGAATTCGGAACCACTCAGCCGTTTGCGAACCGTTGTGAATGGCATCAGGACGATGTTGTCCTGATCCTGGCCGACCATGTTCGCTCCCTTTTTTTCGAGCACGCCGACGACTCGGAACGGGATGTTTTTGATGCGGATGTGCTCGCCGATCGGATTGGTCGTTTGAAAAAGCTTGGCGACGAGCGTGTGTCCAATGACACAGACTTTGTTCGCGCTGGTGATGTCGCGTTGGGTGAAGAACTCGCCGCGGCGGAGCGGCCAGTTGCGGACCATCAGATAGTCGCTACCGACACCCTGCATGTCCTGTGGGCTGAAGTTGGAGTTGCCGTAGATGATCTTTCCGGCGGCCCCGACGATCGGGGACGCCGCGAGAATCGAAGGACAATCATCCGAGATCGCGGCCGAATCGCGAGCGGTCAACGTGACAGTGGCCTGTGAAAGTCCCTCGCGCCGCCGGTTTCCCGGAAAGATCACGATCACGTTCGTGCCAATCGCCTCGAACTGGCCCTGGACCAGCGCGCTGGCACTCTGTCCGAGCGACACCATCGTCGTCACGGCCGCGATGCCGATGACAATTCCCAACACGGTCAACCCCGCGCGCATCTTGTTCTTGGCAAGTGCTCGCAAGGCGATGCGGATTGTGAGGAGCAGGCTCATGGGCGGTATTTCGGGGACAGGCCGTTCATCCGTTCCAGCAAGATCATCGGGGTGGACCAACCTGCGGGGCCTGCACGCCGGTGACCAACACATCGCTCTTCTTGAGCGTCCCCGAAACCATCTCGGTGAACTGGCTGTCGCTGAGTCCGGTTGTGACTTCTACGGCTCGCAAGAGATCGCCGTCAGTCACCCACACATGTCTGCGGTTGCGATCTTTCCGATGCTGCGCACGCTCCTGAGCCGACAGGGACTTCTCGGACTGTTGATCTTCGTCCGGATTCTCGGTGGTGCTGGATTGCGCGCTCCCTTCGAGGGTCGCTACGTCTTCCGGCCGTACTTGCTTCATGTTCGGATAGAATCGCAACGCCGCGTTCGGAATCTTGACGACGTCGTCGCGCTGGTCGACCTGAAACGACAGGCTCGCCGTCATGCCTGGCAGCAAGTCGAGGTCTGGATTCGCGGCCGAGACGATGACCGGGTACGTGACGACGTTCTGCGTCACGATTGCACTGAGACGGATTTCAAGAATTGCGCCGTTGAACACTTTTTCGGGATACGCATCAACGGTGAATGTGACGGAGTACCCTCTCTGTTTCGCCACCTTGATCAATCCGATGTCTGCTTCGTCGACCGACGCTTCAATGTGCATTTCCTTCCGCATGTCGGGAGCGACGATGAACAGCTCGGGCGTTTGAAACTGCGCGGCCACCGTTTGTCCCGGATCAATTTTGCGGTCGATGACGATGCCATCGACGGGCGAGAGAATCTTGGTGTAATCCAGGTTGGCTTGTGAGTTCTCCAGCGTGGCCCGAGCTTGAGTCACTGCGGTCTCGGAAACCTTGAGTTGTGCATCCAACGACAGCCGAGCGAACTTGAACTTGTCCATTTCTGCCTGCGCGATAAACGTCTCGTCCTCCGTCCGCAAGGCAATCGCACGCTTCTCGTCGTTGATCGCCTGCTGCAACTGAGCTTTGACGCGGTACACGTCCGCTTCGCGACTGGCCAGCGCAGCCTCATCGCGTGAAACGTTGGCTTGATAAAGAGTCGGGTCGATGGTCGCCAACAAATCGCCGACCTTGATCTCCTGATTGAAATTGCAAAAGAGTTCCTTGATCGGTCCCGACACGAACGAGCCGATGACGACACGCAGTTTCGGTTTGACTTTCCCGGTTGAGTTCACGACGGAAATAATGTCTCCCTGCTCGACGGTCGCCGTTCGCCACAGAATCTTGTTCCGTTTGGCCCAGGATTCGGCCATAGGTTTGTAGGCGGCAGCGGCACCTCCCGCCAGAATCACCAGAACGACCAGAATTTTGATGAGCATGCGCATGGTGGGAGTCATTGATCTCAGGCAAGAATTGCGAAACCGAGTCTTCGCAGACCAGTCATTACTCGGCCAGTCGGCGGTTCGTTTCGGAGATGGTAATGTCTTTGATTGAAATTCGTGATGTGTGCAAGGTCTACGATTTGGGCGAGGTCAAAGTCGAGGCCCTGAAGAACGCGCATCTGACCATCGAACAAGGCGAGTACATCGCCTTGATCGGCCCCTCCGGTTCCGGCAAAAGCACGCTGATGAACACGTTGGGCTGTTTGGATCGGCCGTCGAGCGGCAGCTACAAACTGGCCGGCGAGGAAGTCGCCACGATGTCGAGCAACGAGCGTGCTCGCATTCGCAATCAGCGGATCGGCTTCGTCTTTCAGAACTTCAATTTGTTGGCGCGAACCTCCGCACTGGAAAACGTCGAGCTGCCGCTGCTGTACTCACGGGGCATCTCGTCCTCTGAACGACATCGCCGCGCGATCGAAAAGCTCAAGCTGGTCGGACTTGGCGATCGACTCGATCATCATCCCACCCAACTCTCCGGCGGACAGCAACAGCGAGTGGCGATCGCGCGGGCACTCGTCAATGAGCCGGCAATCCTGATGGCGGACGAGCCAACCGGGAACCTCGATTCCAAAACCAGCCGCGAAGTCATCGCCTTGTTCCGCGACCTCAATGAGCAATCCGGCATCACAGTCATCTTGGTGACGCACGATCAAAACGTGGCTCGCAACGCCAAACGGATCATCGTGCTGCGTGACGGCGGAGTTGTCTGCGACACCTCTGACTTTCTCCAAGCTACCCAAGCGCTTCAGGCGGAACTTCCGGAGTAACCCGCAAGCGGACCTCAATCGTCAGACGATGAACGATCAGAATTCTTTGTGAAGTCTCGGTCGCGTCGTCAGTCTGGACTCCGGCATGGTTCGCAATTCGCTGATCCTTCTGCTGCCGGTGTGTCTTGCGCTTTCGGCAGATTCTGCGCAAGCCCAGCGCGTGCTGCCGACGCTCTTCCGTGAGCAACGCTCGATCTCCGTTCGAGACCCCTCGCAGCTTCAGAGGACACGCATCCCGGACTCGCCGCCGCCATCGAGAGTTTCTGATCCGCAGCCGGACTTGCAGCCGTTCCATTTGTCGCTCGATGAAGCGATTCGCACGGCGCTGCAAAACACGGAAGTCGTTCGCGTGCTGGCCGGTGTCACGGCCACGACGAGCGGTCAAACGATCTACGATCCAGCCGTCGCGAACACCAGCATCGACGAACAGAACGCGCTGTTCGACCCGAAGTTTTCGATCGACAACAACTGGAACCGACTCGATAAGCCGACGGCCAGTTTTTTGGATCCGCTCATTCCGGGACTGTCAGAGATCACTCGCTCGCGGAACGACAACTTTCTCACGTCCAGCCGCCTGACCAAAAAGAATGCGTTGGGAGGCACCTGGGAATTGGGCGTCGACGCATCGCCGTCGCGGACGCAGCCCGGGGCGATTCCGCTCCCGCTCAATCCACAGACAAGTTCATCGACCAGCCTCAGCTACACGCAGCCGTTGCTGCAAGGCGGCCGGATCGGGGCCAACCTCGCGCAGATTGTGTTGGCTCGCATCGCCACCGAGCAGTCGTACTTTCAGTTCAAAGATTCCATGCAGGAGCAGGTTCGCGGAGTCATCGAAGCGTATTGGTCGCTGGTGGCGGCGCGCACGGACGTTTGGGCGCGACGTCAACAGGTTGACCAACTGAGCGTCGCAGTGACACGAATCACGGCTCGCGTTGCCAAAGAACTCGACAACCGAGCGGACTTGGCTCAGGCCCAACTCACGCTCGCGAACTTTCGCGCCAACTTGGTCACATCGGAAGCAGATGTGATCCAGCGCGAGGCCGCGTTGCGAAACATCTTGGGCTGGGCACCGTCCGACGGAATGCGGCTGATCCCCAACTCGCCGCCGAACACCGAGCGGTTTCTTCCCGATTGGTCACAGATCAATGAACTCGCGGGCGAACGCCGGCCCGACGTGATCGAGCTCAAGCTGATTCTGGAAGCCGACGAGCAACAGTGGCAGATTGCTCGCAACAACGCTTTGCCGCAACTTGATGCCGTCGGCCTGTATCGCTGGAACGGCCTCGAAGGGACGATGCCCATTAATGGTGCGTCGCTCTCGTCGAATCCCGGAGCGTTCACTGATTGGACGTTGGGAGTGAATTTCTCGGTGCCGCTGGGGCTGCGGCAGTCGCGTGCCGCATTGCGTAATCGCGAATTGATCATCGCGCGCGACCGTGCCAACCTGCAGCAGGGTCTGCACAACGCGGGTCATCAACTCGCTACGAGCGTTCGCAGCCTCGACCAGTTCTACGAGCAGTACCTCGCCTTTCGAGACGCGCGGCAGGCATCACGAGTCAACTTGGATGCTCAACTTCTGAGGTATCGCACGGGGCAGACAATCCTGCTCAACGTCTTGCAAGCACTGGCCGATTGGGGCAATTCCGTCTCGTCGGAAGCGAACGCACTCACGCAATACAACACGCAACTCGCCACACTGGAACGCACAACCGGCACGATTCTCGAAACGCATGGCGTCGTCTTCTACGAAGAGAAGAGCGGTTGGGTCGGCCCGTTGGGTCACTTCGTCGAAGAAGTTTGTTATCCCAAGGACATGCGGCCGTCTCAGAATGCGGATCGCTATCCGATTTCGGACAAGCCGGCCGAAGACGCCTTCGACTTGCAGCCTCCAACCAATCTTCGCGACCGCTTGAAAGACGTCCCCTACGAGGACATCAAGTTGCCGCCGCTCGAAGACAGCCCACTCGACGCACCCAAAAAACAAGACCCAAAGCCGCCGCTGAAACGCCCCAACCCGGTTCCGCCCGCACCCGAACCTCCGAAAGATGAGGCTAGGAAACCCGCCTCGAATCGAACGCCCGCGTCCGAGAGAACGGTGGTGCAGCAGGCCAAGTCTTTGTTCGGCCGACGCCGCCAAGCCGAATAGCGCGACAAACACTTCTTCAAAATTGGGCACATCAGCCGCAGGGCGCTAGCCCCGGTTCGGATGACACAAACCGGGGCTAGCGCCCTGCGGCTGATTTGTTGAACCCCAATTCTTGGTCGTGACACAGCGCTAGCGCCCTGCGGCTCATTCGATTTACGGGACAGAGCCTAGTGTTGTCTCGCGAACAAACCGGCCAAAGAGTTTTCATTCATTCTTCGACGATGCGCTGGTCGCGGCAATTCGCCCGCCACATCCAGCAACATCACCGAGTCAATTCGATGGACGTCGTCATACTCGGCGGCAACCAGCGCCAAGCGGCACAAGCGGACGATCTCGCGCGGCACTCCGCCGCTCAAGTCGCACAACATCTGCGTCGCTTCACGGTCGATTGACTCTTGACCGTTGCCGGTTTTGCCGAGCAACTCCCGAACGAACGATTCTGTTTCACGACGGCTCAGGCAAGGCAACTCGATTCGCAGTTCCGACTGCTCGGCAAGTTCTCCGAACGAGCATTCATCAAACCCCTCGCGAGCCGCCGCCAAGATCGTCAGTCCACCGTCGTTCGCGACATCGAGATGCAGCAGCCGCTCGATCATGCCGAGACAATCCACCTCGGCTCGTTCCAAGTGGTCGAACAGCAGCACGCTCGGCAGGCGAGCCGAGTGCAGTGCGTGCCAGTGATCGCAGACTGCTCGCCAAAGTGTCGCATGCGACCAACGGTCAGTGGGCCCCAGTCGCAGGGCGACGGCCAATTGCCAAAGCAGGTCGTGCGAATCGATTCCGAACAGATCAATCGCCGCGACTTCGCGACCGAGCCGCTGCGCCTCGCGAGCGGCAGCACTCAGGACGAGCGATTTGCCAGTGCCAACCGGGCCAAGCATCAGGCCAAAGCGACGATGATGCTCGACCAAATAGCTCAGTCGAGCCAACGCTTCTTCGTGCGGCGGAGTCACGATCAACCCGTCCTGGCCGAGCGGGCCTTGCAACGCGAAGTCATTCCGTCCCCAATACCGCTCGTGCATCGATTTTCTCCGTAGTTCGGACGCCTACGTCCGAACAGACGACCGGACGCAGGCGTCCGGTCTACAGTCCATCCCACGTCCGTATTCGGCAGAGGCCTCGGCATCGCATGACCCGCCCACAATCCGCACGAACAGAATCGCCGGTCGAACGCTTCTTCCTTCCGCAACCGCTACAGCTTGCCACTGTCGACCAAGCTACAATCGAACTCGATGGCTCCGAAGCTCATCACCTGTTGCATGTCCTGCGAGCGAAAGTCGGCGACCACATCGGCCTGTTCAATGGCCGGGGAGATGAGGCGGTCGCAGAACTGGTCAACCATCGCAAACGATTTGCCGAACTGCGGATCATCGACTCCTGGACGACACCGGCCGAGCATGACGAGTTGATCCTCGCCACCGCGCTGCCGAAAGGAGACCGCGCACGCTGGCTGGTCGAGAAGGCGACTGAACTTGGAGTGACTCGGATCATCCCGTTGCGCACAACTCGCAGCGTCGTTGAGCCGGGTGAAGGGAAGATGGACAAGCTCACGCAAGCTGCCATCGCCGCGTGCAAGCAGTGTGGCCGGTCGCGCCTGCCACGACTCGATTCACTGACGACGCTGTCCGATGCTCTTCGCGAATTCTCCGCATCGCTGCCGACGCGAGTCCACTTGCTGGCCGATCCAAACGCGGAACGAAGTCTTGGCGAACTGTTCGCGACGGTTGGAGACGGAATTCAATCGACGATCGCGTTCATCGGTCCCGAAGGAGGCTTCACGACGGACGAATACTCCGCAGCCATCGCCGCCGGTGCGACACCCGCGCGACTCGGCCCGCACATCCTGCGCATCGAAACCGCCGCTCTGGCGATCAGTGCGGCTTGGCGACTTCGCAGCTCAAACAAGTCACCCGTGTGAGCGCACGAAAAAACCCCGCGGTGTGTCTCACGCACTGCGGGGTTCGTATTTGCTGGTGAGGTCTCTCAGTCTCAAATTCTCAGAAACGCCAGCGCAGCTTCCAAAGTTCAAAATGGAGTGCCGTTCGCAATCGCTCGGGCACTCCGCGAGCCTGACGAAGTTCCCTCCACCGCTCTCACACAGGGGAGGTTCACAACGGGGGACTGTCACGTTGCGTCAGCGCTCGATTCGGTCTCGCCGCAGGCAGCGGGGGTCCAAAACCGGAGAGAGAAGTTTCGAGATCAGAGATCTCGAAATGTTTTGGATCACCGCCCGTCTGCGAGGCGAATCACATCGCGATCAGATCGCAGAGTTCATGCCAGGACGATTCGTTGCCGAACAACCACACGTACCGAGCCCATGTCGCTGTTCCGCAACGGTTCGACAGAAACGTCACGGAATCACGGCTCAGCAACGACTTGCAGCGGCCGATTGGGAACCATCCAAAACTTTCAACACCGCTCGTCCGAGTTGCTCGTGTGCAATCCTCCGCGACGCAGCGCTCAGCCGGATTAACAAATCGTTGCGCCGAAGCGTTGTCGATCCATTGCGCTGGAGGCCTTCAACGACTGCGCCGTCACGCCGCGCTAAGGAATTGAAACACTCCGCGCACTTGGCGGCACATCGAGAGCGGCTGTCGTGAAGTGGTGCAAGAAGATTCCCGCCGCGATCGCGACGTTCAGCGAATCGGCCGCTCGCATCGGGATCGTCAGTCTCCGATCACATAACTCCAACCATTCGGGGCCGAGTCCATTCGCCTCGTTGCCAAACAGCAACGCCAGCCGAGCCGGCCGGCCCGATTGTCTGAGTGGTTCGGCGAGTTCCGTAGCCCGGACGCTTACGTCCGGTAGTCCGGACGTAGGCATCCGGACTACGTTGTCGTCGTCCGTCGGATCGTCGTTCTCAACAACCGTTGCCGCGAGCTGCACTTGCCACTCCGACTTCAACCGCTGCAGGTCTGTGCTCAAGTCGCGGCTGCACACGATTGGTAGAGTCAAAGCGTTGCCCATCGAGACTCGCAATACGCGCCGTGAGAATGGATCGGCACACGCCGGTCCCAACAGCATCGCGTCGATACCGAAGGCGGCTCCGAGGCGAATCAGCGTGCCGATGTTTTCGGGATCGTTCACGTCAGGGCAGACGACGAAGGTCATCCGCTCGCCGCCACGAGCCATGATGTCGTCGAGGCTCGGATTTGGCTTGCGGAGCGCGCAGGCCATCGCGCCGCAGTGAAAGTTGTAGCCGACCAATTCAGCGGTCAGAGTCTGTGGCATCACGAAAGTTGGCACGTCCGGACGTAGCCACGGCGCGAATTCCTCGACACGACCTTCGGTGAGCAACATCGACTCGAGGACGTAGTCGGTCGAGAGCAACCGTTTCACCAGCCGAGCGCCTTCGGCGATGAATCGGCCTTTCCATTTGGAATGCCGAGTGGCTTTGACGTCGCGAAAGACGACGAGACGCGGGTCATCGAGAGTCTGAATCGGAATGAGCGGCATGAGCAAATCGTAGCCCCGTCGCTCCGCGACAGGAAAGCCGAGCGACGGATGACGCTCGAAGCCAAAGGAGCCTCCGTCGATCAGGGAAGCGATCGGCTCGTCATGCAGAGCGTGACGGCTACGTTGACGCCACCAGCCGCTCGATCGGCTTGCCGGAGCTGAATCGCATCGGGCGGCCGATCGGCGTCAGCACCTCTTTGTCGAACTCGACGCCGAGTTGTCGCAGGATCGTTGCGAACAGATCGGGGACTTCAATCGGATCGTGCGGCATCGCGGTGGATTTGTCGGCGTCTTGCTCGGATTGCGGTTCGGTGTCGGTTTCACCGAGGACAACACCAGAGCGCAACCCGCCGCCGCCGACGAGACACGAGAAGCCTCTCGGCCAATGATCGCGACCCTCAAGCCCGTTGATCTTCGGTGTCCGACCGAACTCGCCAATGCACAGCACGAGTGTCGATGCCAACAAGTCGCGTTGTTTGAGGTCGTGAATCAGCGCGGCCAGTGCGGGGTCGAGTTCCTTGGCCTGCGTCTTGTGCCCTTCAAAGTTGTTGGCGTGCGTATCCCATCCCATCAGTGTGACCTCGACCGCGCGGACACCCGTTTCAACCAGCCGCCGAGCTGCCAGACAGCCGTGTCCGAACTGCGTGTCACCGTAGGCGTCGCGGATCGCTTGCGGTTCTTGGTCGATCTCGAAGGCTTTGAGCTGCTCGGAAGTCATCATGCGCAATGCGCGTTCGACCGTCAGTTGGTGCAGCGTGTTCTCGACCTGCACGCGACGGCCCGACTGGAAGGATTTGGTGACGACGTCCAATCCCGCCAGACGTTTTTGTTGGCGGTCGTCGCCGACGCGAGCTTTCAGATTGCGGATGCCGTTGCTGGGATCGTAAATCTTGAAGGCATCAAAAATCTCGCCGAGAAATCCGCCGCGAGCCGGGTACTGGCCGCCGAGCAATGAAATGTGCGATGGGATTTCGAGCTTGTCGTTCGGCAGTTCGTGACTGGCGATCGCCCCCAGCGACGGATGAATCAGCGTTGGGTCGGGACGATAGCCGGTTTTCAGCAAGTACGTCCCGCGCTCGTGGTCGCCTTCCTTCGAGACCAGCGAGCGAATGACGTTGAGTTCGTGAATCTGTTCGGCGACACGCGGGTACTGGTCGGCAATTTCGAGGCCGGCCAGTTTCGTTTTGATCGACTTCGTGGGCCCGCCGATCTTCGTGCCCGGATGCGGATCCCAAGTCTCAAGTTGACTGGCACCTCCGCCAAGCCAAATCACGATCAGCGACTTCTGGCGTTCGTCGCCGCGTGCTTCGGCGGCTCGTAGATCGAGCCCCGGCAAAGCGAACGACAGGCCGGACGCGAATGCGGCTTTCAAGAGATCGCGGCGGGAAGGGAAGAGTGGCAAGTGGCGAGTGGCGAGTGGCGAGTTGGAACCGCAAAACATCGTTGCAACCAGTTCAGACATCATCTTCCCTTTCAGAAAACTCGCCACTCGCAACTAACAACTCGCCACTCTTCCTCAGTGGTTCCACGCGAACTCCGGCGAGTTGAACAAGGTCCAATACAGATCCTCGACGACCAGCCCGCGACGCTGCGGCCGAGTCTCTTCGAGGACCGGCAAGAAGTAAGCGGACTCTTCGGCCGTCGGGCGACGGGTAAGGCAAACGAGGTAGCACAGTTCGAGACGCTTGTTGTCCCCGGAAGCCATTCGTCCGATTCGGCCGCTGGCCGTAAACGGCGTCGCGTCGATGGTCTCGTTGACCAAATTGCCGTTCATGCGGAGCAATGCTTGTGGGATCGTGCCGGCTCGGTCTTCCAGTTCGTTCTCGCCGAGGTCGCCGTATTCTTTGACGAAATCGCTCAGCCGCGTGAGCTTGATGAACCGCGAGATCAAATGCGAGTTCTGATCGATAGTCGTCAGCGAGGACGCTTGCAACAACGCGCCGATGATCTGCTCCGGCCGCAGCCGAGTCAGCGGAAAGATTGCGAAATGCTCCTTCATCCGATCGAGCCGCGATGCGTCATCGACATCCGACTTGGATTCCAACAGGAACGGCTTCGAGGCGACGATCACTTCGATCAAGCGTCGCAGGTCGTAGCCATGCTCGCGGAAGTCGGTTCCGAGCACATCCAACAAATCTTGCTCGCCCGGCTTCATCGACTTCGGGTGTTTGGCCCCTTCGACCTTTGGGCTGGCGATCTCGTCACCCGGCGGATCGGGCAGGTCGTCGACCGGTTCGATCCACGAGCGGCCGAACAGCAGCCCCCAAACACGGTTCACGATCGCGCGTTCGAGCCTGCGGTTCTCTGGATGCGTGACCCACACGGCGAGTCGCTCGCGGCGCGTGCCTTCGGTCGGTTCCCAATTTTCGCCGAACGGGACCGCAGGCTCGACGACTTTCTTCTCCAGTGTGTTGCGGTCTTCAACCTCGAACTTCAAGTCGCGATCCTCGCGGACTCCGACTGGACTGAGTTTGAGCTGCCCGAAATGCGCGGCGAGGCCGGCGAATTCGTTTTGCTTCCAATGATCGAACGGGTGGTCGTGGCACTGAGCACAGTCGATGCGCTGACCGAGAAACGCACGTACCGCTCGGCCGGCCAACTTGTTCTTGTTGAAGCCCTCGCCGTCGTCGTAGCCGGCCATCACGAAGTTGACCTCCGGCTCGTCGGTCCACAGGCCGTCGCCACCGATCATCTCGCGGACCAGTTCCGGGTACGGGCGATTCGTTTCAAGCTGCTCGCTGAGCCACCTTAAAAATCGGTCTCGTCGGTAGACGATGAATTGCCCTCCTTCGACACCGACGAATCCGCGAGCCAATCGTTCCGCGAAATACTCGGCGTAGCGGCGGTCGTGTAGGAATCGAGCGGTCCAGCGCTGCAATCGATCCGGACCGCTGTCTTGCTCGAACGACCGAATCTCTTCCAGCGACGGGACCGTGCCCATCAGCGCGAGTGTGATGCGACGCAGCACGCTCAAGTCATCCGCTTTCTTCACCGATTGAAGGTCTCGGCCCGTCCAACGCCGCGCGAAGAACATGTTGACCTTTTGAATCGAGTCATCGATGTGAGCGGTCGGCCGAGCGGACTCTTCGGTGGCAACTCCTTTGAGCGGCTGATGGGTGACGAAACTCACCAGCCAGATCACGGCTAGCAACACAACGCCGGGCAGCAGCAATTTCCAACGCATGGGAAGCCTCGGACAAAATCTCAAATTTGAAATCTCAAATCTCAAATTGGGTACAACGCACATACCACTCGACGCCCTGCGGCGTTTCAGGGATCATCGCGAAACCGAGGCGTGGCCGTCGAGGTACGTCGGCCACCGTAGGTTGGGACTCTGTCCCGACCGGTCCTTACTCTGCCCGACTGGTCGGGATGGAATCCCAACCTACTTTGGATGCAGCCGTGACTAGTCCAGGATCGACCAAACCGAGTGTTCGACCGCCGTTGCCATCGGAGCTTCGAACCCCTCCGGCGACCGACGACTTGCCGACACTCGTGGCCGATGAGCCAGCCGCGCTGCCCGTGGCACTCAAACCGCTTCCCGGTTGGACCTCACAGTCTTCTGAGTTAGCGGTCCTCGAAGAGGAGGAGTCTGCCAGCGAGGTCGCGTCGGAATCCTCGCTGCCGGTGCTCGAAGAGGAACTCATCGCCGACCGACTGCCACCGTTCCCGATACCGTGGCGGCATCCGATTCAATGCGCGTTTTGGATCATCCGCACGCTCTTCGGTCTGGCGAGCCTGACGTTGTTGCTGGCCGTCGCCGCCGCGGTGCCGCTCGTCAATTTTTGGGTGCTCGGATATTTGTTGGATGTGGAAGGTCGAGTCGCTCGCACCGGGAGAATTCGAGCGTCGTTTCCGTTGCTGGGACTGGCTCCGCGCTTCGGCTCGATCGTGCTGGGAGTTTGGCTGTGTGTGTTGCCGCTGCGGTTGCTGACCGGAGCCGCGACCGACGCCCAGTTGATTGATCCCGGCGGAGCGGGTGGCTGGAAGTTCGCATTGTTTGTTGCGAAATGGGGGGTGGCCGCGCATCTCTGCTTGGCACTGGCTCGCGGCGGGGCGTTGTCCTGTTTCTTCCGCCCGATCAAGAATGTCCGCTGGCTGCTGGCTCGCTGGCGCGACCACGACTACTGGAATCGAGCCTCGACAGCGATCGGCCAGTTCCTCTCGGGCTTGAATGCTCGACCGTATTACTCCGCTGGCTGGAAAGGCTACTTGGGAACTGCCGCGTGGCTGTTCATTCCGTCGGCGCTGTACGGGTCGATGCACGATCCCGACAAGCCGGCGCAGGTGCTCGTCATGCTGACTGGCGGCGTAGGCTTGTGGCTGACGCTGATGTGGGCACCGCTGCTGCAAGCTCGCTTCGCGGCCGAGAACCGCGTCATGGCGTTCGTAGAACTCGGCACCGTTCGCGAGCTGTTCCGCCGCGCGCCGTTCGCGTGGCTGTTCGCGATCGTGCTGACGTACTTGCTGGCGTTGCCGATGTACTTGTTCAAAGCCGTGTCGCCGCCGCAAGACGCGATGTGGTTCGTCACGATCCTCTTCGTGGTTTCGATTTTTCCCACGAAGGTCGCACTGGGCTGGGCCTACGGCCGCTCGATCCGCCGCACCGAACGCGCGTGGTGGCCGTGGCAGCTGCTGTGCAAAATGGCGCTGGGCATTTTGGTGGCGATCTACGTCTTCATCCTGTTCTTCACCCCCGCTATCGGCGAACACGGCCGCCGAGTGCTCTTCGAGCATCACACACTGCTGCTGCCAGTGCCGTTCTGAGCGTCGGCCAGAAGCCAGCCGTACCGCGACCGTCAGGGAGCGGCCCGGTTCGATTCTTCCATGTGGCCGCTCCCTGACGGTCGCGGTACGGCTGATCGCTCGACTTCGACCAGGTTATCGAAAAACGTAGCGCCGCCGCCGAGGTCAGTCAGCCGTGTCGGTGTGGTCGAGTTGACGTTGCGATGTCCCACACTGTGCTTGTTCCACCAGATGCTCGGCGAGACGACGACGCCGGGACGGACGTTGTCTCCGACGAGCGCTCGCGCGATGAACGAGCCGCGGTCATTGAAGATATTGACGAGATCCCCGTGTTGAACTCCGCGAGCGACTGCATCGACGGCGCTGATTTCCAACTGCGGCTCTATGGCTGAACGGCGCAGCGAATCGACTTCGACGAACGTCGAATTCAGAAAATGCGGCGATGGCGGCGACAGCAATTGCAACGGGAATCGCTTCGCCAGTTCGGGAGCGGATGCGAGCGATTCGGCGGGAGGGATGTACGTCGGCAATGGATCGTGGCCGAGTTGGGCGAGTCGCTCGCAGCGCAATTCGCACTTGCCGCTGGGAGTCGCGAAGCCGCCGTTGGCGAAGGGGGCGGTCAACGTAGCCGCCTCGCTCCGCGAGGCGGAGCTTGTGCCAGCAACGTTGCCAACGGATTGTTGCTCCGCCTCGTGGAACGAGGCGGCTACGTTCGGCGACTCGATGCCGTTGAGCTTGATCGCCCCTTCGTTTTTGAGTCGGTCGAGCGTAATTCCTCGCATCGCGGCCGGCACGTTTTCCTGCGGACCCGTTTCCCACAGCAGCTCGCGAGCGAGTTGTTCGTCCGACACCTCGAACAACTCCGGCTCAAAGCCGAGTCGCCGTGCGAGTCCGCGAAACACTTCCGTGTTGCAACGTGCTTCGGCCAGCGGAGCGATCGCCGGGACGTTGACTTGCACGAATTGATGACCGTACGAGCCGTGCAGATCGAAGTGCTCAAGCTGAGTCGTCGCCGGGAGGACGATGTCGGCGTAATCGACGGTGTCGGTCGGGAACTGCTCGTGGACGACGGTGAAGAGATCGTCGCGTCGCAGACCGGCGAGCACTCGCTGCTGATCCGGCGCGATCGCGGCGGGGTTGCTGTTGTAAACGTACAACGCCTGCACCGGTGGTCCGGGAAGCTCGCCGTGCAACGCTTCGGCGAGCTGCGTCATGTTGACCGTGCGCGTCCCCGATGGAATCAAATCAGGCCGCTGCACCGCAGCGAGGTTGAACGCAAACGTGCCGCTGGTCGACAGCAGAATCCCTCCGGCTGGATGCCGCCACGCTCCGATCACCGCCGGTAGACACGCGATTGTCCGCACAGCCATGCCGCCACCCGCGTGTCGCTGCATGCCGTAATTGATGCGGATGACGCTGGCGGGGCCGTGGGGCAGGTTTTCAACCTGCCCGCCGGAATGGTCACGATTGCCGGGCAGGTTGAAAACCTGCCCCACGGCGTACTCGCGGGCTAACCGTTCGATGTCGGCAATGTCGAGGCCGGTAATCTCGGCGACTCGTGGCGGAGCGTAGTCGGACAAGACTCGCGCTCGAAGTTCGTCGCCACCGAGGCAGAAATCTCGCAGGTACGCTTCGTCGGCGAGACCGTCTCGGAAGAGGACGTGCATCAGTCCGAGCGCGAGTGCCGCATCGGTCCCCGGTCGTGGCGCAAGATGCCAATCGCTGCGCGCGGCGGTGATCGACCGATACGGGTCGATGGTCACGATCTTCACGCCGTGCCGTTTGCGAGCCTCGACCATCCGCACCCACAGGTGCATGTTCGTGACCGCCGTGTTCGAACCCCAGTTGATGATGTATTGCGACTGGCTGAACGCTTCGGGGTCGGTCCCCTGCCGGTTGTTGCCGATTGTCATGGCGTAGCCAGCGCCGCCCGCTGTCGCGCAGATCGTGCGGTCGAGCAGCGAGGCTCCCAGCCGATGAAAGAAGCGGCGGTCGAGTCCCTCGCTCTGAATCTTCCCCATCGTGCCGCAGTAGCTGTATGGCAAGATCGCCTGCGGCCCATGTGGCCCGTCGGCAATCGCTCGAAACCGCGAGGCGATCTCGTCCAACGCGGCGTCCCACGAGATGCGCTCAAATTGGCCAGAGCCTTTCGGGCCAATTCGTCGCAGCGGGAACTGCAAACGGTCGCGATGATAAACCCGCTCGGTGTACCGCGCGACCTTGTGGCACAGGAACCCGCGCGTGAAGGGATGCTCGCGGTCGCCACGCACCGCGACGGCTTGATCGCTGTCCAGCGTGACGAGCATCCCACAAGCGTCGGGACAATCATGCGGACAAACGGCGCGGACGGTGCGAAGGTCGGACATGCTACGCGCCTCTTGGTCGAGAAACCCGATTCGTCAGCGGCGCGCTGAAGCCGGTCGCTTCGACCTTCACGATGTCGCCATCCGCGAACTGCCAGTCGCGAGTCGAATAGCTCAGCTTACTGGTGCCGAAGAAATGCAAATGCACGTCTCCCGGCTGGCGATGCTGCGGGTACTTGAAGTGATGGTCTTCGAGATTCGCCAGCGAGTGGCTCATGTGCTGCTCGCCACTGAAGAGCGGGCCGCTGTCGTAAAGTTGTTGCTTGCCGCGAGCCACTGTGCAGCGCAGCGAGACCTCTTGAAAATCCCATTCGGTATTGAGTTCCGGCCCAACGGCGCACGTTCGCAGCTTCGACGGGGCGAGGTACAGGTAATTGATCTTCTCGGTTGCGTGGTCCGACCACTCATTGCCGAGCGAGAAGCCCAGCCGCGTCGGCACGCCGAGCTTGTTGATGACGTAGCAGCCAACGATCTCCGGTTCCTCACCACCGTCGAGCGCGAACTCCGGAATGTCGAGCGGCTCGCGCGGGCCACGCAGGATCGTGCCGTTTCCCTTGTAGAACCATTCAGGGGCGACGCCGCGCTGGCCGGGAGCCGGCTTGCCGCCAGCGAGGCCCATCTCGAACATCTTTGCCGAGTCGGTTTTTGGAGCGGTGTCGTGGCGTAGGCTTCCAGCCTGCGAATCCGCGGTCAGGCTGGATGCCTGCCCCACGTGCATCTCGTCGCGCGACTTCATGCTGCCCAAGTGCGTCAGGCCGGTGCCGGCGACGAGCGTGTGATACGGATCGGGATGATCGAGCGGCGGCAGCAGGTACGGCTTGTCGCCGTGCGGTTCGGCCGCGAGCACGAACTTGTAATCGAACCGCCGCGATGTCTCTTTGGCTCGCGGCGCGAGCAAGTCGGACAGCGACATGCCGCGTTCGTCGGCAAGTTGGAACGCCTCGAAAGTCGAGCGCAGTATCGGAGTGCCGTCGATCTCGGTGACGTCGAGAATCTTGTCGCCGTTGATAACTCCGAGTCGTCGGCCGCGGTCGGAGGTTTGGAGTTGGACGATGCGCATGAGTGTGTCGTCGTTTGCGAGGACTGCAAAAACGGTATAACGGCTGTCGGCATTCGGCGATCGGCTTTCGGCCGGTCAGGGCTTTTTACCGATGTGTGGGGCGATGGCTTCGCGGACCCAGATGTTGCGGAAGCGGGTGGCGTTGCCGTGAAACTGGATGTGCAGCGGCAGCTTGTCGGCGTGCTTGGAATACTTGGGCGGCTCGGTGTAGCTGGTCGCGCCTTGCAACTCGAAGTGGTTGTGGACGGCGACTCCGTTGTGCAGCACGGTGACGTAGCCAGGCTTCTCGACTTTGGCGTCTTCGGCGAAGCGCGGAGCCGTGAAGAGGATGTCGTAGGTTTGCCACTCACCCGGCTTGCGGCAGGCGTTCACGGTCGGAGGCTGTTGCTTGTAGATCGCTCCGCACTGGCCGTCGAAGTAGGTTTCGTTGTCGAACGAGTCGAGAATTTGGACTTCGTATTGGCCCATTAGATACAGACCGCTGTTGCCTCGACCTTGCCCACTCCCTTCGACTTTCGAAGGCGTGGCGAATTCGAGATGGATCTGGCAATCACCGAATGCTTGCTTGCTGGTGATGCTTTCCTTCGCCGTAGTGGCCGCACCGTCGGCAATGGGCCAATTCTCACCGCCGTTCCAGGCTGAGAGATCTTTGCCGTCGAATAGCACAATGGCATCGGACGGCACCGGCGCGGGAGCGGTCGGTGCGGGGCCGACGTCGATGATCGCGGGCTTCGGCCAGATGACGCCGCTTTTGTATTCGTCCACGAACGCAGCGGTGGCGATGGTGCCAGCGACAAGAATCCCAAAACTCACAACGAGGTTTGTTTGCATGATGACCTTTTCTGGAAAACGCAGATTGATCGTTGGTTATTGGTCGTTGGTCATTGGCCAATCGTCCGGCAGCGGAGCTGTGATCGTCAGCGGATCGTAGCGGACGGGATGTTGGAAGGTCAGCGAATGCGCGTGCAGCGCGATCCGTTGTACTTCTGAAAGCGGAGACGGCGTCGATCCGTATTGCACGTCGCCGAGGACCGGCCAGCCGCGACTGGCGAACTGCACTCGGATTTGGTGCATCCGACCGGTGTGCGGTTCGATCTCGACTAGCGATTGGTTCTCGCGACTGGCGAGCACTCGATAGGACAGCCGGCACCCGCGAGCTCCCGGCGTGACTGCGGAGACGATTTCGGCTCGCGACTGGTCCGGCAGTTTCAGAATCCAGTCGGTCAGTTCGGCGGAGGCCAGATCGGGGAGGCCCTCGACGACGGCCCAATAGACTTTGCGAACGGTGCGTTGCTCAAACTGCTCGGCCATGCGCGCGGCGGCCTTCGAGTTCCGCGTGAAGACGATCACGCCAGAGACACCTCGATCGAGCCGATGCGGAATGCCAAGATACACGTTGCCCGGCTTGTCGAGGCGTTCCTTGAGCCACGCTTTGACCTCGGCCTCCAACGACGGCACACCGGGCGGTGCTTGAGTCAGCAATCCCGCCGGCTTATTGATCGCCAGGATCGGGCCATCTTCGAGGAGTACGGACCACGGCATCACAGCTCCCAAATGAAACAAACCCCACCGGCCTTGTGCCGGTGGCTCGCGGGCTTTTGCACTACTTTTACCGCATTAAATTTGACGTAGTGCAAAGGCCCGCGAGCCACCGGGGCAAGCCCGGTGGGGTGATGGCAGGATTGCTACGCTCGCAACCGGCGGGCGATTTCATCCACCACGCCCGTCACCGGCAGACGGATTTGTTCCAGCGAGTCGCGGTCGCGGAGCGTGACGGTGCCGGCCGTCATCGTGTCGCCATCGACGGTGATGCACCACGGTGTGCCGATCTCGTCCTGGCGGCGATAGCGTTTGCCGATCGCGCCTTGCTGAGCGTAGACAGCCGCGATTCCCGCTGACTTGAGTGCGCGGTAAATCTCCAAGCCCTTTTCCGGCATCCCCTCTTTTTTGATGAGCGGGAAGACGGCGACTTTGACCGGCGCGAGCTTCGGGTGGAATTTCAGATAGACGCGCGACTGCATCTCCCCCTTGTCGTCCGGCTGTTGGTCCTCGTGGTAGGCCTCGCAGAGGAACGCGAGTGTCGCTCGATCGGCTCCGGCGGCGGGTTCGATGACATGCGGGAGAAACTTTTCGCGCGTCTGGTCATCGAAGTAATTCATGTCTTTGCCAGAGCCTTTGTATTTTGGCGAGCCGTCCTCGGACTTCTCGAGTTCGAGTCCGTTCGGACCTTTGCAGAGCTTGCCCTCCATGTGCGAGCGGAGGTCGAAGTCGCCGCGATGCGCGATCCCTTCGAGTTCGCCGTACTCGCCGGGGCCGAGGAACGGGAAGGCGTATTCGACGTCAGCCGTGCCGACCGAGTAGTGAGACAGTTCGTCCTGAGCGTGATCGCGGAGGATCAAATTGTCGCTGGCGATGCCCAGGTTCTGATACCACGCGAAGCGGCGGTCGCGCCAGTATTGATACCACTGCCGTGATTCCGCCGGGTAGCAGAAGAATTCCATTTCCATCTGCTCGAACTCGCGCGAACGGAACGTGAAGTTGCGCGGCGTGATCTCGTTGCGGAAGCTCTTGCCGATCTGAGCGATCCCGAACGGAACGCGCACTGACATGCTGTTCACGACATTCGGAAAGTTCACGAACATGCCTTGAGCGGTCTCCGGCCGCAGATAGGCAACATCGTCGTCGCCCCCCATCGCGCCCAGCGTCGTCTTGAACATCAGGTTGAAGTCGCGCGGTTCGGTGAGCTTGCAGGCGTCATGCTCGCCGGGACATTTGCTGGGCTTCTGCGGGCACTGGCTGGACTTGAGGTGGTCCGCTCGGAAGCGTCCCTTGCAGGTGTGACAGTCCACTTTCTTGTCACAGAACAGGTCGAAGTGCCCGGAGACTTTCCAGACCTGCGGGTGCATGATAATCGACGTTTCGATGCCCGTCATTTGGAATTCGCGCGGGGCACCGGCTGGCACCGAGTACTCGTCGTGGTTGGTGATCATGTCGTTCCACCACGCATTGCGGACGTTGCGTTTCAGCTCGACACCGAGCGGGCCGTAATCCCAGAAGCCGTTGATTCCGCCGTAGATTTCCGACGATTGAAACAAGAATCCGCGACGTTTGCAGAGCGAGACAATCTGATCCATCGACTTGGGCATGTTGAGATTTTCGATTTGAGATTTTTGATTTTCGATTGGGAGACAGCGGACGCGTCGGGATTGAAGGTGGCTCGGACGATCCTTGCAAGGCCGGTCACTCGCGTGGGGCCATCAGGATTTGTTTCGGTTCGGCAGGGACATCGGTCGCTGGTTGCAACCGGTGTGTGGCGAGATCGAACTCCGGTACGACGCGGAACAAATCCCAGCGAGCGGCGCGGTCGATGTCGGCTTCCAGGCCGAGCGAGATCAGGTTACGGCCGCCGTGACTTTCTCGGAGTGTGTTGACGACTTCTCGCATTGGTTGGCAGCGGCAGGTGAAGAGGTCCATGACCAGCCGCAACTCGTCACCGTGCCACTTCGGCCAGTTGCGAGCCGCCCAGACTCCGGTTGCGATCGCTCCGGCGCAGAGGGCGTCGTCGGTCGAGACGATGCCATCCGTGCCGGCGCAGACGAGGTGAATCGGCCGTGTGTCATTCGTCAGGAGGGCGACCACCGCATGCAGATTACTGAAGCAACCGACCAGCGTGCGTGCGGCCAGCCGACATTTTAGAAGGGCTTGTGTGCCATTTGTGGTCGTGAAGACAACCGTCTTGCCGTTGACGACTCCCGATGCGTACTTCAGCGGCGAGTTGTCCAAGTCAAAGCCTGAGATAAGTGTGCCGCCCCGTTCGCCTCCCAAGATGACTCCAGCTTGAGCGCGGACGTTGGCGGAAACTTCAGGGCTAGTGGGCGACAACGTAAACCCTGCGATCGACGCGGCGGCGGCGTGTGCGTCCTCAATGGTCGCGGTGGGAATGACGGCGGTCGCTCCGCTGGCAAGGGCTTGAGTGATGGTCGTGCTGGCTCGCAGAACGTCGATGACGACGGCCACGCCGCCGCGAAGCTGCTCTTCGGAAACCAGGCTGGGCAACAAGTGGACTTGCAGGTCGATGGTCATAGGGGTTGGCAATCTGAGATTTGGGATTTTGAACCGCAAGGGCTGCGAGGCCAAGAAATGCGGTGTTTGGCGGGCGTCGAATGATTCCGTTCGGTGGTCCGTCCGCGTAAATTGCTCGGCCGGAGGTCGAACGATGGCAGTACAGCGCACCCGACAGCGGAAACTCGTGACGTGGATTTGGCTCGTCATCGTCGTTTTGGTGCTGGCCCAAGCGACATCCGGGTTGGCTCAGAATGCGGACGCTCCGGCGAAAGCCGAAACGGAACCCGCGAAGCCTGAACAGTCCACGGAAGCACCGCTCCCGAAAAAGGCCGAGGTGCTGCGGAATCTGCCGTCGAAGGCGGATCTGCTCACGAAGCCGCCGTTCGATTGGATCTTTCTCAAGAACGATGACGTGCTGACGGTGAAGCCGTTGCAGCCTCGACCGAAAACGCTCGATCAGATCAACGAGAAACGGAAGCAGTTGGCTCAGCCGCCGAAGATCACGCGGATGGCGGGCGAGGCGCAGGACGCTTACGCCGCGCGGCTGCGGCAGTCGGGCGACGAGCATCGCAAGCTGCGAGAGAAATTCGACAACATCGAAGTCGAACTCCCCGACAGCACGAAAGTCTCTGAGGACGAGGACGACTCGTCCTACAAACTGAACGTCGACAAATTCGTCGGCGACATCATCAACTTTGAGGATGTGGTTCTGCGGCGCGTTGATTTGTTGCTCGACAAGGCGGAACTGGATGACGCCTACGAGTTGCTGTTGTTCGTGGACCGCCGGCATTTGGGGTGGCCCGGCCATGACGAGCGGTTGAATCGTTTTTTGTTGCTGGATGCTCAAGGAAAGTTGGCTCAAGGCGAGGCCGAGGCGGCGTTCGCGTTGCTCGAACAAATGCACGAGCGAGTCAAAGCGGCAATCAATTCGAAAGACCCCTTGGTGCGGTACGCGACGATGGGACAAGACCTCGCGAAATGTTCGGCCGAACTCGGCAAGGCGATCGACATTTTGGTGGATCCGGCCGTGAAAGCCCGCGACTTCCGGCAGGCTCGGTTTCATCTGACCCGATTGATCAAGTTACAAGCGGACCATCCCAATGGTGCGAGCTGGCGCGACAAGCTGATTGTCGAGACGAATCGATTGTTGAGTGAAGCATCGCCCGCGAGTGCCGCGGGGAAATTCGATCAAGCCGCGGCGCTGGTGGACGAAGCCGCGCTCGTTTGGCCCACGACTCCGAGTTTGAAGAACCCGCATCGGCAAGCCGCCCAGCGCTGGCAGATCCTCAAAGTTGGCAGCGTCGACCCCGTGATTCCGGTCACCAGTTTTCCGTTTGCGACCGAGGCGACTCGTCGTCGCGATGGTTTGACTCGGTTGCCGTTCTTCGAGCCGGCACGCATCGACGGCGGGGCGCGATATCGGTCGCGGTTCCTGGAAAGTTGGGAGCCGACCGATCTGGGCCGGCAAGCGGTGTTCACGCTCCGGTCGAATCGGTCGTCGTGGGAATCGTCGCCGATCGTCACGGCATCGGGTGTAGTCACCGCGCTGTTGGAACGCCTGGAACCAAGTTCTCGGCATTTCGATGAACGACTGGCGAGCTTCATCGACGGGATCGCCGTGCGCGGGCCGTTCGAGTTCTCCGTCAAGTTTTCTCGCATTCCGGTGCGGACCGAAGCGCTCTTCGCGATGCCATTGGGGACCAGCGAACAAACCAGCGCGGAACTCGATCAACGCTACCGCGTACAAGCGGTGGGTGAGAACGCCGTATCGCTGCGACGGACAGTGAACGAACCAGAGCGAGTCTTGCAACGACACGTCGCCGAAGTTCTTGAGTTTCGCTACCCGTCGCACGAGAAAGCGGTGCAAGGCTTGCTGCGCGGTGAGATTTCGATGATCCCGTGCGTCCCGGCTTGGCAGCTCGACAAGCTGGCGGCGGACGGACGGTTTTTCGTCCGCAAATACGCTGTGCCGCAAACGCACTTCGTGCAGTTCAATCCCCAAAGCAAACCGCTCCGCAGCCCGGAACTACGGCGGGCACTGCTGTACGGCCTCGACCGTTCACAGGTGCTGCGCGATGTCATGCTGCACGATCTGACGGTTCGCACGCTGCGGGAATCTCTGCCAAAGGCGAAAGTCCCAACCAAGCTGCCGCCGGACAGCGGCTTGACCTACGACGAAGCGAAGTCGGAATTGGTGTGGACCGGGATGGCGATCACCGATCAACAATCACGACAGTTCGCAGCGCTCAGTTTTGATGCCGAGTACCGGAAGTCATTGCAAACGTTGGTCAAGAAAAGTCAGCCGGATCGTGGCCGAGTCGTGACCGCTCCGTGGGCGACAAACCTGTCGGCGTATCACAGCCTGGTGACTCCGCGCGAGGCCGACATGTCGCTCGCGTTCGCACTGGCGACGGCGGGCAAGAAGAATCTCGGTGCCGAGATGCGGACGCTGCGAATGATCTGTGAACCGGAACCGCTGGCCGAAGCTGCCGCGAAACGCTTGATCGAAGACTGGAAACGCATCGACATCAACGTTGAACTCGTCAGCTTGGCAGCACCTTCGCAAGCCGCGCGCCCGCCAGGGGCCGACCGCCTGCCCGTCGCTTCGGGTCAAGATGCCGTCGCCGCGCCGGCCGCAACGTCCGAGCCGCCTGCCTGGGATTTGGTCTACCGCACGACCCGCATGACCGAGCCGATGATGGAACTCTGGCCGCTGCTATCGCTCGACACCGTCGCGCGAGTGGAGTCGATTCGGTATCTGCCCGACTGGTTGCGGCAAGGTTTGATTGACCTCGACCGAGTGGCCGATTGGGCCACAACCGTTGCGTCCTTGCAAGAACTGCATCGCGAGCTATCCGGAACCGTGCAGTTCATTCCGCTCTGGGAAATCGACGACGCGCTCGTCTTTCGCAAAACGGTGCGTGGAATTCCGGAAGCTCCGCTGCATCCTTATCACGACGTGGAACAGTGGATTTCGGAGCCGTGGTATCCGACCGAATGAGAGGCCGTGATACCCGACCGAATGAAGGAGAGTGCAAAGTGCAGAGTGCAGAGTGCAAAGTGCAAAGTGACCGACTGAGTTGCCGCGCCGTCGCGTTTGGCGTGAGAAAATTTGTGCGACGCCGTCCGCCATTTTTCACTTTGCACTCTGCACTCTGCACTTTGCACTGGTTGTTGCTCATCGCAGTTCTCGTCACGCCGGCTGTCGCACAGGACAAT
Organism: Candidatus Kuenenia stuttgartensis; assembly: GCA_945904015.1. GTDB lineage: Bacteria > Planctomycetota > Planctomycetia > Planctomycetales > Planctomycetaceae > SXKJ01. The sequence goes on along the minus strand of CAMDPK010000002.1, from coordinate 60,282 downwards.
CCCACGGCTCCGGCTGATGTTCCGGCTTCGAAAGTCAAAATCGTCGAGAAGCCAGCCGAAGCGCCGCCGCCAACGCCGATGGAATTGCAGCCATATCGCGTGCGAATCAGCGTGGCCTTCGACGAACATCCATCATTGACGGCTCGCATGCGGCACGAAGTTTTGGCAGAGCTGACGACTTGGATTGACCGCACGTTTGGTGAAATGTGGTTCGCGGCGGTCGAGGAAAATCGCTGGCTCGCGCCGGAGAACGAGGACGGGTTGTCGCGTCTGAATTGGGCGTCGCTAGAAGCACAACTCGCGGACAAGGAACTCGACAAAGCGTTCGTGGTTTGTGTTTCGGGACACGGCAGCGTGTTGCGGGTTTGTGGACGGGAGTGGGATCGGATGACTCAGCAACTGAGCGTGCGGCAGGAGCGAATTGTCGGCGATCGTCGCGCGTTGACCAACGAACTGGGCGATGTCATCCGGAATTTGTTTCGTCCGCTGGTCCTGATCGAAAGCGCCGAAGGGGGTGTGGGCAAAGTCCGCGTGCGAGCCGGTGAGTTCCCCTCTGCCGATCCGTCGGTTGAGCAACTGGCGAAGGGCAATTATTTCCAACCGCTGCTGCGATACTTCAACAAGGATCGTGAAGTGACTCAGGTGCAGATGATTCCGTGGTCGTACCTGCTGATGGAATCGAGCGATCGTGCTCGCGGCGAGTGCTCGATTCATACCGGTCTGCGCCTGCCGTTGGGCAAGAACACCAAACGTGTCGAAAGTTGGGCCATCGGTGTGCGTCCGGCGTTCAACGAGACGCGCATCCGCCTCACGCCGCACAACAACCCGACGAAGCCGCTGATCGGCTATCAAGTCAATGTCTATGAACGGCAGATTGTCCCGGCTCCACAGGCTCCGCCCGAAGCAGCGAAGGTTTCTGAGGCCAAGAAATCTGATGAAGCTGAGTCCGAGGATGCCCCGCCGAAACCGGCCGGCCCCCAGTTTGTCACGCAGTTCAACAAGGTGCTGGAACTGGTCACCGATCGTCGTGGGCGAGTGACCGTGCCGCTGAATCCGGGGAAGCCGCTGATCTGGTTGTACGTTTCCAGTGGCGGAAATTTGCTGGGGCGTTTCCCGTTCATCCCCGGAGTCGCTCCAACGACGACCGCGGAATTGCCGGACGATTCGCTGCGTCTGCAAATCGAAAGCCAACTGGAACTGCTGCGGGCCGAGTTGATCGATTCGGTCGCTCGGCGAGCGTTGATGATCGCTCGCGCGAAAGGGGCAGCGAAGGCCGGCGATTGGACCCGGTTTAACGAGACGCTGGCCGATCTTGACCGACAGCCGAAAGCCCACCATTTTCAAACTCTGCTCGATGCCGTCAAAGCCGCGATGCTCAAAAAAGCTCAGGCGAAGAAGGACAAGGGCCTCGAAAAGAAAATCGACAAGCTCTGCGGCGATTCGGCTCAACTGATCAGCCGTCATCTCAGCGATGAGCGAATCAAAGAGCAGCGAGACGAATTGGCGGAACTCAAGAAGGCCGACGATGAGGCCAACGCCAACGAGGGTCGCCAAGAAGTCGGCGGCGGCAAAAAAGCGACACCGGCTCCCGCGAGACCGGCCGCTCAAAAGTAGCCCTGTCACTCCGTGACAGGAACGCCGAGCGCTGCCAATGACTCCGATCTGGCGAAACGGCTTCACTTGTTGGGCGTTCGGCTTCCCTGTCGCGGAGCGACAGGGCTACAGCAAATCGTCCAGCGGCTTTTGCGGCGGAGGCGGTTGTTGCCCGGCGGCGAGCTTGCGTTGGAACTGGTCGAATGAATGCGTCAGCGATTCCAAAAGTCGCGGCACGTTTGGAGCCGACATGTAGACTCGTGACGACACGACCGATCGTGGAAAGAACGTGGTGATGAAGTCGAACAAGAATTCCGTTGCCGTGTGGCCGATCATCACCGCGTTGGCGTACGCACCACCCAGTTCCGTGTCTTTGATTTTGAGCTGTTCGTAGAGTTCCTGTGCCGAGCCTTGCGGCTGCGGCTGTTGCTGTTGTTGCTGATACGCCTCGGCCGTCGCCGGCGGACAGAGGGGATGTGCTGGAGTTCCGGGCATCGCCGGGCTGCCGAACCGGTCTGTGTAGTTCTTGACGTTCTCGCGCAAGGCCGCGATGAACCGGGGCACGACCGCCGGAGGCAAGACGACGCGAGCCGCCACTTGCTGTGGCTTCGACATGCGCAGCAAGAAGTCGATGATGAATTCGTGCGGTCCGTTGAGCACAACGGCTCCGGTGGTGAAAACACCGGCCGCGATGGATTCCGGCACCAACGCACCGATGTGAGTATTTTGAACTTCCTGACTGACGACCTCGCGGTTGGGATTCTCTTCCGGGTTGTCGTCGTTCGGCTCGGGTTGCATGTCATTCATAATGCCACTCCCAGTGGATGCTCAGTGTTGCGAGATTAAGCACATCAGACAGCAAAACGTCGGTGGCGGCAGTTCCGCACACCGACGTTCTTGTGGATGTTGGCTGCCATCGCGGGGCGAATTACGTTGCCGAACGCAAACGTCGCATGACGTCGGTTTCGAGCGTGCCGAACGCCTGCTCATGGCGTTGCAGCGTGACGGCCAGCGCTTGCAGAAGTCGCTTCGCCGTAAAGTGATTCATGATGATCCGCTGTCCCACATGGATCGTGACGCTCCCCTGAGCGAACGGATTGGGGTTCAGTCCCAGATCGAGAATCAGCTCTTCCGGCGTGCTCGACACGCGGCAGAAGTTGGCGTAGCTGGCGACTGAGTGGGTGTCTTCCACGGTCAGAGTCTGCTGGGCGGCGGCGGCCGGCGCAGCGGCCGGAACCTCGGGGGCGGTTTCTGGATCGATCTTGAGGGTGTCACTGTTCTTGTCTTTGGCCACGATGTGTGCTCCTGCTGGGGCTGGGGTAAGAGAATTTCCTTCACCGGCAATGAGGTTGCCGATCCGCCAACTCAAGACAATGGCTGGCGAAGGGCGTGAAGTTAGTGGCCAACGGTTTTGGAAGCAACGGCGATGCGTCGCCAGAATGAGTTGCCGCTCGGCTGGAGTTGCCGGGCACGTCGTCTTTATACTCGCTCGCCGTTCGGTCGCGTTTGTGGCCGATTGAAACAGTGATTCTCCCTCGTCCGTGTCACGCGAGTTGTCGATGTCGAAGCAGATCAAACGTCTGTTGATTGGGTCCATGGTGGCTTCCGGCCTGGTCGCCGTGACGGCCATCGTCGATCTTGTGATTGGCATTCCGTATTCGGGAATGATGGTCTTTGACATCCTGTTTCTGGTCACGGCGGCCATCGTGATCTACATGGGTTACGAGACCATGAAAGAGTCCACGTAGCCGCGGCACCGCGACCGACTTGGCAATCGTTTTCGAACGAGGAATTCTCGATGCGACAGACCTTTGGGATGGCAATCGTTTCTGCAATGGTGGCGGTGACAATGGCGAGCTTGATCAACAGCGTCCAAACCTCGGCGCAGTCCAAAGAAGCTCCGCGAAAAGTGCTGCGGCATGTTGTGCTCTTCAAGTTCAAAGAAGGCACGACCAAAGAGCAGATCAAAGAAATCGAAACGGCCTTTGGTGGCCTGCCGAGCAAGATCGACACGATCCGCGAGTTCGAATGGGGCACCGACGTCAGTTCCGAAGGAAAGTCGAAGGGATTCACGCATTGCTTCTTCGTGACGTTCGCCGACGAGAAGGGACGTGACGTCTATCTGCCGCACGTCGCCCACAAAGACTTTGTGAAGCTCGTCGGCCCGCAGGTCGATGACGTCTGCGTCGTGGACTATTGGACGCAGAAGTAACCCGTGGAGCAGGTTTTCAACCTGCTCCGTGCTGGGCAGGTTGAAAACCTGCCCCACGTTACAGATCGACCACTTGCCGCGATTCGAGTGAGCGCTGCGCTGCGTCCAACAATGCGACGACGGTGCGGACACGAGCCTCTTCGACGTGATCCCGCATTCCAGAACAAATCCGTTGGGCGAGCCAGGCATACTGGTCGGCGTCCTCGTTGTCGTCCGACGCGGCAGTGACCGGTGAATCAAAGACCTCACCGTCGTCGGTCAGCGTGAATCGCCGGCCTTTGGCGTAACCGCCTCCCGCAGTGGTCAACAACCAACCGCTCTGAAATCTCGTGGGGCTATCCAGACGAATGTCAATTTCGGCTTGGCAGCCCTGCTCGAATGTCATTTGGAGCGAGAGTGAATGGCCAGCGAAGAGTTTGGGGGATCCAGAAAAATCTTGATCGCTGGTCGCAAACACGCGGAGGGGACGGTCGCTCACCAATGGCAACAGTTGGTCGAGTGCATGAGCGGCGAATCGCAACTTTGTGATCTGCGCATCGTCACTGGCGTCGGGGGGAAGCGGCCCGTGGCCACGTGTCGCTCCGCGCGGAGAAAGTCCGTAGCTCCAGGACACGAACTTCACGGCTTGGAGGACACTCGGAGCGAAGTCCTGGGTGACTGCCAATGCTTGCTGAAAATCTGGATCGGAGCGACGTGGGTGATGGACGAGCAATAATCGGTTGCTGCGGGCGGCTTCATTGAAGGCTCGATCGGCGATGGCGGAAGACAATGTCAGTGGAGTTTCTACGATTGTGTGCTTCTCGCAGAGTGTGTCCGCCGCCGTGAAGTCATTTCGGAAAGCGTCAAGTTCCGCAAACCAAACCACATCGACATCCGCCGCTGCCAGGAGTTCATGGGGATGATTGACCAATCGCACACCGAATGGCGAGACGACCTCTGCGACGATCGGATCAGCCCACACCGCCACGACGAGAAACGGACCGCCAGCCGCGAAACGTTCCATCAAATGCAGGCCGGGACGGCCCAAGCCGATCAGGCCGACTCGCAGCGGTGACGCGGCGACGTCGGTCATCACCGCAGCTCCTTCGGCAACATCTTGAGGTGCCCGGAGACATGTACTCGTAGCTTTCCGGTACTTTTGTGACCGGCCGGCAGGTTCACGTTGAGCAGCAGAATGCCGTCTTCCTTCGGCGTGAATTCCTTGCTGGCTCCGATTTCAAACGCCTCGCCGACTTTGTCGTTGTTGCGACCGGTTGCCTTTCCGGCACCAGCTCCAGTATTGGCACCAGCTCCAGTGGTGGCTCCGGCACCCGAATCCTGGGTTGCAACGACGATGCCCATCAAGGCTCCGCAGCGCACTCCCGCAGCCATGTCGGTACGGGGATCTTTGGTCGGCAGACCGTTGGCGTCCGTCGGGCCTGCCAGCGTCATCTTGTAATTCCCGGAAGCTTCGACGCGAACCGGTTTGCCTTTGGAGACCAGAACCATCTTTTTCCAACTGTCTGAAACATCCAGGTCCAAATCGAAATCGTTGGTCTCAAACACCGCCTCGCCGAGCTTTTCAATCTTCTCTTTGAGACCCGGCATGTCCGGCTTCAGTCTGCCGACATTGCGAAGCTGATCTTGAGCCTCCTCGAACTTGCCGGCCTTCTCGTATTCGTCGGCCAGTTTGACGGTATCGGCCAGGAACGCCTCGAGGTTCTTCTCCGCGCGCGAGTCGAGTTCTTTCGAGTCCGCCACTTTGGATTTGCTCGTCCCGATTTTCGTCTTCGCTTTACTCGCCCCCGTTTGAGCGATCGCCCGTGAGGCATCCGACCAGACGATCGCACCACAGGCGACGACAACCAATAGCGACGCCGACATCACCAACCAGAGACTGTGCTTCATGATTTTGCTCCACGGGAACTGAACGTCGGCGGCTATTAGAGCGCGACGCGCGGGCGGAGGCAATCATCAACCACCGTTTCGCGGTCGGGACAACTTGCGGGCCGATTCGAGTCCTCTACGATCCGCTCCAAAATGCGATTGTCTTCGCATTTTCGAGAGGGCATGAAATGACACTTCGCACCTTGGGTCGAGCTTCTTTGAAGGTGACTCCGCTGGGAATGGGCTGCTGGCCGATCTCCGGGATTACCAGCATCGACGTCAATGAGGCCGACAGCTTGGCCACGATTCGCGAGGCATTCGATGCGGGCATCAATTTCTTTGACACGGCGTTTTGCTACGGATTCGACGGCGAAAGCGAGCGGATGATTGCCCGTGTGTTGCGGCAAGATCGCGACAAAATCGTGTTGGCGACGAAGGGAGGCATCCACTGGATCGAAGGCAAACAGGCCCGGTGTGGCCGGCCGGAGACACTGCAAAGCGAATGTGACGAGAGCCTGCGGAGGCTGCAAACAGATCGCATTGACCTCTACTACTTGCACGCTCCCGATCCAGAAGTCCCGATCGAAGAGTCGGCTGGCGCGATTGGCGAGTTGATCCGGCAAGGCAAAGTGCTCAGCGCGGGACTCTCGAACGCGAGCACCGAATTGCTCGCGAGGTTTCATGCGGTCTGCCCGCTGACGGCGTATCAGCCGCATTTCAACATGCTGCAACGGGAGATCGAAGATTCGCAGTTGCCGTGGTGCGTCGAACACGGAGTCGCCGCCGTTGTCTACTGGCCGCTGATGAAAGGACTGCTGGCTGGACATCTACCGCGCGAGCATGTTTTCAACGCGAAGGACGGCCGCCGAAAATATCCGATGTTCTCCGGCGACGAATGGCAGAGGAATCAAGACTTCCTGGACGAACTGCGAGCGATGTCGATTGAACTCGGTCGCCCGGTTTCGCAGATCGTGCTCAATTGGACGATTCAGCGAGCCGGCATCACTGTCGCGCTCTGCGGAGCCAAACGCCCGCATCAAATCCGCGAGAACGCTGAAGCGATGAACTGGTCGCTCACGCTTGGCGAAATCGCTCGCATCAATGCGGCCATCGCCGCGCGCGGGCCGATCGTCTCGAAAGCGGCGGTGTCGTAGGATGGGCACTCTTGCCCGTCCGCTGTTCGTCCGAAAAGGGACGGGCAAGAGTGCCCATCCTCCAGCTACACGCCGAACCGCTTCCATTCGGTCGAATGCGGAGCGGTCACTGTGATCGGTTCGCGTTGCGTCGGATGCTCGAACGTCAGCGAGGCTGCGTGCAGAGCCAACCAGCCGTCGAGTTTCGTCTTCGAGCCGTATTTCGCATCACCGCAGATGGGCCATCCGCGAGACGACAACTGCACTCGAATCTGATGACTGCGGCCGGTGAGCAATTCGATTTCCAACAAGCTCAGCGAACCGACCGACTTCAAGCAGCGATACGACAGCCGTGACAGTTTGCCTTCTTCTGACCTCTGGACTGTCCGACTCAGATTTCGTGCCTCATCCTTGGCCAGCAAATCGACTAACTCGCCGGTTGGTTTCGTCGGACGGCCCTCGATCACGCAGTGATAGAACTTGCGAACCGAGTGTTTCCGAAACTGCTCCGACAACCGCGCCGCCGCTTTGCTCGTCCGAGCGAACACCAGCACTCCTGACACCGGCCGGTCCAGTCGATGCACGACTCCGACAAACACGTTACCCGGCTTGTCGTATTTTCGCCGCAAATATTCGCGAGCCAGATCGACCAGTGACACATCGCCGGTGCGGTCGCCCATCGTCAAAAGGCGTGTCGGCTTGAGCAACGCGAGGCAATGATTGTCCTCAAACAAGACTTTGAGTTTTTGGTTTGATCGCGGCACGTTTGCTGGATCGTGATTCACGAGCAGACTCGCTGACTGGTTCTGTTTTGATCGGTGAAGTGTCGCAGCGTACTGCAAAAGTAACCCGAAGCGTCAGCGAGGGCGAAGCTTCAATACGCGTTCAATTCACAGTCATTTGAAGTGTTCGCCCTCGCTGACGCTTCGGGTTATTTTGGGTTGCGGCTCCACCTCGTCTCGTCGGTGTTGGGCTTGGCGATCCGTGCGAGTGGCGACAGACTGCGAAATGTGGAACTCAAGGAGGTACGAATGAGTGGCTCGGCGAAGCGATTTCGGTGCATTGCGCTGGATGCCGTGGGGACGTTGATCTATGCCGAGCCATCGGTCGCTGCGGCGTACGCGCTGCATGGCCAGCGGTTTGGATCGCGACTGCCCGCCGAAGAAGTTCGGTTGCGGTTTGCCGACGCCTTCCGCCGCGCCGACGAATCGGCGGTCGAGAAATTCGGCGAGCCGGGCCGGACGAACGAAGAGTATGAGCGTGAATTCTGGCGACAGGTCGTACAGGAGGTCTTGCCGGATGTGACCGATCCCTCCGCGTGTTTTGAGTCGTTGTTCGAGCACTTCGGGCAGCCGGAATCGTGGCGGTGTTTTGACGATGTCGCCGTGACGCTGAAGGAACTCAGCCAACGTGGCTATCGAGTGCTGATCGCGTCGAATTTCGACTCGCGGCTGAATCGCGTCTGTGACGGACTGGCCGAATTGCGCGATGTCCGCTGTCGAGTCATCTCGTCTCTGGTCGGATACCGAAAGACGCATCGTGGTTTTTATTCCGCCGTCGTTGCGGCTGCGGAATGCGATCCGAGCGAAGTGCTGATGATCGGTGACGATTTGGTGAACGATGTCGAATCGGCACGCGCGGCCGGAATCGCGGCCTTGCACCTGCGGCGCGAGGTGGATCACTCGGAGTTGCGGCAACTCAGCGACCTGCTGGAGATGTTGCCATGAAGCGTCCGTGGGTGGCGATTCAGCGAAATCCGACCTCCGGAACGGGGACTCGTCGCGGCGTTTTGCTGGAATTGATCCGCGAACTGAAACGACGCGGAATTCAGCCGCGTCTGTTTGCGAGTCGTGAACGCATGCAGGCGAAGCTGGCCGATCCCGCGGCGCGAGAGCATCTCGTGTGCGTGGTCGCGGCCGGCGGCGACGGGACGATTGGCGACGTGGTGAATCGGTATCCGGGATTGCCGCTCGCGACGTTGCCGCTGGGGACTGAGAATCTGCTGGCGAAGTATCTCAGAATTCAGCCGTCGGGAGTACAAGTCGCCGAATTGATTGCGAGCGGCTCGCGGCGCAGGCTCGATCTCGGACAGCTCAACGGGCGGCGGTTCACGTTGATGGCGAGCTGCGGCTTCGATGCGGCCGTCTTGCAGCGGGCGCACGCAAGTCGGCGCGGCAACATCCGCAAATGGCACTACGTGCCGCCGATGTGGCACTCGATCCGCAAGTACGATCATCCGCCCGTGCGAGTCTTTGTGAACGACGAGCCGCAGCCGCGACTCGCGCGACTGCTGATTGCGGTCAACGTGCCGAAGTACGCCTACGGGATTCCGTTTGCTCCGCAAGCCACTGCCGAAGACGGTCAGTTGGACTTGTGCCTTTTTGAGCGAGGCTCGACATTTCAAATGGTGCGGTACTTTGGGCATGTGATCGCCGGACGGCATCAAAAGCTGGCCGATGTGACGTGCCTGAAGGCGTCGCGAGTGCGAATCGAAGCGGACGTCGCGGTCCCGTGGCAAATGGACGGCGACCCGGCAGGGTTCACGCCCGTGACGCTGGAACTGCTGCCGGCGGCGCTGGAGGTGTTCGCGCCGTGAAGTCATCACGTCTCGGTTTGAGGATCGAATAGGACAGTGCCAAGTGCAGAGTGAAGACTGCAAAGTGCAAAGTGAGAATCTCGTTCAGACATTTTTCACTTTGCACTCGTCACTCTGCACTTTGCACTTTGCACTGAGTTGGAAGCGAAGGGCGGAACGGAATCATGCCAGACAACCCGATCAGAATTGGCAACATGCAGTGCGGTGCGGGGCATCCGCTGCTGTTCATTGCCGGGCCGTGCGTCATCGAGAGCGAACAACTGGTGCTCGACGTCGCCAAGCGGTTGGCCGAGTGGGCGGACGCCAACGATTGGCAACTGGTCTTCAAATCGAGCTTCGACAAAGCCAATCGGACGAGCTTTCACAGCTTCCGTGGACCCGGCCTGGAACGCGGCCTCGAAATTCTCGCGAAGGTGCGCGAGGTGACTGGGTTGCCGGTGACGACCGACATTCATGAACCGCAGCAAGCCGAGCCGGCCGCGAAGGTGTGTCAGATCCTGCAAGTGCCGGCGTTTCTCGCGCGACAGACCGATTTGGTTCACGCGATCGCGACGGCGTGTGCCGCGAGCGGTGGCGTGGTCAACATCAAGAAGCCGCAGTTTGTCGCGGCCGAAGACACAACGCACATCGTCAAGAAATGCGAAGAGGCCGGCTGCCCGCGCGTGCTGCTGACCGAGCGCGGGACGACGTTTGGATACGGCCGGTTGGTCAACGACTTTCGGTGCATCCCGATCATGCAGCGCAGCGGTGCTCCCGTGTGTTACGACGCGACGCACAGCGTGCAGATGCCGGGGGGCAGCACGACCGGCGGCCAGCGCGAGATGGTGCCGACGCTCTCGCGAGCCGCCGTCGCGGCCGGTTGCGACGCAGTGTTTCTGGAAACGCACCCCGATCCCGATCGAGCACTCAGCGACGGTCCCAACATGCTGCGACTTTCCGACGTAACACGGCTGTTCAATCAACTGGCTCGGCTGCGGTCGCTGTTCCTGGAAATGACCGCCGTGGGCGAGTAAACGTCAGCGATTCTTCATTCCGTTCCTTGGCCGAAGGTTGTTTTCATGCGAGATGCCGATCGAGTTTGTTCCCGCAGTCTGTTCCGATGGGATTCGCGGAGTGTGTTGTTGAGTCTGGTTCTACTTTGGTCTGGCTGCGCGCCGCCGGCGGCGACCAACAAGTCCGACAAGTCACAGAGCGAGCAAGCCGATCAACAGGCGGAGTCACGCATTCTCCGGAACTTGCAGAACGCGATGGAGGGTCTGCGGCCGGAAAAACTCGGCATCGCGTCTGGTCCCGAACAGGCGATCGCGGTGCTCAACGAGTGGGCCAAAGGGGCGAAAGCCGAAGCCGAAAAACGCGGAGAGGGTTGGGAGCCACATCGTCCGCACGGCCTCTTGAAATCGTTGCCGAAAGAATGGATTGAACAGGTCTCGCTGGAGCAATTCGTCGAACGCGACGCGATGTACCTGCGGGACTGTCTGTGGGCCAGCAAGGCGACAAGGTTCGCTGCGGGCGACGCGGAGAAGGATCTCGACGTCGTCGTGAATCTGTTTGATTATGTCGTTCGCAATGTCGTGCTGATTCCGCCGCGCAGCCGTCAAGCTCCGGCGGGACCGTTTGACGTGATGGTCCTCGGCCGGGGCACTGCCGCCGATCGAGCTTGGGCGTTCGCGGAGTTGTTGCGGCAACGCAACGTGGACTCAGTGATTCTCTCGCCACGTCGCACGGCTGATGAGGCTGCGAGCGATGAGAACTTCTTGGTAGGTGTTCTGTTCGAGAAGGATATTTTGCTGTTCGATCCAACGCTGGGCTTGCCGTTGACCGCCGATGTCGCCGATCCGAAATCCGCGCTGCCCCGTTTGCCGATGTCGTTGCGGCAAGCGCAGCGCGATCCGAAACTGTTGGAGGCGATCGCCCGCGAAAGCGGTGACAAGTTCACCCTGACGGCGGCGATGCTGGAGGCTCCACAGGTCGAGCTGATTTGTCATTCAGAGCAACTGTCGATTCGCATGAAGCGGTTGCAACAAGAGCTGACCGGCGACAATTCGGTGGTTGTGTCCGACTCGTTGGAGGATTCGGAGGATCAACCCGGCTTGTGGTCGCGCGTGGCCAAGCATCCTGCTGCGGCTTGGTCGGCGGACGATGTCGCCATCTGGCCGTACCCGGAAATCGTGCGTGAAACAACTATGCGGATGACTCGCGAACAGCAAAAGGAACTTCTCAAGCTGTCGCACTCGCTGGCCGCTCCGGTTCGCGTGCAACGATTTCTGGCGAAGCCGGATGGCCGTAGTTTCGATTTGGAGTTTGCCAAGCCCGAACGGATCATGATGAAACGACGAATGGAGCATGTCATGGGTCGCTGGTCCGACGTCATCCCCGGTTATTTAGCGGCGCAGCTGTACGACGTGGACCCGCCCACGGCGAAAGGACTGCATATTGTGGCTCTCGACGGCAAGCAAAAGGATGACCTCTCCGTTGTCGGCGCGACGGCGACACAAGTGTTGCGAGGAATGCTGATGCAGCCGGAGTATGCTCACGTTCGCAAGCTGCACCTGTTGGCGGGCGACGATGCGTGCTTCTGGTTGGCGCTCTGCCAGTTCGAACAAAACCGGACGCAGGCGGCTGTCGATCAATGCGTCGTCTACGCCAATCAACATTCGAGCGGCGGCTGGGTGGCCGCCAATCAATCTCTGATGGCGACGGCTTTGGTGAAGCTGAAAAAACTCAAACCGGCGATCCGCGCGTTGAAAGAAATTGACGAGGACGATCCAGCGTCCGGCGGCCACCGCGTGCTGATGGCTCGCTGGCAACGGTTGTTGGACGCGGCGGAGTAGAACGTAGCCGTCACACGTCGCAGAGTTTGACGGCTTCGGTCAGGCCGACGAATGGGTCACGGGTCGGAATGAATTCCTGGCCGACGTAGCCCTTGTAGCCGATCTCCAGCAGCTTGCGCATGATCGGCGGGTAGTTGATCTCCTGCTTGTCGTCGAGTTCCGCTCGGCCGGGATTGCCTGCCGTGTGGATGTGGCCGATGACGTCTTTGCACTGCTCGATGCGGCGGATCACGTCGCCGTTCATGATTTGAACGTGGTAGATGTCGAACAGAATCTTCGCTCGCGGCGAGCCGACTCGGCGAGCGATGTTGGCGACGTAGTCGATGTCGTCTCCCTGATAGCCGGGGTGCCCTTTCATCGGATGCGAGCCATCGCGAGTGTTGAGGTGCTCGACGCAGATGTTGACGTTCTTCTTGTCGGCGTAGGCACACAGTTCTTTGAGGGCTTTGACGCAGTTGTCGGCTCCCTCAGCCAGCGAGATCTCGCCGCTCTTTTCGTCCTCAGCCTTCTTCCACTTGTAGCCGGTGAAGGCGATCACGTTGCCGTAGCCATATTCGGCACAGCCGTCGATCGCCTCTTTCGTCCGCGCGATGACTTCGGCGTGATAGTCCGGGTTGTTCAATCCGCGCATGAACGGAGCACCGGGCATCCGATTGCCGGCGATCGCACAGGTCAGGCCGTGCTTTTTGATGACGGGGAAATCTTTGTGGTCACCCAGCTCGATCGACACACAACCGAGCTGCTTGGCGACTTGGCATTGCTTCTCGATGTCCCACTTCTCGCCCCCGACGTTGAAGCACCAGAAGACGATCGACTGTTTGATGTTCCCTTTGGTCACGACGGTTTTCGCTTTCTCGGCGGCGGCCGAATGAGTGATGGGATGCCAGGCCGAAGCGGCTCCGGCGGCGATGGCGGTGGCCAGGACTTTGCGACGGCTAAAACGCGAACCAAACGTGGGATGGCTGGACATGGCGAAGGCTCCTGCGCGAGGAAAATCGGGCGGCCCATCCCGGCTGCGACCGAGGCCGCCTGGTTCGCGTCGCAGCCAACGGCAGCATGACTTTGAGCGGTTGCGGCGGCAAGACGTGGGGCAGGTTTTCAACCTGCCCGGCCGGATGTCACGGGCAGGTTGAAAACCTGCCCCACGATGGCGGCTGCTTGAGATTCGGTCAGCGGAGTTGAAGGGACTGGCATTGCCGAGTAGTTTTAGGCCGAGTCCGGACGATTGCCCAAGATTTCTTGGACGTGAGAAATTGAAGAATTCTCGGAAAAATCCCAGCGTCTCGGTCTCGACACTCTTTGGCGACGAGCCTCATCGGACTTTTCGGCACAGTGGTTGCCAACATGACCGCTCGGCTGCTGCGCGACTGCGCGGCGGCTGTTGGCTGTGCCTGTTGCGAGCCGGGAAGGCTGGCGATGGCGCGGGACAAGAGGTTCGACGTGATCAGCCCCGCTCAACGGATTGATGGTGGTTGGTCAAGACCTCGGAGTGTGCCAGTTCTGAGGCGGTGTCGAGCGGCTTGTGTCGCGAATGGCCGGCGTTGAATCCCGTGTGACCTCGGTGGTTCGCGCGGTGGGTTGAATGACTACTGGCTCGGCCTTGTCGCCGTTTGTTGCGGCCTGGGTTTCGGACAGCGTCTCGCTGGTTCGCGAGCTTCCGTGATGCCTCGTTTACGTAAGGAGCGGACGAAAATGTTGCGAAGGTTTTTGCCGTTGATGGCCCTGGGACTGCTGCTGTCCTTCGGGGCCGTGTGTGGGTTCGCCCAGGAAGAGAAGACCGCGGAGAAAGTCGCGCCGACCGAGGCTGCGGCCCCCGTCGCCGCGCCGGAAACAACCGCACCGACTGCGGCCCCCGCACCAGAGGTGCCTCCGTATTTCACGGGCACGAATCCGCCGGCTCCCGCGCCTGCGCTTTGGCCGGATGCTGGTGGTGGTGCCGCGGGCTATTGGACGACTCCATCGGCCGGACCCGTCGGCGACGGCCCGCCGAAGGACATGACGCCGGACAAACTTTATGACCGGATCGCTCACAACACCTTCTCGATCAATATGGTCTGGGTGCTGATCGCCGGGTTCCTGGTCATGTTCATGCAGGCGGGTTTCGCGATGGTTGAGACCGGTCTGTGCCGCTCGAAGAATGCGGCGCACACCGTGACGATGAACATGATGATTTATCCGCTGGGCTGCATCGCCTTCTGGGCGTACGGCTTCGCAATCGGTTGGGGCAACTGGTTCAACGGACCGGTGGCACCAGGTTGGTATTCGTCGCTCGGCCCAGGAACGTCGATTCTGAACAGCGGCATCGGCCTGGGAGAAACCGCGCCAGGTTCCGGTATTTTTGCGTACGGCTTGATGGGCACCAAAGGCTTCTTCCTGCACGGCATGGACGACGTCAGCGTCATGGCCTTGTTCTTCTTCATGATGGTGTTCATGGACACGACCGCGACGATTCCGACCGGTTCGATGTGCGAGCGCTGGTCTTGGAAGAATTTCGTGCTGTACGGTCTGTGGGTCGCGTTGCCGTACTGCCTGTATGCAAACTGGGTTTGGGGCGGTGGTTGGTTGGCCAATCTCGGCACCACGATGGGACTCGGTCACGGAGCCGTGGACTTCGCCGGATCTGGCGTGGTGCATGCGATGGGAGGTGCCATCGCACTGGCGGGTGCGATTGTGATTGGTCCGCGACTCGGAAAGTTTGTGGATGGCAAACCGGTCGCCATTCCAGGTCACCACGTTCCGATGGTGGTGATCGGCACGTTTATCCTGGCATTTGGTTGGTTCGGGTTCAATCCCGGCTCAACGCTGTCGGGCACCGACTTGCGCATCAGCGCGGTCGTCGTGAACACCATGCTGGCCGGCATCACGGGCGCGATCGCGACGATGTTCTACCTGATGGCCAAGGGAATGAAGCCTGATCCCTCGATGTTGTGCAACGGCATGTTGTCCGGCTTGGTGGCGATCACTGCTCCCTGTGCCTTCGTGGATTCCTGGGCGGCGGTGGTGATCGGTGCGATTGCCGGTGTGCTGGTCGTGGAAAGTGTCTTCTTCTGGGAGCGTCGAGGCGTCGACGATCCGGTCGGTGCGATCTCAGTGCATGGTGTGAACGGCACTTGGGGAGTGATCTCGCTGGGGCTCTTCGCCAACGGCAAATACGGCATGGGCTGGAACAACGTGGTTCGCCCGCTCTACGACGCGAATGGTGCCGAGGACGGCGTTCTCACGGACGGCGTTCGCGGACTCTTCTTCGGCGATACTTCGCAGTTGTGGGCGCAGTTGATCGATGCCGGAGTCGTGTGGGTCTTCGGGTTCACGATGGCCTACGTCTGGTTCAAAATCAGCGATAAGATCACGCCGCTGCGTGTCAGCCGCGAGATCGAGATTGAAGGCTTGGACGTTCCGGAAATGGGTGCTCACGCCTACCCGGACTTCATCAGCCGCTAGTTCTCATCGGTCTGTAACGACGCCCGCCAGCTTGATCGTGGCGGGCGTCGTTCTCCCACATCACGCCCATTTTCATTCAGGAACTCAGACATGAAAAAAATCGAAGCCATTATCCGGCATTTCAAATTAGAGGACGTCAAGGAAGCGCTGACCAAGATCAATGTGCTCGGCATGACCGTGACCGAGTGCAAAGGGTTCGGCCGCCAGAAGGGCCACAAGGAACAGTATCGCGGTGCGGAATACACCGTGGACTTCCTGCCGAAGACCAAGCTGGAGGTCGTCGTCGCCGACGGCCAGGCTCAAGCGGCGATCGACGCGATTGTCGCGGGAGCACGCACCGGCAAGATCGGTGACGGCAAGATCTTCGTCTCGAACCTGGAGAACGTCGTCCGCATCCGCACCGGCGAAGCCGGCGAGGGCGCGGTCTAAAGTTCGAGGATCAATTCAAGGCAACAGCCCGGCGGCTTTCGAGCGGCCGGGCTGTTGGCGTTTGGAGGGTGGCTCGCTCACGTTTGCGGTTCCTGCGTCCGAGCGGGAAGCACCATTCGCACCGCTCGCCAAGCGACGTCGTCACGCAGCAACACGAGCACGATCAGCAGCGTGACACCGCCAGCCGCCGCTCCCCACAGTGATGGCCACGGCAGCGACGTCCGCAACAGCAGCGAACCGACACCCGCTGCTGCGGCCGAGCCAATTGCCACTCGGATCAGCGTGCCGAGCACTCCGCGGAAGATACCCAACCCCAGCCGCATGGCGATCAATCCCAACAGCACGACCACATTGAGCAGATAATACGCCGACGTCGCCGACGCCAAGCCCAGGACGCCGTGCGGCTGAACCCATTGAAACTTCAACACCGCACCGATGCTGAAACCAATCAACCCGACGATCACCGGCGTCCGCATGTTTTGCCACGAATAAAACACTTTCGCGGCGATCTCGCCCAAGCTGCCACCGACGATCAGGCCGCACAACATTGCCAACGTCGACGCCACCACGCGCGTGTCCTCGGCCGAGAACTGTCCACGCTGCAACAAGTCTCGAATCAACGGACTGCCGAACCACACGAGGGCAACAACCACTGGCACCAGCAGCAGCGTCAGGAATCGCAACGCGGCGGCGATCTCGGCTCGCAACTTGTCATCGTCTCGTTCGGCCGCATGCCGTGCGAGCGCCGGAAAAGCGACAACCGCGAGGCCGCCCGTGCTCAGAGTCAACACGGCGGCGGCCAGTCGCGATGCGAAGCCGAGTCGAGCAACGCTGCCCGGCACGGAAACCGAAAGTTCGGAAGACAGATACCGATCCAGCAGCGGATCGAGTTGATTGCACGACAGCCCGATGACCAGCGGCAGCATCAACACCAGGCAGCGATTCACTGCCGACTGCGATTCCTTCGTCACCGGCCAACCACGTGAGAAAATCTGAATCCAAGGCATCTGAATCGCCAACGCAACCACTGCACCGATGCTGACGGCTTGCGCGATCTTGTCCATGCCGCCGTTCGCCCCACCGCGCCAGGCTAGCGCGATCGTGATTGCGTTGCCGAGCAGCGCCGCGAATCCAGTCACGGCGAAACGTCCGTGACAATGATTCCACGCGCGGGCCAACCCGCTCAGACTGTTCCAGACCATGAGGCTCGACAGCGTTTGAAACAGTTCGGCTGTGCGCCAGATTTGTCCGTCGTCGTAGCCGGGATGCAGGGTTCGCATCCACGGCTCCGCAAAATGTTTCGCGACCTGCCACAACAAGAGCGTGAACAGCGACAGCCAGCACACAAGCTGCACCGCCATTGACCACGCGGCGGTCTCGCCGGCACGCTCACGAGTCTCCACGTAGATCGGCACAAATGCGGACGCCAAAGAGCCGGCTAACAACCCGCTGACAACCAGCGGCAACGTCGAGGCCGCGACGAACGCCTCCATTTCCGACTCGGTCCCGAACCACTTCGCCAGCAGCAATTGCAATGCGAATTGCAGCCCCATCTGCCCCAGCGTCAGCAACGTCAGGACAGAGACAGACCGAAGCGAAGTGGCGGCTTGAGGCATGAACTCTCGTGGCACGGGCGGCTCGCCTGTGCTTCGCTGAGATAGTGACGAGAAAGTGGGCAGGCGAGCCGCCTACCCCACGTTGGGCGCGGAGTTTAATGGTTGTCCGGTGAGGCCGTCAGGCCGAGTCTCGACTTGGCCACAAGATGCTGTCCCGCCCCAAATTCTCCGGGTAGACTCCTCTCGTCCGCCCTCCGCCCCGCCAAAGTGTGAGCCTGATGTCCGGCAAGCCCACCAAACAACTGATCCCGATCACCTGTGCCAAATGCGGTGCCACGTTTAAGGTCGATGCGCGGCACACCGGCAAGCAGGGACGTTGCCCCGTCGAAGAATGCCAAGCGGCCTACACGGTGCCGGCCGCGACCGCTTTTGAACGCGCTGTCGAACGAAATTACGCCGCCGTGATGAAGCGGCCGGCCGTCAAGTCGCAGTCGGCTTTCCCGACGCGAGCTCAAAAGGCGAAGCGTCCCGCGCGGTCGGTCGCTCAACGATTGTGGCCGCTCTGGAGCGCGTGCGGCGTCGGAGTCATTCTGCTCTTGGGCGTCGTGATGTGGGGCACGGGAGCTGTCGAACCTCAGCGAGTCGAAGCCGCGAAGCCGGACACGTTTCAAACGCAGGTCGCTCCGTTTCTCAAGAAACATTGTCTCGAATGCCACGGCGAGAAAGATCCCGAAGGGGGGATCGCACTGCATAACTTCGACAGCGAGAAGTCGGTGCAGAAGTCTCGCAAGGTTTGGGAGAAAGTGCTCCCGATGTTGCAGATCGAAGCGATGCCGCCGGTCGAAGAGGGCCGTGAACGGCCGACGCACGACGATTACCTGGCGGTCGCGTCGTGGCTGGAAGACAAACTCTTCAACATCGACTGCAAACTCGAACGTGATCCCGGCCGAGTCACCGTCCGGCGATTGAACCGCACGGAGTACAACAACACGGTGCGCGATCTGCTGGGTGTGGACTTCGAGCCGGCGAAGGATTTCCCGTCGGACGACGTCGGCTACGGCTTCGACAACATCGGCGACGTGCTGTCGGTCTCGCCGCTGCTCATGGAGAAGTATCTCGATGCGGCCGAGAAGATCAGCGAGAAGGTCATCAGCACGGCCGACCCTGCGACGTCTCGCAAGGTCCGCTTCGCCGGCAAGCAGCTCAAGCCGGGCGGAGCGGCCGAGGATCAAGGAGAGTTTTTCGGAATCAATTCCGTCGGCCATGTCGTCGCCGAGCATAAAGTTCCGCGAGACGGCGAATACCTTTTGCGAGGCCGAGCGGCGGCAGATCAGGCGGGAAACGAACTCGCGAAAATGGTGTTCTCGATCGACGACAAGCCGGTTCACACCTTCGAGGTCAAAGGCCGGCGAGAACCTGACGAGTACGAATTCAAACTGCGAATGGCAGCCGGTGACCACAAGTTTACCGCCGCATTTCCGAACGATTTCTACGACCCGAAAGCCACGCGCGGCGGTAAAGATCGCAACCTCTACATCGGTTGGTTGGAAGTCGCCGGCCCGCTCGATGTGCGCGAGGACGACCTGCCGGAATCGCATCGCAAGCTGCTTGTCGCAACGCCGACGGCGACACGACCGCTGCCCGAGGCCGTGCGCGAGAACCTGCGTCCGCTGATGCGGCGAGCGTTCCGTCGGCCTGTCACCGACGAAGAAATCAATCGCTTCGTACCGCTCGTCGAGTCGTCCGTCTCACAAGGCGAGACCTTTGAACGCGGAATGCAGTTCGCGTTGCAGGGCGTGCTCTGCTCACCGAATTTCCTGTTTCGCGTCGAAGCGGATGCGAACCCGAACGATCCGAAGGCTCGGCACGAAATCACGCAGTTCGAGTTGGCGACTCGGCTGTCGTACTTCCTTTGGAGTTCGATGCCCGACGACGAACTGCTCGCGCTGGCCGAGAAGAACGAACTCCGCAAACCCGACGTGATTCAGCAACAAGTCAAACGGCTGCTGAAGGATCAACGCTCGGATGCGTTCGTCGAAAACTTCGCACTGCAATGGCTCAACCTGCGGAGCCTCGATGAACTCACACCCGACGTCGACAAATTCCCGAACTACTCGCCGCAGCTTCGCGACGACATGCTCCGCGAGACCACGAAGTTCTTTGAGCACGTCCTGCGTGAAGACCTCAGCACGTTGGAGTTGCTGGCTGGCAAATTCACCTTCGTCAATGAGCGACTCGCGAAGCATTACGGCATCGCCGGCGTGCAAGGTGACGAGTTCCGAAAAGTGTCGCTCGACGGCGCTCCTGGGCGAGCGGGATTGCTGACGCAAGCCAGCATCCTGACCGTGACCTCAAATCCCGGCCGTACCTCACCCGTGAAACGGGGCAAGTGGATCATGGAAAACATCCTCGGCACCGCGCCGCCTCCGCCGCCGCCGAATGTGCCGAGCCTCGAAGAAACTCAAAAGGCCAAGCCGGAAGCGTCGCTGCGAGACCAATTGAAGCTGCATCGCGAGAACGCGATCTGCAACTCGTGTCATCGCCAGATGGACGAACTGGGTTTCGGCTTCGAGCACTTTGATGCGATCGGCCACTGGCGCGATCGTGACGGTCAGCACGATGTTGACGCTTCAGGAGTGCTACCTAGCGGCGAGAAGTTCAACGGCTCGACAGAACTGATCGCGATCCTGAAGGGCCGCAGCAAACAATTCAGCCGCTGCCTCGCCGAAAAGCTGATGACTTATGCCATCGGCCGAGGACTGGAATACTATGACCGCTGTGCGGTCGATAAACTTTTGGACGTTCACGCCACCGATGGCTTTCGGTTCTCGACGCTCATCACCCAGATCGTGCTCAGCGAACCGTTCCAGATGCGACGTGGCGACGGCAAAGAAGGAGACGTTCCATGAGTGCCAGCGATTTACTGACCGAAGTTCTCAAATTGCCTCGTCAACAGCGACAGGCGCTGGCCGAGCAAGTTTGGCAGAGCCTGGAGTGGGATCCAGACGATTTGTCGCCCGCGTTCGTGGAAGAACTCAAACGGCGAGTGGAGTCAGTGAAGTCTGGCAACTATGAGTCATTGAGCTTGGAGGAATCGATGGCACTCGCCTGGAAGGAACTGGCCGAGGTCAAGCGATGAATGTCCGAGTCCTCAGCCCGGTCCATCGGGAGATTGTGCAAGCCGCAAACTACTTGGAAGAACATGGCAGATTGGGAGCGGACTTTCTCAAATTGGTTTACTCGACTTTGGACGCCATCGAAGCGGATCCTGCATCCTTTCCCCTGTGGGAAGCAAATCCGCTCGATACCGAGATTCGGCGAGTGATTCTTCAGAGATTCTCCTACCTCATTTTCTTTCAGATCGTTTTCGATGAAATCATCATCCTGTCGATCGCTCATGGAAGCCGAGACCACAATTCATGGCTGAATCGAGTTCAGCAACTCGGTTTCTAGCCTGAAACGAAACACGAAAACCAGACTAGCGGAGATGAATCATGATTCAACTTATCACCGCCGCTCAGCGAGCGACCAATCGGACGTTTTCCAGTTCGGGGCTTCTGTCTCGCCGGACTTTATTGCAGGGATTGGGGGCGGCGGTCGCTCTGCCCGTGCTGGATTCGATGTTGGCAACTCATGCGTTGGGAGCGCCGGCCGAGAAAGCAACGGCGGCTGGGAAGAGCATTCCAACACGCATGGCGTTTGTGTCGCAGCCCAATGGGGTGATTCAGTCGGCGTGGTTTCCGAAGACGCCGGGTGAAGGCTTTGAGTTGGTCGAATCGCTCGAAGCGCTGGCTCCGCTGAAGAGTGACCTGCTGGTGATCAGCGGACTGGCTCAGGACAACGGCCGGGCCAAAGGGGATGGGCCGGGCGATCATGCTCGGTCGGCGGCCAGCTTGCTGACGGGGGCGCATCCGGTGAAGACGGCGGGAGCGAACATCAAGGTCGGCATGTCAGCGGATCAGTGGATCGCGTCGAAGATTGGGCAACTGACGCGAATGCCGTCGCTGGAAGTCGGCATCGAGCCGGGTCGCACGTCGGGCAATTGCGATTCGGGGTATAGCTGCGCGTACTCGAACACGATTTCCTGGAAGTCGGAATCGACGCCGATGGCCAAAGAGATCAACCCGCGTTCGGTTTTTGAGCGGCTGTTCGGTGGCGAGGAGAACGATCCGCAAGTCCGCGCGAAGCGAGCGGCGTATCGCAAGAGTGTGCTCGATGTCGTTGCCGGTGACGCAGCCAAGTTGAAGGACAAGCTCGGGCAGACCGACCGCCAGAAGATTGACGAGTATTTCACTAGTGTCCGCGAGATTGAAACACGCATCGAGCAAGCCGAGGTGCAGGCGAAGAACTCGCGACCGGACTACGAGGTTCCGAAGGGCATCCCCAAGGATGGCCGCGAACATTTGCGGTTGATGTACGACCTGATGATGTTGGCGTTCCGCACGGACACCACTCGCGTCATCACTTGCATGGCCGCGAATGAAGGGAGCAACAAGACCTATCCGTCCGTCGGCGTCAACGAGGGGCATCACGAACTGTCGCATCACCGCAATGAGGCGGACAAAGTCGAGAAGCTCAAGAAGATCGACAAGTTTCAGATGGAGCAGTTCGCCTACTTTCTGCAGCAACTCAAGTCGGTTAAAGAGGGCGAAGGGACGCTGCTCGATCACTGTCTCGTTTTGTTCGGCAGCGGACTTGGCGACGGCAACGCGCACTCGCACCACAACCTGCCGATCATTCTCGCCGGGCGAGGCGGCGGCACGGTTCAGCCGGGGCGATTCATCAAGATCGAACAGGAAACGCCGCTCAATAATTTGTTCTTGTCGTGTTTTGACCGCATGGATGCGAAGACTGATGCGTTCGGTGACAGCAACGGCCGCATGATCGGCTTGGAAGGCTGAGCAACATTCGCCTCCGACCAAAAGGTTGGCCATCATGGTGACACGAACTGGAGATGCTCCTTCCGAGTATTCTCCGCCGTGTCCCTGGACATTGAGAACCTGCGCGACGCTGATGGCATTGGCGTATCTGCTGCTGGCTCGGTTCAGTCTGCTGTTTGTGGTTCAACCGGAGCAGGTCGCGGGCTTTTGGTTGCCGAACGGATTGCTGATCGGCGTGATGGTATTGCGAGTGCGCCGGGACTGGCGATGTTTGCTGGCGAGCGGCAGCGTGGCGAATCTGATCGCAAACCTGTGGGCCGGCAATTCGCTGTGGCTCAGCCTTGGATTCGCGGCGATCAATGTCGTGGAGTCCTGGTTGGCGGCGTGGGCCTTGGTGCGCTATGTGGGCACGCCCATCACGCTGCATCGGTTGAAGGAGGTCTTCGGCTTGGCGGCCGTAGCAGCGACGCCTGCGTGTGCCGTTGGAGCCGTATTGGGAGCCTCGTTGATTTCGCTGACGACGGACGCCGTGTCCTTCGGGGCTGTGTGGCGAGTCTGGATGATGGCCGACTTGCTCGGCCTGCTGTTGATGACGCCGCTGGTGATTGCCTGGAACACATCGGGCCTGTTAGCGATGCGAGTCTTACCGCGCGCGCGGTGGGCCGAAGCGATTGGTCTGTTGGTGCTGTTGCTGGGAATCACTGTGCTCGTGTCGCAGCAAACTCCCAATACGGTTTCTTCGCTTTTCATCCGGCCGTATTTTGTCGTCCCGTTGCTGTTTTGGGCGGCCATGCGGTTTGGTACGTGGGGAGCTTCCACCGCGACGCTTGCGGTTTCTTTGGTCGCCGTGT
The DNA here is from genome assembly GCA_945904015.1 of Candidatus Kuenenia stuttgartensis. GTDB lineage: Bacteria > Planctomycetota > Planctomycetia > Planctomycetales > Planctomycetaceae > SXKJ01. The sequence continues at coordinate 36,894 of CAMDPK010000002.1, read as the reverse complement.
GGTTTGCTGCTCAGGGACGCGGGCCGATTCCGAGAGCCGACGTGTCGATCACCCTCCAGATGTTGGCCGCGCAAGCGCTCTTGTTGGCCTTGGTCCTGATGACGTTAGCGATGGTGGCTGTTTTCGAGGAACGAACTCGCGCGCGGGAGCAACTGGAACTGGTCATCCGCGGGACCGACGCCGGCATTTGGGATTGGAATCTGCTGACGAACGAGGTGCATCAATCACCTCGCTGGAAGAGCATGTTGGGCTTTGCAGACCACGAACTTCCCAGCGGCTTTGAAGCGTGGGAAAGCCGCATTCATCCCGATGACCACAGCCGAGCGTTGGCAAAGTTTCGCGAGTTTTTGGCGGGAAAGCGGGACAACTATGAGCTTGAGCATCGCCTGCGGCACCGAGATGGCACCAATCGTTGGGTGTTGTCACGCGGCTTGATGGTACGGGATACGATGGGGCGTCCGGTGCGGATCGCGGGATCGCATCTGGATATCACCGCGATGAAACAAGTCGAAGACGCGCTGCGCGAAAGCGAGCGGCATTTCAGCGCGGCGTTCGACGATTCGCCGATCGCGATGGACCTGGTCGATCTGCGCGGCCGCTATGTGCGAGTCAACGCGGCCTACTGCCGGATGGTCGGCTACACGAGCGACCAATTGCAGGGCAAGCATTTTCGTGACATCACGCATCCCGACGACTTGCCGATGGATCAGGAGTCGATGAATCAATTTTTGTCCGGCGACCGGCGGACTTATCAAACCGAAAAGCGTTATGTGCGTTCGAATGGCGAGTTGGTGTGGGCGTTGCTCAGCGTCACGGTCGTGGTGGACGCGGAAGATCAGCCGTTGCACTTTTTCGGGCAGGTGCAGGACATCACCCAGCTCAAACGAGATGCGCAGGAACTGAGACAGCAGGCCCATGAACTGGTGCGCAGCAACCAGGAATTGGACGACTTCGCGTACATCGCGTCACACGACCTGAAGGCTCCGCTGCGGGGCATCGAAAATCTCTCGAAGTGGATCGCGGAGGACGCGAAAGCGAACCTGTCGGAAACGTCACTCGAGCATCTTCGAAAGCTGCGGCAACGAGTGGCTCGGATGGATCGGCTATTGGACGACCTGCTGCAGTATTCGCGAGCCGGACAGATGACGGGCGATCTGATCACCGTCGATACCGGCCAATTGGTTCGAGCGTTGGTTGAATTACTCGCACCTCCGCCCGAATTCAAGGTGGTGATTCACCCGGACTTGCCGAAGCTCACGACGTACCGGACTCCGCTGGAGTTGGTCTTTCGGAACTTGCTCGACAACGCAGTGAAACATCATCACGCCAGCGCGGGAAAGATCGAAGTCTCGGCCCAATCCAATGGCCGGTTTGTGGAGTTCTCCATCAGTGACGACGGGCCTGGCATCCCTGTCGAGTACCAACGTCGCATTTTTCGCATGTTTCAAACGCTGAAGCCGCGCGACGAATTGGAAGCCAGCGGGATCGGATTGGCTGTTGTCAAAAAGGTCGTTGAACGCCAAGGTGGCACGGTGACAGTCGTCTCGCGCGAGGGACAAGGTTCCACTTTTCGTTTCAGTTGGCCGAAGACCGTCTCAGCACAGGGAGTGCATCATGGTTAGCCCTCTGCCTTCAATATTGCTCGTGGAAGATGATGATGTGGATGTCGAGGCGATCCGCCGCGTCTTCGAAAAGCGACGCATTGCCAATCCGTTGTTGGTCGCGCCGGATGGCATCGCCGCGATGAAAATGCTTCACGGCGAGGGCGACACGGCTCCGATCCAGCCACCGTTTGTGATTCTGCTCGATTTGAATCTGCCGCGGATGAATGGCATCGAGTTTCTGAACGCGCTGCGAGAGGACGCTCGGTTGAAAGACTCAATCGTGATCGTCCTCACGACCTCCAACAGCGACCGCGATCAGATTGCCGCTCATGCCAAGTCTGTGGCGGGCTATTTGTTGAAGTCCGATTTGGACGAAGAATTCAGCCGACTCGTCCGCGAACTGCGTCCCGTGCTGCGTTTCTTGGACAACTGAGGCAAGAAGCGGTTTCAAGGCCAGCACGACGCGCCAGCAAGTGGTTGTTTTCCGCGAGTGACCGACCACTCGCTGGCGCGTCGTGCTGGTTTTGAAACTGCCCCTATCCCAACCAGTTGGCGGCGTCTTTGGCGAAGTAGGTCAGGATCATGTCGGCACCGGCGCGTTTGATTGACGTCAGGATTTCGAGCGTGATGCGTTGCTCGTCGATCCAGCCGTTGGCGGCGGCGGCTTTGACCATTGAGAACTCGCCGCTAACGTTGTACGCCGCGAGCGGAATCTCCGGGTGAGCTTGCTTCACTCGGCGGATCACGTCGAGGTAACTGAGCGCCGGTTTGACCATCAGAATGTCGGCCCCTTCGGCGACATCGAGCGCGACTTCGCGCAGAGCCTCGGCCGCATTCGCTGGGTCCATTTGATAGCTGCGGCGATCGCCGAATTGCGGAGTACTCTCGGCCGCATCGCGAAACGGGCCGTAAAACGCCGAGGCGTATTTCGCGGCGTAGCTCATGATCGGGATGTTCTGGAAGCTGGCCGAGTCCAAACCGGAACGCAACGCGGCGATCATGCCGTCCATCATGCCGCTGGGAGCGATCAAGTCCGCACCCGCCTGACACTGCGCGACCGCCTCCTTGACGAGGATTTCGAGCGTCGCGTCGTTGTCGACGTCGGTGTGCCCGTGCTTGTCGTTGACGATGCCGCAGTGGCCGTGATCGGTGAACTCGCAGAAGCAGACGTCGGTCATGACAAGCACATCCGACCGAGTCCCCTTGATCGCTCGCACCGCTTGCTGAATGACGCCGTTCGGATCGTAGGCGTCGCTGCCGACCGCATCCTTGTGTTCCGGGATGCCAAACAGGATCACCGCCGGAATGCCAAGCGACGCGATCTCGTCGATCTCACGCGGCAGATGATCGACGGTCATCTGATCGTGGCCGGGCATCGACCGAATTGGCACTCGTTGGTTCTGCCCGTGCCGCACGAACAGCGGCAGGATGAAATCACGCGGATTGAGCTCCGTCTCGCGAACCAGATCGCGCAGCCGCGGGTTGGACCGCAGTCGTCGCAGGCGGACAGACGGAAAGCCAGCGGTGGTCGGTTGGGTCATTGAGGTCACTTTCCAAACTGCTCGGCGAAGAGTTTCGTCATTCGTTTCCAAGAATCTTCGTCGGCCTGCTTGTCGTACTTCATGCCGGGGAGATTGCGAGTTTCGGCACCAGGAACGGTGAAGCTGTGAACGACTCCGGGGTAGGCGACGAACTCGTATTTCGCAGCCGCCTTGTCGAGCGGCTCGCGAAATGACTTGATCGCCATTTCAGGAATGAACGTGTCTGCTCCGCCGTGGCAGACCAGTACGCGAGCCTTCAGCGACTTGGCTTCGTCGGCCGTCGGAGCCGGCAGCGCGGCGTGAAACGTCGCGACCGCTTTGAGATCGGCCCCCGTGTAGGCGAGTTGCAACGCGGTCGAACCGCCGAAACAGTAGCCGATCGCCGCGAGCTTGCCGTTGTCGCACTGCGGCTGAGCTTTCAACACTTCCAGCGACACCTGTGCTCGCTTGCGCCAAGTCTCGACATTCATGCGGACGACGCCAGCCATCTTGCGAGCGTCGTCGGGATGTTCGGCAATCTTGCCTTCACCGTACATGTCGCACGCGAACGCGACGTAGCCCAGCTTGGCGAGCTGTTGCGCTCGCGACCGAGCGTACTCGTCCAAACCCCACCACTCATGCACGACCAGCACGCCGGGCCGCTTGCCATCGACCGAGTCATCCCACGCGAGGAAACCTTTGCATTCCAAATCGCCGTGCTTGTAACTCACGGTCTTCGTCTGCACCGCAGCCTCGGCCGAGGCCGCCAACAACATCACCACCAAGCTGATCATCAGTCGCCGCATGATTGTTCCTTTCAATTCGTGGGGCAGGTTTTCAACCTGCCCGGACCTCAAGGGCAGGTTGAAAACCTGCCCCACGGCAAGATATCGCGTCGCCACTCAGCCCGACACTCATTCCCGATTCTGCCGCCGCCACACCTCCAGCCGAGGCGGCAATGCCTCGGGCCGAGCGACGCCGGTCGTCGCGAGCTGCTGCACGGTGATTGACGCCACAAGATTCCCAATCAACGCCGCTTCGGGCATCGTCGCGCCGCAGATCAGCGACAGCACCATGCCGGCCGTGACACTGTCCCCCGCACCGGTCGGGTCGATCGGGCCTTCAATTCGCACGGCGGGAACGAACGTCGGCACCGGCTCGCTGACCATCAAACCTCGCTCGCCGAGCGTCACGCAAACCGGTGCTTCGGTCGTCGTTCTCAGCGAGGGCAATTCGGATTTCAACCGTTCGAGGTCGATGCGTTCGTCCGGCAGTGGGTTCGCGTGACCAACCGACTCGAATTGGTTTGGCTTGATAAGCATGTTGCGGAACTGGCGGATGTGCTTGCGGCTGTCTGCCCAGAACAGCACGCTCGGATGCCGCCGAGCACGCTCGGCCAAAGCCGTTCGCATCGCGGCGGTGATGACGCCGCAATCGTCCTCGACGACTTGATCGAGCACGATGACCGCCTCCACCTCCGGCAACAGCCGGTCGAGCGTCGCGAGCACCTGATCGAGAACCGCTCGCGGCATTGGCGAGCGATTCTTCGTGTCGTACCGCTCGTGTTCGCCTGCGAGACTCGGATCGCGCATGTCGCGCGGCTTGAGATACGTCGGCGTCATGATCTCGCCACACGTCACCAACCCGTCGGTCGAGCATCCGACTTTGTGCAAGCAGTGCCGCAGATCAAACGCCTCGCCGTCATCGCCGACGACCCCAATCGCGTGCAGTGTCTTGCAACCCAACGCCGCCAAATTATTGACAACCGTCCCCGCCGCCCCCGCGAACCGGCGAATCGCCGCCACTTGATTCGCGTTCAGCCCCGTCTCAAACGACGGCTCATCCAGCCCGTGATCGACTTCGAGGTACTTGTCGAGAAAGAAGTCCCCAATCACAGCGATTCGCCGCGAGGGAAAAGTCGAAACAAGCTCCGCCAAGCGTTGAGGAGTCATGAACGCGCAGTCTCCTGTCGTCGAGTCAGCGAATCAAACAGTCGCCAAGATTGTTCGGCCATCGCCTGTGACGAGTACAACTCTCGCACCATTGCTTGACCGGCACCGGCGAGTCGCAATCGTTCGTCGGGATGCCGCAGCAGCGACTCCCATTTTGCAACCAAGTCGTCGAGGTTGCCTGGCTCGAACAGCAGGCCACCTTGCGTGGCTGCCAGGAGTTCGGGGAACGCTCCGTGAGCCGGTTGCACGAACGGGACGCCGTTGGCCAAGGCTTCGAGGATCGAGAGACCTTTCGGCTCGCGATAGACCGTCGGGACGCTGAGCACATCTAGCGACTTCAAGAACTCGACCTTTTCGGCCTGCGATGCCGGGCTGCCGACGAACTCGCACGCCGGGCCGAGTTGTGCCGCCTGCGAACGGACGTGCGCAAAGTACAGTCGATCTCGCTCACCCAAGTAGCCGCCGACTCGCAACCGCGTGCGCGGATGCTTCGCGTGCAAACGAGCGAACGCTTCGACGAGCAGGTGCAAACCCTTCTCGGGGCAGAGTCGAGCGAAGTAGCCGATCGTGAATGGATCACCGGCTGGACGCGGCAGGCCGTCGTGACCAGTCAGGTCGATGCCGAGCGGCAGGATGTGAAAGTGGGGCAGGTTTTCAACCTGCCCGGCCGTCGTGGGCAGGTTGGAAACCTGCCCCACGTTTGGGAACAACATCCCCTGCATGTGCTCGGCGTAGTAGTGGCTGTGAGTGATGAAGCCGTCGAAGTCGCGAGCGCGGTTTCGCAGAGCTTGCAGGACTGGCTCGCGATGCGAATCCGGCAGCGAGTCGAGGAAGATGTCGTCCCCTTGCAGCACGCAAAGAACCGGGCCAGTGAAGAGTTGTTTGATTCGGCGGACAGCTCCGGCCAGTAGCGTGTTGCTGAAGATGACGATGTCCGGACGCAATTGCTCGCCGATGAACTTTGCGAGCTCTTCGACTTGCTCGCGCTGCGGGCCGGTCTCGCCGGCCAGCATGTCGAGCGTGAGTTGGCCGAGTTTGGCCGCGTCGTTGCTCACCGCTTTGCGAGTCGCCAATCGGATGATCGCCGGGTGATCGAGCCAGCGTCTCGCAAAGCCCGGTATCGCTCGCCACCAGCGCCACTTCGAGGCCAAATAGACGTTGATGCCGCCAAAGAAAACGTGTGGCGAACTGACATCGGTTTCATCGACTCGGATGGGCGTGTAAGTCGGGATCAAAGAGACCTCGGCACCGGCGGCCATCAACGCTCTCGCCCAAGTGTTGTCGTGCATGCACGACCCACAGAACATTCCCGCTCCGCCGGCTGTGATGATTGCGATGTGCATCGTGAGAAGTCGGCCTTGTGGGTCTCGAAAAACAGAAAAACGGTATAACGGCGATCGGCATTCGGCTCACGGTATTCGGCCGGACGCATCCGGAACTCGCCTGCGAATTTGCTCGGCATTCCGGGCGGGAGCTGTTTATACTGCCCGCCCGACGTGCCTAGCCACGGACTCTCCGCGTTTCCGCCCCGCCTCCTATTCCGACCGAAGTGAAGCCGATTATGCGTTTGAGATCACGATCGCGTTGCTGGTTCTTGCTCGTGAGTGTCGTGTTGGGAGCGGCGACGGCCTCGCTGGCCGATGAGCCGCTGCACTCGCGGATCGATGCGTTGATCGATGCGAAGCTCGCTGGCCAGCCGGTCGCGACGATGTCGGACGATGCGGAATTCTTGCGGCGAGTGTTTCTCGACTTCGCCGGGCGCATTCCAAGTGCGAGCGAAGCTCGTGAGTTCTTGCAGGACTCGGCGGCCGACAAGCGGGAAAAGCTCATCGACAAGCTGTTGGCGAGCGACGAGTTCCCCAACCGCATGGCGGACCTAATGCACGTCACGCTGATGGAGCGTCGCGGCGAGCACTCCGAATGGATCGCCTACCTCCGCGAATCGTTCAAGCAGAACAAGCCGTGGGATGTGCTTGCTCGCGAGATGATCTCGCCCGATCCGAAGAACGAGCAGACGCGGGCCTCAGCATTTTTTCTCAGCAAGCGGTTGGAGCATTACGGTCAGAACGCGATCGACTATCCGATCCTGACTCGCGACGTCGGGCGGCTGTTCTTGGGCATGGACCTGCAATGTGCCCAATGCCACGACCATCTTTTCATCAAGGACTACAAGCAGGCCGACTTTCAAGGGATGTACGTCGTCTTCTTGAACACCGCGCTGCGGAACGAAACCAAGTTTCCGGCCGTCAGCGAAAACCTGCTGACGAAGAAGATCGAATTTCAATCGGTCTTCAATGCGGACAAGAAGTCGGTCGGCCCGCGCGTTCCTGGTCGTGATGAGATCGCGATCCCGGAGTTTGCGAAGGGAGAGGAGTATCTCGAACCGCCGGACAAGAAGACGAAAGACCCCGGCCGGCCAAAGTTCAGCCCGCTGGAGCAACTCGCCAATCAAATCACGATGGCCGACAACACGCAGTTCGCGAAGAGCATCGCCAACCGCGTGTGGTTCATCGCGATGGGCCGCGGCCTCGTGCACCCGCTCGATCTGCATCACAGCGAGAATCCACCGTCGCATCCGGAGTTGCTCGACCTGCTGGCCCGCGAATTGACCGAGCACAAGTTCGATCTCAAGTGGCTGCTGTGCGAGTTGGCAATGAGTCGCACCTATCAACGTTCGGGAGTTCTTCCGGCGGACGCGAAAGAACCGCTGCCGGAACACTTCGCGGTCGCGCTGGAGAAGCCGCTGTCGGCCGAGCAATTGTTTGCCAGCGTGACACGAGCGGTCGGCTCCGCGCCGAGCGACGCCATCAAGCAAAAGTTTCTGAAAGCCTTCGCGAACCCGCCGATGGAACCCGAAGGGGAATTCGCTCCGTCATTGAGAGCAGCCTTGTTCCTGATGAACGACGCCGAATTGCTGAAGTTGCTCGATTCACAGCCGGAAAACTTGCTGACTCGGCTCAAGACTCTCGATTCCCCGGAGGCTGTGGCCGATGAAGTCTACCTGAGCGTTCTGTCGCGACGTCCCTCCGTCGACGAGATCGCGGAAGTCACGGAGCAACTGAAAGCCGCCGGAGACCGCAAAGAGGCGGTGTTGAAGCAACTCGTCTGGGCACTGCTGGCGTCGTCGGAGTTTTGTTTGAATCATTGAGAGATCGCCAATGAATCCCTCTCGTTGTTCTGGTCCAGTGAGTCGTCGCGACTTCTTGCAAGTCGGTTCGTTGGCCTTGGGCGGATTGGCGCTGAGCGACCTGTTGGCGGCTCGAGCGGCGGCCGGAACTTCGAACGCGGACACGTCGGTCATCATGCTGTATCTGCACGGCGGGCCGTCGCAGTTGGAAACGTACGACCTCAAGCCGCAGGCTCCGGTCGAGTATCGCAGTGTTTTCCATCCGATCGCGACCAGTGTGCCGGGGATGGAGATTTGCGAACTGTTTCCTCGGCAGGCGGCGGTCGCCGACAAGTTTTCGCTGGTGCGGTCGCTCAATCACGACATCGGGATTCACAGTGACGGCGGCATCATCGTGATGACCGGCAAGCTGCCGAGCGTGCTTGATCCGACGTCGCAATCGAAGAGCGAACATCCTGATTTCGGCTCGATCGCCAGCCGCGTGCGCGGCATGGGAGCGAATGCGATTCCGCCGTACGTCGGCGTGCCGAATCAGCCGAACTACACGCGGCCGACGTATCTTGGCCGGCATCACGCGGCGTTTGCGGCGGGCGATCCATCGGCCGCGAACTACGCTCCGTTGAAAACGCAGATCAGTGTCGGACGCGATGCGGTCATGTTGGAGAATCGCAAATCGTTGCTGACCGACTTCGACCGCTTGCGGAAAGACCTCGATCAAAGCGGACAGCTTGAAGCGGCCGGTCAGTTTCGCGAGCGAGCGTTTGAATTGCTCACCAGTTCGACGACGGCCACCGCGTTTGATCTGTCGAATGAGGACGATCGGTTGCGGGACCGCTACGGCCGCAATTTGTGGGGCCAGGGATGTTTGCTGGCTCGGCGATTGGCTGAGGCGGGTGCGGCGGTCATCAACGTGGCGATCAACACTCCCAAGAACGGCCCGGAGTTCACGAACTGGGACGACCACATCATGAACGCCCAGCGCCCCGGACACTTCGGCGATTACATGCGAACTCGGCTGCCGTACATGGATCACGCGCTCGCGACGCTGATCGAAGACATCTTCGAGCGCGGACTCGACAAGAAGATTCTCGTCGTCGTCGTGGGCGAGTTCGGCCGCACTCCGCGCTTGAGCCACAACGCTCAAGGGACCGGCCGCGATCACTGGCCGCAGGCGTACTCAGCGCTGCTTTCAGGAGGCGGCTTGCGGATGGGACAGGTCGTGGGCGCGACGAACTCGAAGTCCGAATTCCCCACCGAAAAGCCGTTCACGCCGCAAGATTTGTTGGCCACGATCTACGGGCATCTGGGGATCGATGCGTCGCGCAGCTTTCTGGATCACTCCGGTCGTCCGATCGCGATCTTGTCGGATGGGCGACCGATTGCAGAGTTGCTGTGAACGTAGCCGCCTCATTCCACGAGGCGGAGCTATGGAATGACAGCTTGGAAGAAGAGAAAAAATGGGGTCGGCTGCTAATGGCAAGTCTGTCGTTATTGCTCCGCCTCGTGGAACGAGGCGGCTACGTTTAACTCTCAGCCCGCCTTCTTCGGCAGTGCGATCGAATACAGCATCGTGACCGTGCCGACGGACATCAGGCAAAAGGCCAACCATTGCGGCGGGTTGAAAACACGCTGCTTGCTTTCGTTGAGCGTGACGTAGAAGCCACGGAACGAGGGATCGCGTTCGATGGTCGGTTCGACTTTCCAGGCGAAGGTCATTTGGTCGACCATCAGAAAGGTCGTACCCCACATGGCGATGAAGATGCCGACGGCAAAGCAGAATGTGCGAAGCATGGGTCGCTCTTTCGCGAGTCGAGACGGCGGCGCGACGCCGCAAGGACGTTGAGATTTCTGTGGGAATCGGCTGAGGATTGCGGTTCGCTTCAACTCTGATCGGTCAAACTCGCCGATCCGCCGAGACAACGTGCGGCTGGCATTGGTCGCATCTGGAACAGCGAAATCGACCGTCGTGCGGGTCGTGTCAGTTCTGCGGAACGGCATCGTGGAGATGACTGCCGGAGACCGTTACATTCCTCGCCCGATTGGATTCCGACGAAATTCTGCGAAAGGTCGAGCGAACGATGGATGCCAAAATTGTGTTGTTGCCCGGTGACGGCATCGGGCCTGAGGTGGTTGCCGAGGGGCAGAAGACGCTCAACGCGGTGGCTCGCAAGTTCGGGCATCAATTCACGTTTGAAACGTGCCTGATCGGCGGCTGCGCGATCGACGCGACGGGCAGCGCGCTGCCGGACGCGACGACGGCCGCATGCAAGAGTTCGCAAGCAATCCTGCTCGGCGCGGTCGGGGGGCCGAAGTGGGACGACCCGCGTGCGAAGACTCGGCCGGAAGCGGGGCTGTTGAAAATTCGGAAGGAACTGCAACTGTTCGCGAACGTGCGGCCGGTGAAGGCCTACGACGTGCTGGTCGATGCGTCGCCGCTCAAGCGAGCGATCGTCGAGGGAGTCGACATTCTTTTCTTCCGCGAGCTGACCGGTGGCATTTATTTCGGCGAGTCGGGACGCCGTCCGCATCCGTCGGGCGAAGAGGCGTTCAACACGATGATTTACAATACCGCTGAGATCGAACGCATCACGCGAATGGCCGCGCGAGCTGCTCAGGGTCGCCGCAAAAAACTGACACAAGTTGACAAGGCCAATGTGCTCGAAGTGTCGCGGTTGTGGCGCGAGGTCTCGCAGCGAATCGTCCGGGACGAGTTCCCCGACGTGCAGTACGAGGTCTTGCTGGTCGATGCGATGGCGATGCACCTCATCAGCAAGCCGCGTAGCTTTGATGTCATTGTGACCGAGAATCTGTTCGGCGACATTTTGACCGACGAAGGTGCCATGCTGCCCGGTTCGATGGGCATGTTGCCGTCGGCGTCGTTGGGTTCATCGGGGCCGGGCTTGTACGAGCCGATTCACGGCTCCGCGCCGGACATCGCCGGCAAGGGGGTCGCGAATCCGTTGGCGACGATCCTGGCGGCGGCAATGTTGCTGCGGCACTCGCTGGCGTTGGAATCGGAAGCTTGCGCGATCGAGGTGGCGGTGGACAATGTTCTCAACGCGGGTCATCGGACTGTCGACATTGCTGCCGGAGGCAAGAGCGTCAGCACGTCGGAAATGGGATCGTTGGTCGTCGCTCAGATCGAAAAATGAGCCGTTGGCGGGGCAATGATCTGGCAGGGTTGATGGCCGAGTTGTACCGTGGGCGAGTTGAAATCGGTTTCCGGTGACGTGAAGTCGGCCGATTGGTGTCGTCATGATTTCGAGGAGTTTTCATGTCGCAAGATCCCGCGATGGACTCAGATGTCCCGAATCAATTTCGAAGGGTCAGTTACTCGAAGCAAATCTTTTTGTTGTTGCTGAGTTTGGCGATCGGTGTCGCGGCTTTGGCGTGGATGGCGTCGCCGCGAAGTATGATCCCTTTTTTCGGCAGCTCGCTTACGGGGATCCGGTTGCCTGCGATCGAGGCGGCGGGCTGGATCAATGGTCCGCCGCCCGATCGTGATGCTCTCGCGGGAAAAGTCGTGGTGATCGAAGTCTGGGCCAGTTGGTGCGGGCCGTGCCGTGAAAGCATGCCTCAACTGGTCAAGCTTCATGAAGCCTTTGCGAGTCGCGGTGTGGTGTTTGTTGGGCTGACGGAGGAAGGGAAGGGAGAACTGGAAGAAGTCCGAAAAATGATCGAGACGTTTGGCGTCACTTGGTCAACTGGCTGGGCAGCGGTGCGGACGACTCAGGCGCTTGAGGCCGATTCCATCCCCATGCTTTACGTCTTCGGAGCGAATGGCCGTTTGGCGTGGTCGTCTCCCGACGGCGGTGATATTCGTGCGGTTCTGGAGCGTGAGGTGCGGAAGGCGGAAGCGAAATCGAACGACAAGCCGTCGTGAGTGGAAGCCATCATGCGGGCCGCTGACCTTTTGCTGTTGAATTCGTCCGGTTGGACTCGCCGCGGAGTCGTGCGGGCTGGCACGCTCGGACTCGCTGGATTATCGCTGGCGAAGACTTTGCAGTCGGCGGAGGTCCGAGGAATCCAATCGGAGGTGGTGAAGTCCACGGCGGCTCGCGCGAAGGCGTGCTTGCTGATCTATCTCGACGGCGGGCCGAGCCACATCGACCTGTTCGATCTGAAGCCAGAGGCTCCCGCCGAGATTCGTGGTCCGTATCGACCCATCGCGACGAGCGTGCCGGGGCTGACCATCGGTGAGCTGTTGCCGCGTGTCGCTCAACAAGCTCATCGGCTCGTGCAAGTCCGTTCGGTCCGGCACGACGAGGGGGTGCACGATCCGGCCGTCTATCAAATGTTGACCGGCTACAAGCACATCAGCTCGGCCGGCGGGTTGAAGGTCGAGCCGACCGACTTGCCGCACATGAGCGGAGCGTTGTTGCGCGCCGACCGAACACCGGCTGCGATGCCCAAGGCGATTCAGCTTCCGGAAATCATGAAGATGGAAGCTCGCGTCCTGCCGGGCCAGAGCGGTGGCATTTTGGGGCCGTCGTTTGATCCGTTCCTGGTCGAAGTGTCGACGAACGGAGTCGTGCAGAAACCGCAGCTTCGTCGAGCGAATGAAGTTTCCATCGACCGACTGCGACGCCGATCCGCGCTGCTCCGCGATTTCGATTCGGATTTGCAGCGCCGGCGGCAAGTCGCGACCGAGCGGCTCGATGATTATCAGCAACAGGCATTTTCGATCCTCGAATCATCGGCCGTGCAACAGGCGTTTGACATCGAAACGGAATCAGCGGCGACTCACGAAAAGTACGGCCGTTTTCGGCATGGACAATCGGTGTTGCTTGCTCGGCGGTTGATCGAGGCTGGGGCGAAGTTCGTCACGGTCTATTGGGGCCACGAGGATCAGGACTGGGCCGACGGACGGGGGCCGCGACCGGCGAACAATCCGTGGGACACTCATCGCAATCATTTTCCGCTGCTCAGTCAGTCGCTCGCGCCGCGAGCGGATCAGACGCTGTCCGCGCTGTTGGAGGATCTCGCGCAGCGAGGGTTGCTCGACGAAACGTTGGTCGTGTGGATGGGTGATTTCGGCCGCACGCCGAGGATCTCAAAACCCTGGGCCAGCCGCGATCATTGGCCGCGAGCGAACACGATTCTGCTGGCCGGTGCCGGCCTTCGCGGCGGCTCGGTGTTCGGAGCGACCGACCGACACGCCGCCGAAGTCATCGCCGATCCGGTGTCCCCCGGCGACCTCACAGCGACGATGCTCGACGCACTTGGAGTCGATCCGCAGAAACTCGTGGCGGATGCCAGCGGTCAGCCGCATCGCCTGTCGCCGGGGCAGTCGCTCTGGCCGCGGTTGGCTTGATGGTCATTGAATCGGCGATTGCTACGATCTCCGCTCGGAGGTGACGCGGTGAAGGCGAGCATTCGGATTCCATTGTTGTTCGTGGCAATGCTGTTGTTGGCTGGTTGCGGAGACAAGTCGGCAACGGTTCCCTTTGACCCCAGCGTCAGCCGGTACGGCGAGGACCATCGGCTGATTCAGTTCAAGGACAAAGTGCAGAGTCAGACGATTGGTGATGAGAGCATCGGTGATTTCATTTTCACGGACATCAACGGCAACGAAACTTCGCTGAAGGAATATCTCGGCAAGAAAAGCGTCGTGTTGGTCGTGACTCGCGGGTTCGCCGGTTCGGTCTGTCTGTATTGTGCGACGCAGACGTCGCGGTTGCTTTCCAACTATTCGCAGTTTGCGAAACGGGATGCCGAGGTCGTCGTCGTCTTTCCGATCGAGACGCCGGAGGACTCGCGGCGGCATCGCGACTTCGTGGTGTCGGTCAAGAACAATCTCGACACGCCGATCGAAAAGATCCCGTTTCCGATCGTGCTGGATGTCCAATTGAAAGTGGTCGATCAGCTCGGCATTCGGAAGGATTTGTCGAAGCCGGCGACGTACATCCTCGACAGGCAAGGCCAGACGCGGTTCGCCTACGTCGGCGAATCGCTGGCGGATCGGCCCTCCGTGAAGGCGCTGCTCGAACAGTTGGACATGCTCAAGCAGGAAGCGGCGGGCGACAGCGGAACCGCTGGTGGGAATGATCCATGAGTCGCGACTTTCTGAGTCTCGCGAAAGAACTGTCGATGCTGCCGACGGAATTGGCCGAGCAACTGATGGCCGAAGCGGCTCGTAGCGGCGAAACACTGGAGTCGTTGATCGCGCGGCGCGGATTGCTGTCGGCCGTGCAAATGGACATCTTGCAGACGCTGTTGCGGCCGACCGACGTCGTGCCGGGCTATGAATTGCTCACGGCCCTCGGGCATGGCGGGATGGGTGTCGTTTATCGAGCTAAACAAAAAACGCTGGACCGCGTCGTCGCGATCAAGACGATCCTCGTCAATCAGATGACCGACCGGTCGATGGCCTCGCGCTTTGAGCAGGAAGCACGCGCGGTCGCGCGGCTCAAGCATCCCAATATCATTGCCGCGATTGATTTTGGCAAACACGATGGCCGGCTGTTTTTCGTCATGGAGTTGGTCGATGGCGAAGATCTCGAAACACTGATCGAGCGGCAACAGAAATCGGAACAGCACGGCAGCGCGTCCGAAACGCTGGCGTGGGGACTCGCGCGGCAAACGGCATCGGGGTTGTCGCATGCGGCCGAGCAAGGAATTGTGCATCGCGACATCAAGCCCGCGAATCTGTTGCTGGTTGAGCCGCCTGCCGGATTCCCGCTGCCACCCGGAATGCCGCTGGTGAAGATCGCCGATTTTGGTTTGGCGTTTTTGGCGACGGCGGAGGCTGACGCTCGCACGCGATTGACGTCGGCGAACACGGCGGTCGGCAGTCCGCACTACATTGCTCCTGAACAGATCTCCGGCGAGCAGGTCGATGCGCGAGCTGACATTTACTCGCTGGGAGCGACGATCTTTCATTTGCTCGCGGGCCAGCCGCCGTATTCCGGGCGGCCGATGATGCAGATTCTCAGTCAGAAGATGTCGGCGGAGGCACCTCGATTGCGCTCCGTTCGAGCGGACATCAGCGACGCGACCGACACGCTCGTTGCCGACATGATGGCTCGACGTCCCGAAGATCGCGTGGCTTCGTATTCGGAGTTGCTCGGCCGCATCGAAGGCGTTTGGAATTCGTTGAACTCCGCAACGTTGACCGAACTACCGCTCGCGGCGTTGACCGCGACCACGGACTTGCCGCAGATTCACGCAGCCTCGCCGAGTCAGGACACAGTCCCGTTGGGTGCCACACAGCCGGTGCCTGCTCCTCATACGCTGCCACGAGGGACGCGCCGCGCGTGGCTTGGTCTGGCTGGAGTGGCCGCGATCAGCGGATTGTCCGTGTGGGCCTTCACTCGTCCGCGACGGGAAGCGCCGGTTCAACTGCGGCTGGTTCCCAGCGGTTGGAGCGAACCACTCTTCAGAGGTCGCTCGCTTCAAGGCTGGAAGACTCGCGGTGGAACATGGGTTCCGGCAGTCGACGAGGAGACCGCGAAGATCCTCGCCGGTACGAGCGGCGTGATTGCACGAAAGCTGTTTCGCTCCGACGAGCAGCCACCCCACCCGTTGTCGCACTTCGAACTCTCGTTGGCCGTGCGGTTGCATCGAGCAAGTGCGATTGAGATCCACTTCGGCATGATGGCCGCAGACGGTGACAATCCGCCTCGATCGTCGATTCGGCTCGAAGGACAATCCTCGTGGTTCACGCACCGACCGGCTGATCGCGGACCCTCGCAACCGGTGACCAAGCCCGTGCGGTTGCCTTCGTCCGCAGACGATCAGTCGCGACTCGTTCGCTTGCGCCGCGACGCGACGCATTGGTTCGCGTCAGTGGACGGTCAATCGGTGGGAACAATGCCGCTGGCAGGCCCTCCCGAGCTTTCAGAGTTCCGCCTGTCGGTCGACGACGGTCCCGCGTGGTTTTCCGACATTGAAGTCGAAGAACTGGTCGAGCCGAAGGCTCCATCGAAGCGATTGCCCAGGCTGTAGGTCAGGCTTCCCAGCCTGACGCGAATTGGCAAACGACGTCAATTCTTGATCGGGTCAGCCTGGGAAGGCTGACCTACTTGGGACCAGCCCAGCGCGCGTTGCAGTTGAAACTGCGCGACGTTGTAGTCGTTGATTGTGCGGAGATATTCACGTCGAGCTTGAGCCAGCGCCTGCAACGATTGGAGTGTCTCCAACGGCAAGCCTTGAGCGTTGCGAATGCGTTCCGAGTTTCGCTCGAACGAACTCGCGGCGGCTTGAACACCCTCTTCGGCGACTGCGAGTTGCCGTTGCCGAGCCGCGACCTGCGCGTGTGCTTCGACCACTTCGCGAGCGATGCGGTCGAGAGTCGCGATCTCGCGCCAGCGCGCTTGGTTGACTCGTGAACTCGCTTCGTCACGAGCGGCTTTCTCACCGAGTCCGAGATTGCGGACCTCCCAAAATGCGATGGCGTCGGCGTCGAGCCGGTCGCCCGGCCGACGGAAGTTGTCACCGAGTCCACCGCCGAATCCGCCGTAACTGACGCCGAGCAGCACGCTGGGCAGCAGCGGCGCGTGCTTTTCGCGTTTCAAGCGTGCGCAAGCCTCGGCGACAAGCTGACGTTGCTCGCAGATTTCGGCGCGGTGCGACAAGCTGGTCGCGACGAGTTCTTGCAGCGAACCGTTCCCGTTCGTCAGCGACAGCGGTGCAACGGTCGTTTCGGTCGGCAACAATTCGACCGACGGGTCGATGTGCAGCAGTTGTGCGAGTCGCGCACTCGCGACCTGCACCCCTTCTTCAGCCCGCACCGATTCGTTCCGTCTCACGGCCCACTCCGCACGAGCGCGGTCGTGATCTGCGGCGAGTCCTTGACCGGTGTCGGAATACGCCTTGGTCAGGTCCGTCAGCTTTTGAGCAAGTTGCTCGATGTCGCGAGCGATCGCGAGTTCTTGGTTGGCTCGCAGCAGTTCCAGGTACGCGGTCGCCGTTTGCAGCATCACGTCTTGCTCGGTCACGGACGCCGAATACTGCCGCGATGCGGCGGAGTGGCCGGTGATCGTCGGCTGGTGAATCGCATCGGTCAGATGAAACGACGCGAACACGCCCGGCACCGTCGGCGAACCGGCTCCAACCGTGTTGGCTCCAAGTCCACCGAAGAACGAACCGCGGCTCGTGTTGAACACGTCGCCCTTCACATCCTGAATGCGACCTTCGTGCTTGTTCCAGTTGCCACCGGCTCGGATTGACGGCAGCCACAAAGCTTCGGCTCGCGCGTGCTGAGCATACGCCTCGTTGATCCGCTCGCGTGCGAACGCGACGTTCGGATTCTGCCCGGCCGCAAGCTGCAACGCCGATGCGAGGTCAATCGAATATCCGGTCGGTGCTGCTGGCTGCGGCGTGATCGGCGACGAGTGACCTGGTTCCGCAGGCTGCGGAGGCACGGTGACTTCCACCACGAACGATGTCGGCTCGATGACGTTGGGTGTGTCAGAGGCAATGGACTTCGTGTCGATGAACTCGCGATGCGGACGATGCGCGAGCTTTGCGTTGTTGGTTTTTGGCTTCGCGGCGATCGAGTGCGGCCGAATCTCGCGGACGCTGACGGTCGATGATGTCGCGCAGCCGGCGATGATCGCCAGCAGACCGCAAACAGCAGCGAAGCCAAGTTGTCGCAGCTCGGCAATCACGAATCAGGATCCTCGGTGGCGCGGCGGCAGCTTTTGCCGATGCCGAGCGCGGAATCCGTTCCGCCGTCCAATCGAGCACGAGGCCGCGAGTTCGGGATCGGCAAGAGGGAGCGACCGGGTGCAGGATTCCGAACGCTCCGATTGCTCGTGTGGCAACAGTCGTGTCAGTCGCGAAAGCGAGAGAGACTCGCGAGGGCCGGTGGACTTTGACGGCGACGGCGGAGCGGGTCACTTCGCCACGATCACTTCGACCGCTTGGCCCTCTTTGTACGCGGCAAGATTCGCTCCGATCAGCGATTCCTCGCCGGTCAGGCCGGAGACGATTTCGACATCGGTCCCCGCGACGATGCCGGTCTTGATCGGGAGCTCTTTGATCGTGTTTTCGGACGAGATGCTTTTGCAAAAGGAATCTGGCCCCTTCTTGAAGACCGCCGACTTCGGCAGCGACAGCGCATCGACTCGGCGAGCGACTTCGATTTCGGCGGTGGCGTACATCCCCGGACGCAATCGGCCGCTGGGATTTTCGACATCGATCTCGGTTCGCAGCGTTCGCGAACTTGTTTGCAACGTCCACGCGGTGCGGGCAACTTTTCCCTCGAACGACTCGGCGGACAATGATGGGACTTTAATCTTCGCGGGACTGTTGGCCGCGATGAAACCGGCGTCCGCTTCGGGGACTTCCAGAAAAATGCGCACCGTGTCGGCTCGCACGACAACAAACAGCGGCTTGCCGGAAACACCGCTGGGCTGCACGAGATGGCCTGTGTCGAGATGCCGCTCGGTGATGATTCCGTCGAACGGCGCTCGGAGCGTGGCGTAGCTGAGCAGCGCGCGTGTCTTTTGTTCGTCCGCTTCAGCGACCTTGTGCTTCGATTGAGCGGCGACGAGATCCGCGTCCGCCTTTTCGATGTTGGCGGACGATTCGCTGAGCTTGGCTTGAACCGATTTGATCTTGGCGGCAATCTCACGCCGCGCGGCGTCGGCCGCTTTGAATTGCTGCTCGGTTTCGTCGGCGACTTTTTGCGTGACCGCCTGCTTGGCGACGAGTTCGCGGACTCGCTCGAACTCCGATTTCCAACGTTCGTACATCGCGTCGGCCCGTTCGACAGATGCGCGAGCTTCCGCCACCAGCGCCTCCGCCGACGTCTTGGCCGACTTCGCGACCTTGATGCCCGCTTCAGACTGTGTGACCTCGGCCGCTGCTTGTGCGACGAGCGCTTGCTTCTGTTTCAACTCGGCGTCGAGTTCCGGGATCTCCAACTCGGCGAGGATTTGGCCGGGCTGCTCCGGCTGATCGGTGCTAACTCGCGACGGTCCCGTGACCTTGTCGCCGATATCGACATGCACCTTCTTGACGAACCCCGCGAGCTTGGCGTGAATCGCCGTTTCCTCGAACGCCTCGATCTGGCCCGGCTGCTCGGTGATCCGCACCAGTGTCTTGCGAACCGCCTTGATCGGAGTGACTCGCATGACGCTGTGAGCGGATTCGGTGGCGGGCGCGGAGGTCGCGGCTGTGGAACCGCAGCCGGTCAGAGTGGCGAGACTGATCGAGAAGAGCAGAAGTTTTGTGGGCATCGTGGGACTCGTTTTGTAGGACGGGCACTCTTGCCCGTCGCGGCAGGGACGGGCAAGAGTGCCCATCCTACATCGTGACGTAATTCGCACTCTCTGGGTCTTCGGGGTCGAGCGAAGCGGACTTCGTGGTGGCTCGCGATTGCACGATCGCGAAAACAGCAGGCAGGATGAGCAGTGTCGCGAACGTCGCGGCGAGCAGGCCGCCCATGACGGCTCGGCCGAGCGGTGCGGTTTGTTGGCCGGATTCGCCGAGGCCCAGAGCCAGCGGCAACATGCCGGCCAGCATCGCAGCACTGGTCATGGCGATCGCTCGCAGCCGGCTGGTCGCGCCGTACACGGCCGCGTCGTAGGATGGGCACTCTTGCCCGTCCCGTCTTTTGTGTTTGCCGTCGTGATTTTTCTCCAAATCAGGCTGGGCAAGAGTGCCCAACTTACGGCGTTCTTCCGCAAATGTCACCAGCAGGATCGCGTTGGCCATCGCGACGCCGAGACTCATGATCGCGCCGATGAAGCTTTGGATGTTGAGCGTGCTGCCGGTCAGTAGCAGCGACATCGCGACTCCGGTGATCACAGCGGGCGCGGTCGAGACCGTGACGAACGCGAGTCGCCAGCTTTGGAAATTGGCGCTCAACATCAAGAAGATCACGAGCACCGCCAGCAGCAGGCCGATGCCCAGGCCGTTCATGATCGCACGCAGCGGCGGGATCTGGCCGCGCAGTTCGTGGTGGATGCTGGCGGGTTTGGGCGGATCGGGGTTTCCGGCGGCGTTCGCTTTCGCGACGGCTTCCTGGTGGACCTTCGCTTTGGCGTCCGCGTCTTCTTTGCCGACAGCATTCAGAGCGAGTGTGATTTGCTGTGAGACGGCACCGAGATCGTCACCCACGATGTTGGCGGTGAGGCTGATTTCGCGTTTCATGTTGTAGCGGTCGTATTCGCCGGGCGACTTTCCATCCACCAGCGAAGCGACGTCACGGAGCAGCAAGGATTGACCGGAGGCAGCACCTGAACTGCGTTGAATCGGAACGGCTCCGAGGTCTTCGATGCTGTCGAGCTGCGGCTGCGGGATTTCGACCTGCACTTGATAACCGATGCCGGTTTTCGGATCGGGCCAATAGTTCGGCACGACAAAGCGGCTGGAGGATGTTGCGGTGACGATCGACCGCGCGACTTGCGAGACCGTCGTGCCGGAGAGGCCGGCCTTCTCGCGATCCACTTTGATCTCGACCGTCGGGTAATAGCGAGCCTGCACGACCTGCATGTCTCGGATCGCGGGGAGTTTGCCGAGTGCGATTTGGACTTTGCCGATGTACTCGTGGTTCTCGTCGAGGCTGCCACCGCGCGCGGCGATCTCAATCGGCGTCGCCGAACCGAAGCTCATGACTTCACTGATGATGTCGGCCGGCTCGAACGAGAATCGCACGGTCGGGAAGCGGTCGAGAAACTCGCGGCGGAGTTCTTCTTTCATCGCCTCCGTGCTGATGCCGGAGTTTGGCGTGAGGGCGATCCGCAATAATCCCTCTTCCGGCCCACGTGAAAAGTGATAGACCGAGTTGATCGGAAAGCTGGCTGGCACCGTGCCGATGTAACCGAGCGTCATCGCGACGTTCTGCTCGCCGACTTTTTGTTTGACGGTGTCGAGGATCTCAAGCGCGAATTTCTCGGTCCTTTCGATGTGCGTGCCATCGGGAGCACGGAACCGCAGTCGGAATTCACCGGCATCGACCGTCGGAAAAATTTCGACGCCCAGCCGGCCGCTGGCCCAGAAGAGGGTTGCTCCGCAGACCACCAGATATGCGGGCACAACGAGCCAACGCAGGCGGACGATTGCGGTGACAAGGCTGGAGTAGATCCCGTGGGGCAGGTTTTCAACCTGCCCGGCCTGTCCAACCGCATGTGGATGTTCTGATTCGATGGCGGTGTGGCCGGGCAGGTTGGAAACCTGCCCCACGTTGAGCAGCCACGTTGCCACCACTGGCACGAAGGTGCTCGACAGGATGTACGACGCGATCATCGAGAAGCCGACGGCCAGCGACAGCGGGACGAACAGTTCGCGAGCGGCTCCTGACATGAAGAAGCTCGGCACGAAAACGGCCAGGATGCAGAGCATCGCCAGCAATCGCGGGATCGCGGTTTGCGCGTTGCCGAGCCGCACCGCCCAGGCGACGGATGAGGTGTGTTGCATTTGCGTGTGGATGTTTTCGATCTCGACGGTCGCTTCATCGACCAGAATGCCGACCGCCAGTGCGAGTCCACCGAGGGTCATCAGGTTGATCGTCTGGCCGCAGAGCCACAGACCGACGATCGACGCCGCAATCGCCAGCGGGATATTGAGCACGACGACCAGCGCACTCCGCCAGTCGCGCAAGAACACCAGTACCATCAGGCCAGTGAGGATCGCTCCAAGAGTCCCTTCGGTCGCAAGGCTGTTGATCGCGCGCGTGACGTACGGCGATTGATCGAACTCAAACGAGACGTTGATGTCGGACGGAACCTCGGCACGGAACTTCGGCATCGCAGCTTTGATTTCGTCGATGACGCTCATCGTCGAGGCATCGGCCCGCTTAGTCGCGAGGATGTAAACCGCTCGGCGGCCGTTCACGAGCGAGTAGCCAGTCGTAATGTCGGTTGCGTCGTCAATCGAACCGATGTCGCGCAGATAAACGGTGCTCGCGCTGCCGATCGCGGCGGCTCCGCCAATTGATCCGCCTCCCGCGCCGACTTTGATCGGGATGTTGCCGAGTTCGCGAATGTCTTTGACCATCGCGTTGGTCGGCACCATCGGATAGCTGTCGCCGATCCGCAGATTGCCGGACGGGCTGATCGTGTTGCCGGACACGAGCGCGTTGACGACGTCGTCGGGCGCGATGCCATAAGCTCGCAAGCGATCCGGGTCGGCGCGGACGACAATGCTGCGAGCGCTCCCGCCAAACGGCGGCGGAGCACTCACGCCCGGCAGTGCCGAAAACATCGGCCGCACTTTCATCAGAGCCAGATCTGAGATCTCGCCAATCGTGCGCGTCTCAGACGAGAAGACCAAGTAACCGACCGGCACGCTGCCGGTGTCGAACCGCATGACGAACGGCGGGACTGTGCCAGGGGGCATCATCGCTCGCGAGCGGTTGACGTAGTTGATCGTCTCGGCCATCGCCTGGGCCATGTTCGTGCCCGGATGAAAGATGAGCTTCATCAACGCGGTGCCCTGGACATTGCGGCTCTCGACGTGATGGATGCCGTTGATGTAGAGGAAGTGGTACTCGTAGTAATTGGTCAGCAACCCTTCCATCTGAGCTGGGTCCATGCCGCCATACGGCTGACAGACGTAGATCACCGGCAGGTTCAGCGCCGGAAAGATGTCGATCGGCATCCGCTTGAGCGGCAACTCGATGCCGACCTTCGCCAGTGCGACGTCAAACGCCTTCGGCCGCACCGCGACAAACGCTGTCAGCACGACGGCGATGATCCCAACCATGACGGTGATCGGCCGGCGCAGAGCGAAGATGATCGGGTTCATGCGGCGTATCGGAATGAAACGGCTGACGAACAACAAGCCGGAAATCGATCAAGCGTCGTGAATGTGCCGGCAAGGGGCTGGAGGCAATCCGCGTCGGAACGGCAGGAGCAGCATGAAGGGAAGCCGCTCGACCTGTGCATCCCGAAACTCGGGGCGGCCGATGATCATGCCCTCGTAACCAGCATCGGGTTGGGCGTCGTAGGTGCGAAAGAGAAAATCCCACCACGATAGGCAGAAGCCGTAGTTGCTGTTGGTCTCGTGGTTCTCGATCGAATGATGCACGCGGTGCATGTCGGGTGTCACCAGGATCAGCCGCAGGATGCGGTCAAGCCACAGCGGCAGCCGAGAGTTGCTGTGATTGAACAGAGCCGTCGCGTTCAACAGGATCTCAAAGATCATCACGGCCAACGCGGGTGCTCCAAGCAACGCGATGATGGCGGCTTTCCACGCGAACGACAACAAAGTCTCGACCGTGTGGAAGCGGATGCCGGTCGTCGTGTCGAAGTCGAGATCGACGTGATGTACCAGATGCAGTCGCCACAGCCACGGAACTCGGTGAAACAACCAGTGCTGCCAGTAAATCGCAAGGTCAAACAGCACGACCGAGGCCGCGACCTCGAACCACGCCGGCAGCTCGACGGAATTGAACAATCCCCAGCCGCGAGCTTGGACCGTCATCGCCAGCCCGACGGCACCAGCCGGCATCAGCAGTCGCCACACGAGATTGTTCAACAGCGCTAAACCCAAGTTGCTGAACCAGCGCTGGCGTTTGTTTTGAGTCAGCGGTCGCCGCGGCGCGAGAAACTCCCAGATCGCCATCGCCAACAGTGTTCCAAAGAAACATCCGAAGCGAATCGCAGCTTCTTGCGGCGGCGTGGGCATGAGTCAATTCTTCGGTGCATTGAAAGGACGGCGACATGTATCGAGCGGCTGTTTGATTGGGTCGTAGGCGGCGGCGGGCACCGGCGGCAGCGGCGGAGCACTCTTCACGCACGCACCCTCCATGACGGTCCCCAGCATCACGGCAACGATGAGCGCACACGCTCTTTGCCGTGGCGATTCGTGACGACCGCACCAAGCTCCTCCAGTGACTGCGGCAGCCAGCGCGATGAAGACGGCCAGACTTTGTGCCGGAGCGGTGCCGATTCCGAACAACGCTGGCGGACATTCGAGGACGCCGGTCAGTACAAGGTACTCATGAAACGCGGCGACTCCGAACCCCGCCCATGCCAACGGAACGCACAGCAAACAGATCAAGCCGGGACGTGATCGTTCCAGAAATCGGCCGAGTGCCAGCACGGCGAGCACCGCCATGACAAACGATCGTTGGTAAAAACAGAGCGGACAGGCTTTGAGCCCAAGCCCCATGCTCAAATACACGCTGCCGGCGGTGCCGACGACAGCCACAACCATCGCAGCAATCAGACACCTCGCCGCGCATTTCGTGGATGAGGTGCCGGAGCTGTGCTCCAACGAAGTTGAGTCCGTCATTTCGTGCCTCTCCAGTAGGGTGGGGCCAGCTCGCTTCGAGCGCCGGCCCACCATCTTCAATCACATTGTTTTCTGGTGGGCCGGCGCGTCGAAGCGCCGCTGGTCCCACCCTACTTCCTTTTCCAACTGTAACCACGTTCGCCAGAACGCGGGCGGCCCGCACTCTGGCGAGTGCGGCTACGTTCAATTCACAGGGACGTGATGCCAAGCGTTGAAGAGGTAGCCCTTGGCATTCCAACGCACGATCTCCGGCTGAGCTTCGCCGCGTGAGTCGATCGCGCGGACGATCAATTCCTTCGTCGCCGAGTTCGCAGTGATTTCGGCGGACCAGAGTTGCCAGCAGAACTCGGACGCGGGCGAGGTCAGCTTGGCCTCGATCCACGAGCGGCCACCGTCTCCGGAGACTTCGACCTTGCGGATGGAAACACCCGGCACGCCGGGTGGCAGTGCGTAGCCGACGACTTCAACTCGGCCTGGTTTCAATGCCGCTCCAGCCGTCGGCGTGCAGATCGCGGAGTTCAGCGGCATGCGGTAGATCGGCGCATTCTCGGCGACTTCCAGCAGCGTGCCCTCATCGACCAGCTTGTAGACATCAGCCACAAAATGATTCGGCGAGGGCCGATCGCTGACGACGATTTTGCTGAGCCATTTCACGCTGCGAGCACCGATGTAACCGGGCACAACCGTCCGCACGGGGAAGCCATGATCGGCCGTCAGCGGCTTGTCGTTCATCGTCGTGGCGAGTAACGCCCCCGGCGTGGCGTCGCGATCGAGCATCGCTTTCTCCAGCGGGATCGAGCCGCCGAACGCAAACGACTTGCCACCGTCTTCGACGGAATCGAGGCCCTCGAACCACACATGCTTGGCTGATTCTCGAACGCCGACTTTTTTGAGCAAGTCCGAAAGTCGAGCACCACGCCACTTCGCGTTGCCGATCGCTCCCTCACGCCATTGGACCCCTTTGATCGGCTTGACGCGGCTGTGCTCGGTGCGGCGATTGCCGGCGCAGGTCAGCGTGGCCGTGACGGCGTGTTGCTCAAAGCGGCCGAGTTCCACGAGCGACAAGGTCAGCGGCGTTTCGACCAAGCCCTCGACTGACAGCCGGTACGAGTCCGCGTTGATCTCCGGTGTATTGCCGTGACTGCGAATGAAGAACGACTCGACCGGCGTGACCCATGACCTGACGAGGTCCGGCAACGGCGGTTCGGCATTCATCGGGGCTTTCGAGTGGACCAGCAATCGGCTCTCGTCCGCCGCCAACGCGGAGCCGCGACGTGCGGAGACACAGATCAAACCGATCGCTCCGGCCGACAACTGCCGCAAGAACAACCGTCGGTCGATGGGCGAGGCAAGCGAAGTGTGAATCACAGCAGAACGACTCCCGATGCGAGGCGCGAAGATCCAAATCGGAGCGGGATCGTACCGAGCGTGCTCGTCACGGCCAATCGGGCCGCTTGGACTCGTCGGACTGACTCGCTACTTTTCGCGGACTCATTCGATTCTCACACGGACGCCTTTTGGAGCTTGTCGATGTCTCAAGATTCTCCCGCCTTGTTGCTGAACCCCGAGGACAATATCGCGTACGTTCGCCGCACAATCCCAGCTGGCTTGGCGGTTCGTGTTGGCAGCTACAACATCACGGCGAAAGAGATCGTGGAACTCGGCCACAAGATCGCGTTGAGACCGATCGCGCCGAAAGAGCCGGTCCGGCGATACGGCTGCGTGATCGGATACGCGACCGAAAGTATTGAACCGGGCGAGTGGGTCCATCGGCACAACATGGAGCCGGGAGAGCTGCAACTCGACCATTCGATCGGCACCGACATTCCGGACGATCCGACGCCGATTCTCGGACGCACGTTTCAAGGCTATCGCCGGCTCGATGGTCGAGCGGCGACTCGGAATTACATCGGCATCGTCAGCACGGTGAATTGTTCGGCCGCGACGTCGAAGATGATCGCCGAGCGATTCAACAAGGATTTGTTGCGCGATTTCCCGAACATCGACGGTGTCGTGCCGCTCGTTCACAAGGGAGGCTGCGCGTTCGACTACGACGGCGACGAACACCGCTTGATGGCTCGGACGCTCGCTGGCTTCTGCAAACATCCCAACATCGGCGCGTATCTGATCGTTGGTCTCGGCTGCGAGACGTCGCAGGGAGCGTACCTGCAAGACAAATATGGTCTGACCCAACTGCGAGTGCCGGGTGAGCCGGAGCCGGCTCGACCGCTGGTGCTCAACATGCAAGAGCAGGGAGGCATCGCGAAGACTGTTCGCTATGCGACTGACATCCTGAAAGACATGCTTCCGCAGGTGAATCAAGTTCGCCGCGAACCGATCCCGGTGTCGGAGATTATTCTCGGCACCAACTGCGGCGGCAGCGACGGTAGCAGCGGAGTCACTTGCAACCCCGCGCTCGGCATCGCCAGCGACATGCTGGTCGCGCACGGCGGGACGACGATCCTGGCCGAGACACCGGAAATCTACGGCGGCGAACATCTGCTGCTCCGCCGCGCCCGCACCCCCGAAGTCGGGCAAAAACTGCTGAAGCAAATTCGCTGGTGGGAAGAGTACGTCGCCAAGTTCGGCGGAGCGATCGACAACAATCCCTCGGTCGGAAACAAGAAGGGGGGACTCACGACCATCTATGAGAAGTCATTGGGAGCGATCGCGAAGGCCGGCCACACCGCGCTCAATGCCGTTTACGATTTTGCCGAGCCGGTCACGGCCAAAGGCTTCGTGTTTATGGACACGCCGGGGTTCGATCCGATTTCGGTCACAGGCTTGGTGGCAGGTGGCGCGAATGTCGTCGTCTTCACGACCGGTCGAGGAAGCTGCTTCGGATGCAAGCCGGCTCCCAGCATCAAGGTTGCCTCGAACACGCCGATGTTCGATCGCATGATCGACGACATGGACATCAACGCTGGCGGTATCCTGGAAGGCGGGTCGGTTGAGCAAGTTGGGCAAGAGATCTTCGAGAAGATCATCTCCGTCGCTAGCGGCGAAAAGACCAAGAGCGAGGCTCAAGGGATTGGTGACGATGAGTTTGCGCCGTGGATCATCGGGCCGGTACTCTAAATGTAGCCGTACTCGCCAGAATGTGGGTTCCCCGCAGATTGGCGATTCTCACATGCTCCCGCGTTCTGGCGAATGCGGCTACTGGTTGCTTGAAAACTCTTCGGGTCTTCCGTGACCCTGAAAACCGGCACGATTGGAATAACCGCTACAGTTTGCCAAGTCGCCACGACGATAAGAACCGCAGGTCTCCCTGCCGCGCGCCTTTTGGGATGCGCGGAGGGTGTCAACAAACTCCGAAGACGAGCAGTCCAAGGAAGTTCTGATGCGGTTCAAGCACTGGCTCACAGCAGTATTCGTCACCTCGCTCATTGCGGCGAGCACTCTCACGGCTCAGGCTCAATCGCCGATGGGGATGGCCCCCGGCATGGCCTACGACGGCTATGGAGGCGTGCCGATGCCCGGCTCCGGACCGCCGGCGTCGTATTCGCCCTGGCCGGAGACTTCTCCGTACCAAAATTCCTTCAGCCAACAGACGTTTAACAACGGCTTGTGGTCGGAATCCGAGAACAATCTCACTCGTCGGTATCTCCTCAGCATCGAGTACTTGACCGGGCGAACTCGGACTTCAGATTCGATCGTGGGGAACACGGATGCTCAGAATTATCCGCAGACCATTCAGTCGCAAATTGGAACTCAGCAGCAAGGCGGCGGTGGTGGACAGCAGGGACAGCAGGGCGGCATCCTCACTCCGTTCCTGGACAGCGAAGCGAACTCGACCGTCGGATATCCGTTGTTCGGAAAATTCGATTTCGGCAAGCCCGAACGCAGAATGAACAACCAGGGAGCGCGAGTGATCTGGGGGTATGACAACGCTGATGACAGTGGTGTCCGGTTGGGCTTTCTCACCAATCAAGGCAGCTTCAACTACAACGCCCGCGACGCACTGGTGTCGGAGCATCGCGACACGCAGCGTGACTACGCTCTGTTTCTGATCGAGCAATTGCACATCATCAATGAACTCAACGCGCAGGGAAACACGGCCGCTGCGGCGCAGCTTCAATCGGAATTGACTCAACTCACGGCCCAACAGCCGACCACGGTGGGACGATTCAACGATATCAACGACGTATTGGCGAACAACATCGACAACCTGGGTGGGTTGCCCTTGGATGACGGGACGATTCGCAAATTCGCGGATGGGACGACACTTGGTGGCGTGACCGTGCCGTACGACTTGGAGTATCAGATGAAGCTCCGGTCAGAGTTGTACGGAGGCAACGTCGAGTGGGTCATGTCACCGGTCTTGAACTGGGGGTCGCTGCGTGTTCGTCCGACGGTCGGTATGCGGTACTTCTACTTGAAAGAAGGCTTCCGATTCTTTGGACAAGACAGCGGTCTCGCTTACACCAGCACTCAGCAGCAGCAAGGTGGCGGCGGCGGCAACCAGACTCTCAGTCCGGACATCAAGATTCACGCAACACCCGACCATATCGACAACGATCGCGATGGAATCGTGGATAACGCTGGTGGCGAATCGTCGGGTGGCCAACAACAAGGTGGCGGAAACCAACAACAGAACACGTTGAATTTCTTCTCCTTCCACGACCACTTCCGTTACCCAATCACGTCGTACCTGAATAACGATGCTGATCAACACTTGGGTGGCGGTGAACTGGGGCTAACCTACGATTTTGGAGGCGAATCGCTCCTACTGACCGGCACAACGAAGGTCGGCCTGTTGGCGAACTACACACGGTTGAGCTTGAGTGGCGACAACATCGCGATGCACACTCGCGAGTCCAATCTGTTGTTGGCGTCCACAGACGATGCGACTCCGAACTCATTCACCGACTCACAGACGACGACCCACGTCTCGCCGATGTTGGAGCAGACGATTGCTGCCGAGGCACCGTTGTTCCAGTACGTGCCGGTTTTGAAACGGTTCGGAGTTTTCGAGAAGGCTCGATTTAAGGCGGGCTACTCGATCCTGATGATCGGCGGAGTGACGGACACGACAGGCAGCGTCTTGTGGCAAGGCAATCCCGCAGCCGGCCTGTTTCCGACGATCAACGGGAAGCGAAATACTTACGTGACGAACAACTACAGCTTCGGAGTGAGCTGGCAGTATTGAGTCACGGGGCGACTTGGACAGACGCTTGCCCCCACCGCCTTCAATCGCTGGGCCGGGATCACGAAACGTGATCTCGGCCCATTTCCCGATTAGCCGCAGGGCGCTAGCCCCGGTTTGTGTCATCCGAACCGGGGCTAGCGCCCTGCGGCTGATATCAGCCTGTTTCACTTCGGGAAGTTATTGCGACCTCGTGACTTAGCGTTTGACAGTCACAGCGTGGTCGAGCAACAGCGAGAAGACCGCGTCACGAGTCTCCTGCACTGCGTCTGCCACCGAGTCGCCGTTCTGGAGGGCCTCGACGCCTTGTGCCAGAGTTGCTGTGCTGCGACGCACGATTTGGATCATGTCCGACGAGAATTTGATCTCGCCGGCGCAGATCAAACCCAGCAGGTCTTCGAAGTCGCAAGCAAACGCCTCCAAGTCTGGCGAGTCGGCCGTGCGAAGCGTGCTGCGAATGGAGGTGACGCCGCGGTGCATTTGCGTCAGAACCTTTTCGCCGATGTCGGCCTGTTTGAGCGCCGTCAGCGCGACTTCCAGAAACGCGAGCTGGCCGTTGATCTTCGCGATCAGCTTGTCTTGGCCTGAGCAGAATTGAGTGTTCATGGCGGTTTCCGTTTTCTGAGTGAGTCAAGCACCGGCCTGTACCAACCGGTTTGTTCGACTAACCTAGGTTGCGTGCCCGCACCGTCAAAAATCGGAACGACAAATTGCCCTGAGTCGCTGATGACGACCGCCTGTTGCAGCAGACATGCTCAAGACGCCTGCGTTGCTGGGACGTTGTGAAAACGATGCGTGGTCCTGCCACGGGAACGTGAAATCCTCGCAGAATCACGGGGCAGATGCCGCGCGGTGAGAATTGGCAACGAAGCAATCGTGTGGCGATTCCGCAGCGTTGGGCGAGAGCGATGTTCAATTCACGCCGAAACTTGGTCGCTCAAGAGAACACGAGCCTATTGGCGGATCACGACCTCGGCCCCCGTTTCGAGCAGATCGTAAACTTCGCTGACATCCGCATTGAGCAGCCGGATGCAGCCCCGCGACTCGGCCTTGCCAATCGAATCTGGCTCGATGGTTCCGTGGATGCCGTAGCTGTCTCCCAGGTCGATCCAGTGAGTTCCCAGAGGGTTCTTGGGATCGCTGCCTGAAAAGACTTTGCCGTCGGGGTCGGTGTACTGCGGGCTGGTGACTTTGTTGAGCACCTTGAACTTCCCAGTGGGAGTCGCATTGTTCTTGCCGATGCAGCACGGATAGCTGCGCACATATTGACCGCCGAGGTGCAACGTCAGCTCAAAGTCGGTGAGCGTGATGACCGCTCCGAAGGGTCCATCGATGACTTTCAGTTTCTGGCCTTCGCGCAGGCGTTTGGGATCGATGCGATTGAGCCGCACGAGATACGGCCACGGGACGTGATGCTTGGTCGCGATTTTGCGAAGTTGGTCGCCGGCCTGCACGACATACGGCTCTTGAATGTGCGGTTGCGGCGAAAAATAGATCGCCTTCGCCGTGAGGTCGATTCGTTCTTGCACATGCGATCTCAAATCCGGCTGTTGCCAATACAGCTTCGACAAAGCCTTGTGAGCCTCGACGACTTGCGCGGCTTTGATCTGGCGGTCGATCGCTGTGAAGTCGAATGTTGATTCCTGCTCCTTCGAGCGTTCGGCGACGCGAACAGCAGGCTCGGTGTTGGTTTCGGATTCTGCGGCGGGAGGATCGTTTGTCGGTTCGGACTTTTTCGGCGCGGCGATCGGCTGTTCTTCGGCGATGAGTCGCAGCCGACTGGACGTGGGGCCGACGGTCTTTTGGAACACAGATGGTTGGACAACGATCGCATCGTCGTCGGCTGGCTCCTCGTCCAACAGGGTGTCCCATTTGGAACGACGGACGGCGGTCTGAGAGGAGCCGTTCGGGTCGAGTGACTCATCCGGCAGCAACGGCTCGATTGGATTCGTGTTTCTCTCGCGAGTGACTCCGCAGACGTCGGGCGACGCAGAGTCATCGGCTTCAAACTCCGGCGGTTGATCCAGACCGCCCAAAGTCGAATTCGCATCGACGATGGCCCCAGTGGGTGTCCCGCCAAACTCCACGGGAATCCAGCCGCTGCGATAGGCGGCGAATCCGGCGCAGCCCAGGAGCACGACGATCACAGCCGAGAACGGAGAAATCCAGCGGGGCATGATTGGTCCTGAGATCAGAGGCTTTGGTGGCAAGGGGCGGGAATCTATCAACGCACACGAGAATCGACCAAGAGGATTCTCGGCTGGGTAAGCCCGGCGACTTAGGCAGACGTCGATCTCTGCGAGATGTTCGACCTGGAAAAATGGCGAAGAGTTTCCGCCTCCGGGGCAGTTCGGTCGCGGAGAGTGCTGCGACCTTTCCGTTTGTATTGAATCGAACGGTCCCGAAAGGCTGATGAAGACTGACGATCACACGAGGTTTGTGCCGTGAGTGTCGATCGTTCGTCCGCAAGGGCGAGCGGGCGGCTCACGAGGGGTGTCTGAATCTCACATTCTCCCAAGGATGGGGCTATGCGATTTCTATCGTGGCTGGAAGTGGTTCGCGGTCGGTTCACGGAACGAGTGACGGCCACTCGGCGTCGCGCGGCCAAGTTGCCGGTCGCCGGGCAGCTTGAGCAGCTTGAGGCCAAATCGCTGCTGTCCGTGTCGGCGTTGTTCGTGAATGGCGAACTCAACATCTTCTCGAGCTCGAACGATGACATCACCGTTGGCTCCACCGGCTCGGGTGCGGGAACGACCGTGCAAGTGCTGGCGAACGGCACCGCGGTTTCGTCCGTCGGCAGCGTGTTGACCAGTTCGGTCACGTCGTTCGTGATTCAGGGAGGCGACCTGGCGAACACGATCGACTTGAGCCTGGTGAGCATCGCGAACTACCCAAACTTGGCCACGATCAACGTCGATGGTGGTCACGGCAGTGACACGATTCTCGGCAGCGACGGCATCGTCGAGACGTTGTTGGGCAATCACGGCGACGATGTCATCACTTGCCTCGACGGCGCTTCGTCGATCAACGGCAACGACGGCAACGACACGATTGTCGGCGGCGGCGGCAACGACACGATCAACGGCGAAGACGGCGACGACAGCATCGACGGTGGCGACGGGGACGACATCATCATCGGCCACGACGGCAACGACACGATTGATGGCGGTGCGGACAACGACGACGTGACCGGTGGCGACGGCGACGATTTGATCGCGGGATCTGCGGGCCTCGACACGCTCAACGGCATGATGGGAGCCGACTCGATCGACGGCGGCGACGACAATGACTCGCTGCTGGGGGGCGCGGGAGCCGACTCGTTGAGCGGTGGACTCGGCGACGACACGCTGCTGGGTAACGAAGGTGCCGATTCGCTGCTGGGAGGCGATGACAACGATTCGTTGGACGGCGGCGACGGAGCGGACGCGATCCAAGGGGACGACGGCAATGATTTTTTGAACGGCCGCGGCGGTTTTGACTCGCTGCAAGGCAACAACGGCGATGATTCGATTTTGGGTGGAGCTGGCAACGATTCGATGGACGGCAACCTCGGCTCGGACACGTTGCTCGGCCAGTCGGGCAACGACACGCTGTTCGGCGGCGACGGCTTCGACATGCTCGATGGAGGTGCCGGAAACGATCTCATGAACGCAGAAGAAGTGCCGACTCCTCCGGCTCCTCCGGCTCCGCTTCCGGCTCGGCTGTTTGCGGTGCCGAACAACAATCGCAGTCA
This sequence comes from Candidatus Kuenenia stuttgartensis, assembly GCA_945904015.1. Taxonomy (GTDB): domain Bacteria; phylum Planctomycetota; class Planctomycetia; order Planctomycetales; family Planctomycetaceae; genus SXKJ01. The sequence continues at coordinate 3,624 of CAMDPK010000002.1, read as the reverse complement.
GATTGTCGAACTTGATCCGCAAACCGGTACGGAGCTGAATCGCTTCGCGGCCCCGGAACCGACGAGTGTCAACGGTGATGGTTTGGCCTTCGATGGCAACTCGTTGTACTACCTCAACGGTTTCGGCACGAACACGCTGTATCGGCTCGATCCCACCACGGGCATCGTCCTCGACAGCACGCTCATCCCGCGGCCGACGAATCAACGGTACGACGCTTTGGCGTTTCTCAACGGGTTGCTCTACATCCAGGATTCCGCGAACGATGACATCCTCGTCTTTGATCCCGCGCTTGGCGGCGTGAGCACAGTGCTGGACATCAACAGTGTGAATCCCAATACGAATCTGGTGGGGGGACTCGCCGGTGCGACGAATCCCGATCGCTTGATCGCGACGGTCGCAAACGGGCGTTCGATCGTCGAAATCAATCCGTTGTCTGGTCTGATCACGGACAGCTTCAGCGTGACGACGACCTCGGCGGGGACTTATTCCGGCGTGGGCGTGCTGGACGGCAACATCTTCTTGGGAAGCTCGCGAGTCTCGACGGCGACCGCGCTGAGCGTCACGTCGTCGCTGGACATTTTCAACCGCGACGGCTCGCTGCTGCGAACGATCACGCTGCCCTACGGTGTGTCCTCGTTCGGAGCGGACGACATCGGGACGATCGGCGTGCCGATTGGTGCGCCAGGGCAATTCGACATCGTCATTGATTTGCCGGCTGGGCTAAGTGCCAGCGACACTGCGGCGTTCGACGCGGCCGAAGCGAAGTGGGAGTCCATTATTCGTGGCGACTTGCCCGACGTGATCGTGGCGAATGTCGGCACGATCGACGATCTGGTGATCACGGTCACGGTCACGGCGATTGATGGTCCCGGCGGAGTAATGGGGCAGACGGGAATCGACGTGCAGCGAACCGGTTCGTTCTTGCCGGCGATGGCGTCGATCACGATTGACTCTGCCGATCTAGCCGCGATCGAAGCGGACGGTTCGTTGTCGGATGTCATCTTGCACGAGATCGGACATGCCCTCGGCTTCGGCACCGTGTGGGCTCAACAAGGCTTGATCGTCAGCGCGGGAACGAGCAATCCGCGATTCATCGGAGCGCAAGCCACCGGTGAGTACGACCGGATCTTCCGGTCCACTGAGCCCAACGTCCCATTGGAGAATGTTGGTGGAACTGCATCGGCGGGCTTGCACTGGCGCGAGAGCATATTCGGCAACGAGTTGATGTCGAGCGTGATTGGTGCCGGCAGCAACCCGCTCAGTCGCGTGACCGTCGCCGCCTTGGCGGACATGGGTTATCAGGTGGACTTCGGCCAAGCGGACCCGTTCACCCCATCGACGGCCGGACTCAGCGGAACCTCGGCGACCAGCACGTTGGCGGCAGTCATCTCGACGACCGGAGTGAGTGCCCGGCCGCGTGGAACCTGGCAAATTGCGAGCAAGCCCGTCCAACTCGTGCAGCCGCTGACAAGGGAAGTCGCACGTCTGTGGACCGTCGGATACATGGGGAATAACACCCAGCCTGGGGGACCGATGACAGGCCCGGTCCTCGCCGCCGTCACGACGACATCGGCTGGACGAGCGACAATCGCGTTCGACGAAGTTCCAGCCTCCACGCCCGCGAACGGCCAGTCGATTCTGGGAGCGACGTTTGGTTTTCAAGTCGCGGGGATCGACTCGACGGATGCCAATCTGAATGTCTCGATTGGTGCGGGAGCGGGATTCAGTCAGTTTCTGACCGACCCAGTATTGGAAGGCAATGCGCTGGGTGTGCTGACGGTGGATTTCACGTCGCCGGCGACGACGTTGTCCTTCGGCGTCGCCCGCAGCAGTGGTCCCAGCATTCCCAATGGAGTCGCGGTCACGTTGTTCGACAGCAACTTGAACGTGATTGCGTCATCGACGGTCAACCTACAACAGATCCTGCTGTATACCGAGGGGAACTTCAGCTACACGGGCACGACGGCCGTTCGGCGGATGCGGTTGGATTTCACGTCGGCACCAACGTCGACCGGCGGAACTCGATTTGCGATCGACAATCTGTCCTTTTCCCTCGCGACGCCGGTCGCAGCGGTGAACGGCGACACGTTGCTGGGCGGAGCGGGCGACGACACGTTGAATGGCAGTGCCGGGAACGACGTGCTCAATGGTGGTGTTGGGAACGATCAGCTTGCAGGTGGCGACGGCGATGACAGTCTAGTCGGTGCGGCCGGTAACGATTCGATTCAGGGACAAGGGGGCAACGACACGTTGCGAGGCGGAGCGGGCAAAGACACGGTCCTGGGCGGCGATGGTGACGACTCGATCATTGCGGCGCTCGGCGACGGCGTCGATTCCATCGTCGGCGGCGAAGGGAGCGACAGCTTCGAGTTCTTTGGCAGCAATTCAGCGAACACGTTCAATGTCGGACAAGCGGCGGGATTGTTGACCATCTCGATCGACACGACGACGCAGTCTCTCAGCAGCGACATCGAACTCGTGCAGGTCACGGCTGCGGGAGGCACCGATCGCATCAACGTTGCGGACCTGAGCGGAGTGGGCGCGACCGAACTTCGGCTGAATGCCGGTACCGGCAACGACCGCGTACAGGCGGACGCGGGAGCCAAGCTCGGCGGCGTCCTCTTGCGAGTGTTCGGCGAAGCCGGCAACGATTTGCTGGTCGGCACGGACAGCGCCGAGTTGCTGAGCGGCGGCGATGGCAACGACACGCTCATCGGCAACGACGGCGATGACACGCTCAGTGGCGATGCCGGAGATGATTCCATTGACGGCGGTGCGGGCAGCGACGTCATCGACGGCGGCGACGGACTCTCGACCATCGACGGCGGTGACGGCGACGACAGCCTGACGGGCGGCATCCTCAACGATGTCATCAACGGCGGTGCGGGCAACGACACGCTCTCCGGGCTGAATGGCAACGACGTGCTCAACGGCATGGATGGCAACGATAGCCTGGCGGGCGGCTCCGATGACGACAACTTGGACGGCGGGGCTGGGGACGACACGCTCGATGGCGGAACCGACAACGACACGATCAATGGCAACGATGGCAATGACCTCGTCAACGGCTTCCACGGCGACGATTCGATTCTCGGCGGTCTCGGCGATGACACGATCAGCGGCGATGACGGCAACGACACGATTCTCGGCGAAGATGGCCACGACTTGATCGACGGCGGCGACGGCGACGATGTGGTTCAAGGCAACGCCGGCAACGACACGATCCTTGGTGGTGACGGCAATGACACGCTGCGAGGCGGTGCCGGCCGAGACATCCTGCTCGGCGGCGACGGCAACGACAACGTCGACGGTCAAGGCGGCACCGACACCGTCGCGGGCAATCAGGGAGACGACACGGTGACCGGGGTTGCCGGTGAAATCAAAGAGAACTTCCAGCTCGACTCCACAGTGCTGACGAAACTGCTGTAACCGTCCCCGTTCCCGCGCGGACGGTGACAGCGAGAGAGCCTGAGCTTGAACAAAGCTCAGGCTCTTTTCGTTGGGGGTCGCCGAGAAGAGGTCTTCCCCTATTGGCGAGCGGGGGATGTCATCCGGATTCCGAAAATGAGCCGCGCGGCGCTAGCCCCGGTTACGCAGCTTGAACCGGGGCTAGCGCCGCGCGG
>CAMDPK010000001.1 GCA_945904015.1 Candidatus Kuenenia stuttgartensis | reverse complement strand
GAGCGAGGGCGAAGGTCGTTGGGCGTGGGTGAGTCGATAGACCTTCGCCCTCGCTCACGCTTCGGGTTAGTCAAGAAAAAGGGAGACAAATTCATGAAATCATTTTCTCGACAGTTCGTTGCGGCGCTCGCGCTCGCGATCGTGCAGCCCGGAATTGTTCCGGCTCAGGACGAAACCAAATCGGAACCGGCGGCTCCAACCAAGCCGACTCGCGCCGAGTTGCGGGACAAGCAGCTTGATGTGTCGCTCGAAGCGCGGGACATCGAGCGAGTGTTGGGCAAGCTCAAGAAGGCGTCGGACCTCGCGAAGGAGCGGATCACCGAGGCAGCCAAGTCGGCGGAGTCGGCGTCCACGTCGCTTGAGAAGGGGGATTCGAAGGCCGCGCGGACGGAAGCTCAGCAGACGGCTGAGATGTTCAAGGAGATCGCCAAGCAACTGGAGGCGCTGCTCAAGGAAGAGACTCCGCAGCGGATCGCCGAGGCGCGGCAGTTGGCTCAGCAGCTCGCGAAGGCCGAGAAGGAGTTCGCGGAAAAGTTTCAAGGGGCGCTCAATCCCCCGCAGACAACTTCCGGAATGGGGAAGGTCGATCCAAAGTCGCAGGTCAAGCCGTTGACTGACCCGGACAGAAAGATGCAAGGAAGCCAGGGAAAGGCTCAGCAAGGTGGCGGCGGGAAGAACGGCAAGAAGAACGAGGACGACAAGAACTCAGAGAAGAAAGACGCCGACGGCAAGAACGCGGATGACAAGAACGGCGAGAAGCCAGAGCCGAAAACAGGGGACGCCGATCAACCGGGCGAGAAGGGAACGGAGCCTCGCAAAGACGGAAAGAACGGAGGCGAAAAGCCGATGCCGGATGGTCAAGGTGGCGGGAAGACTGATGACAAAAACAAAGGGGACGATAAGAAGCCCGGTCCCGGCAACACGCCCGACGACCCGAAAGACGGCGGCAAAAACGGTGACAAGAAGAAACCGGAAGATGGTTCCGGCAAAGAACCCGGCGATAAACCGGCCGATGGCGGCGCGGGCCAGAACAAAGACGAAACGAAAGACGGCGATGAGCAGAAGTCGGGTGGGACCGGTTCGGCGAAGAAAAAGGACGACGGCAAGACCGGCGAGGAACAAGACGGCTCCGGCGATGACAAGCCGAGTGACAAGAAGCGCGACGGTTCGGGAAGCGGCTCCGACAAGGATCAAATGAACGACAAGGACCGCAACGGCGGCGGGGCTGCTCTGACCGCCGAGCAACGCCGCGAGATCGTCGCGGAACGAGCCAACCAGTTGGCCCAGTCGGGCAGGACGTTGCAGGACGTGCTCAACGAGATCGCGAAATCGACCGACCCGAACGACAAGGAGGCCGTCGCCAAAATTCAAGCGGTGCTCAAGGAGATCGACATCGACAAGTTGGTCGGTGAGATGAGTCAGGTCTCCAATATGATCCGCTCCAAAAAGGATGACGATGCGAAGCTGTCGAGCCTCGATGTCGCCGAGCGTTTGGAGATCATGGCTCAGCGATTGGACGGGGCGTATCGCACGATCGTCGCACCGCAGGCCGAGGAGTTACGAAAGATCGAACAGGCATTGGCCGATCTGCGCGACCAGTTGGAGAAACTCGAAACACCGTCGCAGGTGGCCGCGTGGCACCGCGAAGTCCGCGACCTTTTGGACAAGCTCGACAAGCTGGGGGTGAGTCCGAAGGATCGCGAGTTCCTCGAAAAGGAAATGGCTAAGGCGGGTTTCGGCTTGAACGTGGATCGGACGAAGCGCGGGGTGAACTGGGGGCTGGTCAACGATTACTACGCCTATCCGGTGAACTACGCGCCCGCGCTGATCCATTTGCAGGAGGACATTCAAGAACGCATCCAAACCTTGATCCTCGGCGACCTCGGTAACGTCGCGGACGAAGCGACGCCGCCGAAGTATCAAGAGTTGGTCGACCGGTACTACGAGGTGCTGTCGCGCAGCGGGAAGCCTGGCCCGGCAGGTCAGCCGGAGATGCGAAAACCGAAAGGGACCAAATGATCGCACGCTGCCAAGGGTTTGGGTTTCGGATCGTGATCGCGTGGCTGTGCTGCGGGATGCTCAGCGCCGTCGCGTTGTCCGATGACGAACCCGAGGTGTCGCGCGAGTTGGCTCAACAGCGAAAGCGGCTCGATGAGGCGGCTCGAGAGTTTCAATTGACGGTCGAGCGTGACCAGAACGTGATTGATCTGTCGCCCATCCCGGCACTCCGCTGGGACAGCAATCAGCGCGGCACGTTGTCGGGAGTGACCACACTGTTCATCGGCGCGGGGCGACCGGAGGCGGTCTGCTGCACCTACACCTTCGACAACAAGGTCACGCACGAGTTCACATCGCTGGCGCGCGGCAAGCTGCAGGCTCGGTTCGGCGGCGCGACCGTTTGGGAGCCGACCGAATCGGGTGTGAGATTTCAGCCGATCCCGGAGGCGGACGTCCCCGCTAAGAATCCCGCCGGTCGCTTGCGACAGATGCGGGTGTTGTCCAATCGGTTTGAATCGAAACTGCTCGGCTGGGGCGCGGCCAACCCGATTCGCGAAGAGCTGCGGCTGTTGCCTCGACCAATCTACCGCTACGAAAAGCTCCCCGCCGGCGCGATCCTTGATGGAGCCGTGTTCGCGTTTGTCACGGGAGTCGATCCGGAAACGCTGCTGCTGATCGAAGCGGTCGCGAGCGAAGGACAGTCTCGCTGGGAGTACTCGTTCGCGCGACGCACATCGGGCGAGTTGGAAGGGCGGCTCGACAAAATGCTCGTTTGGACGGCCGCCGCGTTCCCAGCCAGAACCGATCGAAACCGCCCCGATCGGATGTTTGTTGATGTTTTGAAATCGGACTGACTTCGTGTTTCGCGAACGCTCGGGGTGAAGTCAGTAAGTCAATGCAGAGAATCATGGCCGTACTGGTTGGACTTTTGACGTTCGTTCCCAACCCGGTCACGGCGAAGTCGCGATCGCAAGAGGATTTGAAATGAAGAATCAGCTTCGCGGAGGAATTGGGTTGATCGTGACCCTGGTGGTCGGTGTCGCCCTGAGCGACGAGAAGGCCGATGAAGCCTATCGCGCCGTGCAACTCAATCGCATGAAGAGCATTGCCGAGAAATTTGAAGTCGAGGCAGCGCTGGGAGCAAAACCGGTTGCGGCCAAGCTCCTGACGAATCCGCTGTTGAAATACAACGACTCGACGCGGCGGAATCATGAATCGACGCTGTGGCTGTGGACCGAGCGTGAACTGCCCTGTGCGTTGATGGCGGTCGAGTTCTATCCGAACTCTCCGCGCGGTCCGCGTTGGCTGTTTGAGATCGTCTCGCTGTCGAACTCCAAAATCGGAGTGGCTCGCGGCGGCGATTGGAAATGGCAGGCCAAACAACCGGGCGTGATCCGGAAGCCTGTTCCCGGAGATTTGACGCCCGCCGAGAAACCGGCGCTGCGGCTCTCGCAAGCTCGGCAGATTCGCCAGCGGTTCGCGGCGCACGAGAAGGAGGGGACCGATGGTCGGCTCGAGCTGCGGCCGCTCACAACTCCGCTGTATCGCTACGCCGACGAAGAGACCGGCGTGATCGACGGCGCGATCTTCGCCTTCGCGAACGGGACGAACCCGGAAGTGTTGTTGTTGCTGGAGGCTCAACGCGACGCCGCGACGAAGCAGGCCATCTGGACCTACGGCTTCGCTCAGATGACAGGTGCCGCGGTCTATGCCAGCCTCGACGATCGCCAAGTGTGGAGTCAAAAGGAGGCCGATCCTCCTGCGATTCGAGATTCGTATGTGAATGATTGGCTGAAGGATGAAGGGGCGGAGCCACAAAAGTAGGTTGGGACTCTGTCCCGACATTCGTTGAGGAAGGATCGGAACGGGTTCTGAGGAAATGATGCGGAACGGTCGGGACGGAGTCCCAACCTACGAAAGATGCACACCATGTTGGCCTCATTGCAATTTCTGACTCCGCTAACCGCCGCCGTTGTCGGCGGGCTGGCGGCGGCCTTGTTGATTGGGTTTGGTCTGTTGCGTTGGGTAGGCGGACCTCCCGCCGCGATCGCTCGGCGATGGGGGTTGATCGGCATTCGAGCGGCGGCGGTCGTCACATTGCTGCTGATCCTGCTCAATCCGTCGGACGTGTCGCAGACGCCGGGGCCGATTGATCGGCCGGATATTTTCTATCTGCTCGATTCGTCGCAGAGCATGGCGGTGGGAGATAAAGAAACTCGGTTTGATCACGCCACGCGGTTGATGCGTGAAGCGGATCAGGCGACTCGCGATGAGGGACATGCGCTGGTGAAGCTGTTCCGTTTCGGGCATCGGTTGGCAGCGGTGGAGCAGGGGCCAGGGGCCAAGAGTCAGGAATCCGAGAAGAAGGCCACTGATCTTCGCGGATTGAACAGCTCAACCTCGTTGAGTCTGACATCGGTGGCTCAAGCGGCGGAATCGACTTCGACGGCGGCAGGCTCGTCAAAGGCCAAGCAGAAACTGCTCGCGCCGACCGATTCGGATACGCAGTTGCTCACGGCATTGCGGCAGGTGCCGAGCCGGTTTGGACGGCGGCCTCCGGCGGCGATCGTGTTGTTTTCGGATGGACGGGCGCGGGATGAATCGGGTGTTGAACAGCTCGCGGCGCAGTTCGCGAAGTTGAATGTGCCGGTGCATGTCGTGCCGGTCGGAGACACTGCCAAGGGGGGCGATGTCGCGATCGTCGCGTGCGTTGTACCGCCTCGCGCGCGGCGGTTTGCCGAGGTCGAGGTGCAGGTCTTCTTGAGAAGCTACGGCTATGACGGGCGTCGCTGCGAAGTGTCGCTGATTGCGCCCAGCAACGTGGAAGGGGAGGCCGATAAAAACTTGGCTCCACCGGTGCCGGTCACGTTGCACGATGGGTTTCAATCGGTCGGCTTGAGCTTTCGCACGGACGCGAAGACTCGCAAGTTGCAGGTCAACGTGTCGGCGCTGCCGGATGAAGTCTCGACGGCGAACAACTCGTTCAAGGCTGAGGTGCAGATTGATCGCACGAAGATTCGCGTGCTGTATATCGAAGGAAGTTCGCAGCCGTTGCAGCCGGTGCAGACCGGGAACCGGTACGAGGTGCGCGGGCCGTACTCCGATTTGCAGAAGGCGCTGACCGAGGACGAAGACATCGAGTGCGTGGTGCTGGCCGCTCCGTATGGTCGCGGTCGGTTGCAGCGAGTCGCGGAGACAGGAGGCGCGGTCACGGCTCGCGGTTTTCCGGAGACGGTGGCCGAGCTGTCGGCATTCGATGCGATCATCCTCAGCGACGTCGCGGCGAACACGTTCACCGAGCAGCAATTGGAGTGGCTCGAAAAATGGATCGGTCAGCGCGGCGGCGGGCTGCTGATGGTCGGCGGTCAGCGCAGTTTCCGAGCGGGCGGCTGGGACGAGACACCGCTGGCGAAGATGCTGCCGATCGAAATGCGCGACGAAAACGATTGGCTTCCGGGGACGCAGGTCAGCGTGCTCGCCGAACCGCAGGCGATGTCGCATCCGCTGTGGACGATCGTCACCGACGAACGGCAGAACCGCGACATCATCGGCCAGTTCCCATCGTTCTTCGGAGCCAACCGCTGGGCGAGCGTGAAGCCGGATTTGTCGCGTGTGCTGGCGATGTCGAACCTCGCCGCGGCTGATGTTCCGGCCGGAACTGCACCACCCGTGGCACCGAAGCCCGTCAAGCCGCCGAGTTTTTTTGATTCGCTGCAAAAGAATTTGATCGGGAAGAAGCCTGCATCCGAGGCGAGCGGGGGGCGTCAGCCCCCCGAGTCGGAGCTCAAGACAAACACCAAATCGGAACCCACTCGGGGGGCTGACGGCCCCCGCTCGCCTGGGACACTGGAAGCCACCGCCTCCAATCAACCGGCGATCGTCTCCGGTCAATACGGTCGCGGTCGCACGATGGCGATGGCGATGCCGATCACGCCTCCGTGGGCCAACGATTTTCTGAACAAGTGGGGGGGCGACACGAAGTACTACGGCAAGTTCTGGCGGAACGCGATCTATTGGCTGACCGAGAGTTCGTCGATCGGCCGCCGCCGGCTCGTCGTCACCGCCGACAAGAAGTTCTATCGCCCTGGCGAAACGATCTCACTGACCGCCGCCGCGTTCGATGAAGCGGCGAATCAAACCGGCTCGTACAAGATCACGAGCATGATCGAGCCACAGACATCGTTGAACGATCTCGAATCGAACTACTCGCCGGTTCGTTGGCCTGACGGCAAGCCGCGCGAGAGCGGCGAGTCCGGTCCGTTCATCGCTTGGGGCGAAGAGTTCGACCTCCCGCGCTCCGATGCCGCTGGTGGCAAGCCGGCATTTGCACTTGAGATGCCGATCGCCGACGCACTGACCGTCGGCTCGGCCAGCCAGTCGTTGCGTGTCGAGTTGACGGCGATGGAAGAGTTCACTCAGGTCGATAGCACGTCGCTCGACATTCAGATTCTGCACGACCCATTCGAGCAACAGAATCCGTTTCCAAATCACGAACTGCTGGCGTCGATCGCGAAGCACTCCGGCGGCCAAATCATCAACGACTCAACGCAACTGGCCGAAGTGCTACGCGACGTCCCGATGAAAGTCGGCTCACCCGTCGTGAAGAAGACACCGCTCTGGAGCACTTGGTTGCTGTGGACCTGGTTACTTGGGCTGCTCAGCGTCGAATGGATTTGGCGGCGCGTGGTGGGACTGGCATAACTAACCCGAAGCGTCAGCGAGGGTGAACGCTTCACAAAACTCGATCGTCGTCGCTCGGAGCGCCCGCCCTCGCTGACGCTTCGGGTTACTTTTTATCTCATTTCCTCCGAGGAGCCGGTCATGCGTGTAATGCCAATGTGGTGGCATCTGAGTCTGTCCCTGATGTGTCTCGTGGCATTAGCCGCGCTTGCACCGGCCGAGGATCAGCCGAAAGCGGATGGCAAAGACGTGAATCCGGAGGACGCTCCGTTGCGCAAAGCTCGCGTGCAGTTTCTGACCGATGCGGTCAAACATTTTGAAGTGCAGGTCGGCGAGGAGGCAGTGGAATCGAAGCTGCGGTCGGAGCCGGCGTTGGTTTGGGACAACCCTGTCAGCGGGACCAAGATCGGTATCCTCGCGGTGTTCACTCGCAATGGTCGACCCGATGTGATGGCTCAGTTTTCTTTCACGTCGCCTAAGAACGCGGTCAACGAGTTCCATAATTTCTGTGGCGACAAGTTGGTCATGAAGCGCGGGACAAACACGATCTGGATGCCGGCGGAAACCTCGACCAAGTGGCAGCCCCTTAAAACCTCCGAGAAGCCAGCGGCGACGCCTCAACTGCGGCTCGTGCAAATGCGGCGGCTGGCGGAAAAATTCACCGTCGAGGACGAATTCGGCTGGGATAAGAAGGAACTCAATCAACTGCGATTGCTGACGACTCCCGTCTATCGCTACGGCAAGCCTGACGAAGAGGTGATCGACGGCGCGGTTTTCGTCTACGCCCTCGCGACCGATCCCGAAGCGGTGTTGATGCTGGAATGCGTGCGGGGCGAGTCGGGGCTGTCTTGGCGATACGGATTTGGGCCGATGTCGATCTACGCGCTGAAGGCCAAGCTCGACAACGCTGTCGTGTGGGAAATCCCCGAACGAAAACAATTCGGACAACCCAAGTCCGTTCAATACGTCTTCCCGTATCAACTCGGCCCCGGCGAGAAGTTTCCGGAATGAGGTCGAAGCATGGTGATGAAACAGTTCGAGTTGGCGAACGTGAAGCACTGGATGTCGCGGCATTTCACACGACGACACGTCGTGATCTTGGCCGTCATCTGGCTCGTATTCACCGCTTGGACATTTCTCATCGTGAGTAGCGGACTCGACCACGCCCGCGAGCAGCCTTGGACCGTTGTGACTGTCACGGCCGCGAGTGTGCTGGGGCCGATGACCGGAGCCATCTCGCGCGGATTCCAAGGCTGCTGTCTGCAAGCGTCACTGTCGCTGCTCCCGTATTGTTTTGCGGGCTTGGCGGGCGGCACGTTGACACAAGTCGCTTGGCATCCACAGGCCATGTGGCTGCGTGTGATTCGGCTCGCGATCTGGGCGTCCGGAATCTTCGTCTGGTTTGCTGGAGGGATCCTCTCGTTTTTTCACGCACTTTCCTGACGCCAGAGAAATCACTTCCTCAAGGAACCGACGAAATGAGTCCTCAAAAACATTGTGGCGACCGGTCGTTTGGGGTGACGCTGTGTCGGACCGTTGCCGTCGCCACGTTGTTGATGAGCGGACTTTCGTTGCTCGCACAAGACAAACCGGTGGCTCCGGCGACTGAGTCCGAAGAGGCGAAGCGTTCGCGCGAGGAGTTGCAGGTTTCGCTGGAGCAAGTCGAACCGATGCGGATGCAGCACGCGACGACCGGGGCCGTGATCGAACGAGTGACACATCCGGTCTTGCGGTATGCGGCTCCGCTGTGGGGCGGGCATCATGGAACGCTGTGGATTTGGGGCAAGCGCGGGCGGCCGGTGGCGGTGTTGGAAATGTCCTTGATGGGGAATGAGGGACTTTGGTACCGGTCCTTTCATGCCACGACCGATGCTCCCATCAAGTTAGACCTGTCCAACGGAAAGTCCTGGACGCCGAAGTCGAGCAACGTGAAATTCCAACCGTTGCCCAACGCCCCTCTGCCTGCGGAGACGCCGGCTGGTCGCCTGCGGCAAATGAAAGCGTTCCTCCAGAAATTCTCGGCTCACCAGCTTTGGACATGGCGCGAGGGTGACGGTTCGCGGCATGAACTGCGGCTGCTGACCACGCCCGTGCATCGCTACGAAGACCGCGAGCAGCAACTCATCGACGGTGCGCTCTTCATAATCGCTCAGGGGACAAACCCGGAGGCGACTCTATTTCTGGAAGCGGTCAACCCGGTCGATGTCGCCCAACCGTTCTGGCAATTCGGCATCGGCCGGACATCCTTCGCGGAACAGATCGTCAACTACGAAGACCAAGAGATTTATCACGATCCGCCGGTGAAACACGAGGAGATCTTCAACAGCACGAATTCCTATTGGCGGACGACGTCGAAGCTCGAAGAACAGAAAGACAAGCCATGAAGTTCAATTGCTGTCTCGCCGGTTTGATGATGATCGGCCTGTCCGCCGTGGCTCAAGAGTCGTCCACGACGGACTCGGCAGCCGAAGCTGCGGAGCAAATGAAGATCGCTCGCACGAACGTGACGCTCTTCCGAATTCAAGACGTCGAGACCGGCGCGGACATCGAGCGGATTGAGAATCCCGTTTTGCGATACGCCGAACCGGTTCGGGGGCCAACACACGGAACGGTGTGGCTGTGGGGTCGCAAAGGGCGACCGGCCGCAGTGCTGGAGATGATTCGCGAGGCGAACCGTCAAGATTGGTTCTGCTTTCACGCGACCACAGACACGCCCATCAAGCTGACCGCCAAGACAGGACAGACTTGGACGCCGAAGTCGAGCGATCTGAAATTCAAACCGCTGCCGGATGCTCCGCCGCCCGCCGATTCACCGGCCGGGCGGATGCGGCAGATGAAAGAGTTCTCGCGCAAGTTTTCGTCGCACGAAATCTGGTTGAACGCTCGGCACGAAATGCGACTGCTGCCCGCTCCGCTGCACCGCTACGAAGATCTCGATCATCGGTTGCTCGACGGAGCGATCTTCGCCATCGTGGTGGGAACACATCCGGAAGCCACGCTTTTTCTCGAAGCGATCCAACCGGTCGACGAAGCGAAGCCGACTTGGCAATTCGCCGTTGGTCGCTCCGGCGCGGCCGAGATGGTGGTTTATTACGATGACAAAGAGGTGCATCACCTGCCGCACATCGAGACGTTTCCACCCTCAACGAATTCCTACTGGCGAATGGTGTTGAAGGTCGGCGAACAGGACGGCAATAAGTGAGTTGTGGCTCGATCCGCAAATCTGAAACGCGAAGGATTCCTCATGAGAGAACACAGCACACGCACGCTCGCGTTGAGCGTTGCAATGACTGCTTTGATGACATCGAGCGGTGTCGCACGTGCGGAGGAGCCGGCTCCGAAAGTGCCAGAGGCGGTGGCCATAAACTTTGCGAGACTGGACCGCGATGGTGACAAGCGGCTTTCGGTGGATGAGTTCAGAGCTGCGAATGCACCGGCTCAAATGGCGGTAGCACTGCGAGACTTTGACCTCTTCGATCGCGATGCCGACGGTTTTTTGTCCCTTGAGGAGTATTGGTCGTTGCCAACAGGCGTCTCGGCCGGACAGCGCGGGCCGATTTCCGATCCAATGAAGGAAGTCGTCGATCAGTTTATCGGTGTGCTCGATGGGTTGTTGGAGGATTGGGATCAAACGCCCGAGCGGACGATTCCGGTCGGCGAGTTCTTGGCCGCGTTCACGAAAGCGTTGAATGAGCCGCTGACCGGGCGGATGCAGATCGAAGCCGATCCGAATCGGGATCGAAAGGTCAGTCGCGAGGAGGCTCGGCGGTTTGTCGAGATTCAATCTGGGGTGCGCCGCAGCGACGGCCAGTTGCTGCGACTGCCGGATGGCCGACTCGTGCAGCACATGCAGTTCCTCAACGCCGATCAAGATCGGGACGACCGGCTGAGTCAAACGGAGTATCTCGCGCGAGCCTGGTCGCCCCCCGGCAAAGGGCTGGAAACATTCGCGCTCACCGACGCCGACAAAGATGGCTTTGTGACGTGGTTGGAATGGAGCAAGATTCGCTTCAGCGATCCGATCGCCGAGTTCCGTCGGATGGACATCAACTTGGACGGTCAGCTTGAGCCGGCAGAGGTGCTGGCCGGAACTCCCGATTGGTGCAAGCTGTCGGCGCAGGTTTCGTTCCCGGCGTTCGATCGAGACCGCAGCGGCAAGCTGTCGCTCGATGAATTCCGGCTGACGTTTTATGCGAACCCGGTCGCGACCTGGCACAGCATCATCTCTGACACCGATGACGACGGGCTCCTCTCGCGCGAAGAGTTTTCGTTCGGCGGAGCGTTTCCGGTGATGCGGTTCGTCTACTTCGAGATGTTCGACGCGAACCGCGACGGGCAGCTTGATCCGCAGGAGTTCACGTTCAAACGAAAGTTCCCGCGCGAGGTTTTCATTCTGAACGCCGACGGGACCGGTTGGAAAAAGCTGTACGGGATCAAGGCGTTTCCGTCGCTCGGATCGCCGGCGGTCTCGCCCGATGGGAAGTGGATCGCCCTTGATGGGCACGGGCCGAAAGGGACTTTGAACGGGCAGACGATGCTCATCACCGACTTCGAGGGGAACAACCTGCGCAATCTGGGACTCGGCATGATGCCAACGTGGTCGAAGGACGGGAAACAACTGAGCTTCTCACGCTCTGGCATTGAGGTCATCAACGCCGACGGCACAAAGCAGCGATCGCTGACCAACGGCGGCGGCTGGGGAGCGCAATGGTCTCCCGACGGCAAAAAGATCGCGTATTATTCCGGCCTGCAAATCATGACTCTGGACATCGCGATCGAAAAATCCACGCCGGTCTACAACGCGAAGGACTACCGCTCGATTTATTGGAACATGACCTGGTCGCCGGACAGCCAACGAATCTGTTTCAAAGGGCTCAAAGCGGACAGCACCGAAGAGATCGCGACGGTCGGCATCGATCCGGATAAGCCGAATCTGAAGGTGCATGTCTCCGGCAAGAACATCTCGATGGATTTCGCGTGGCACCCCGATGGCAATCGCATCGTCTTCTGCATGTATGCTCCCGAACTCACACGACATCAGCTTTACGAATTCAATCCGAATTCCGCCGATCCACCTCAATTGCTCAAAGGTCAAGACTCCGCCACGACGAACACAGCCGTTTGTTGGACTCCCGACGGAAAGCAGTTGATCGTGGTCATCGGCGATTATTGAGCGTGGTCAATCCCAGGGAATCGAATCATGACTGACTTCTCCAGACCGTATCGAAGTCTGATTTGTTTGGCGTTGTTGTTCTCGAGCTTTACGCCTGTCGCCGGGCTTACTGACGAGAAGGAGTCACAGGCCGCCAAGCAAAAGGATCGCACGGAAAAACTTTTGAAGTGGACGCGCGAGTTCGTCAAAGAAACTCGCGTAGCCGTGCATTCCGGCGGGGGGGAACAAATCGGCGAACTGAAGGCCGAGCCGGTGATGCGGTACTCGGACGAGCCGCGCTTTATCAGCGATGCGACGTTGTGGGTCTGGTCGGTGAACTCGCGGCCGATCGCGATTCAGAAGGTCGAGGTCAACGATCTCGTTGCCGTTCCGCTGTGGACGATTTGCTTCGGCTCGTTCGCGGAGAAAAACGTCGAGGTGAAGTGGCCGAGCGGTCACACGTTCAAATCCGCCGAACCGGGTTGGGTTTTTGAGCCGATTCCCGACGCCGAAGCGCCGGCGGATCGACCTGCGGCTCGTTCATTGCAATTGCGAGCGTTGTCACGTCGATTCTCTGGCAACGTCTATTCCGTGACGCAGAAAAGCTCCATCGAGATGCGGCTGCTTCCCAAACCGACTTACGAGTACTTCGATCCTGAAACCAAATTGCCGATCGGAGCCGTCTTTAGTTTCGCATCGAATGGAACCAACCCCACGATCTTCGTGGCCATTGAAGCTCGGCGTAACAAAGAGGGCCGTCTTAGTTGGTATCACGCTCACACGCGGATGACGTCCGACACCGGCGCGCTGCGGTTGGATGATAAGACGATCTGGGAATTTCAAGAGGTCAAGCACGAGAACTGGCTCCACTTCTTCCTGCGCCGGGACATCGATTTCAAAGAGTGATGTGTGCCGAAGCTTTGTCGTATTGAATCGTCGGGAGAATTCGCGTGACTCAAGCTGCTGGGATTTTTGTGTGCGTGATGAGTTTCATCGCATTGGCAGCGTTCGCACAGGACGCTGCGCCGAAGGTCGGCCCGGCCGCAGGATCGGTCGCCGATCAGCGAATCGCTTTCCTGCGGGAGAAGATGGAACGCCTCCGACTTCATTCGACGGATTCCCAGACGTCAAAGTTTCCATTGCACGAAAAGCTCGCGCTGCGGTGGAGCAATCCGGTCAGCGGCGTCGTCGATGGCGGCGTTTTCATTTGGACCGACGGTCGCCGGCCGGTGGTCATCGGCAAGGCGTTCCTCAGGGAAAAAGGTGGGGCTCAAGAGACGCCTGCCAGTTGGAGCGAAGCGATCGAATCGGTCACGTCGATTCCGTTCGTGATGCAAGCTGAAGGCCAAGACGTCTGGAGGCCGGCGAGTCCCGGCATTCGGTTTCACGATCTCGATGAGACCGAAGGCCGGCCCTCCGACAACGGAAACGCGCGGCTGACTCAGATGCGGGCGCTGGCTCGCAAAATTCAGGTCATCGGCAATTGGGGACAACCGCCGACCGATTGGCAACTGCGAACTCTGACCACGCCGCTGTTTCGCTATGTCAGCGAACCCGACGGCATCGTGGACGGAGCCGTCTTCGCGTACACGCAAGGGGGCACGAACCCCGAAGCGATTTCTTTGATCGAGGCGTTTGCATCGGACGCGAAATCAAAACTGCATTGGCGAATCGCGGTCACGCGGCTGACGTCGTACGGCGTCCGCGCGTCGTTCAATGACAACGTGATCGCCGAATTCGGTCACCTGAAAAATGCACCGATTGAGGCGACGTTCTACGGCCGCTCGCATCCGTTCTCGCGCTATCCGTTTCCGCTGACGGAGACCACGAAATGACAAATGATGGCCGTAGCCACGTTTGCCAGAACGTGGAGCTGGCGCGAGTTCGCCCACGTTCTGGCGAACGTGGCTTCGTCCTTGCGGCGGCCGTTTTCTTGAGCGGGCTGTCGTTGTTTGCTCAGGACAAAAAGGACTCACCGGGCAACGAGTCCGATGAAGTGGCGCTCGCTCGCGAACAGATGCGGCTGTCGCGCGAACAAGTGGGGTTGTTGAAACTTCAGCACGCGAAGTCCGGGGCCGAGATCGAGCGGGTGGAACATCCTGTGTTGCGATTCACGGCTCCGTTGTGGGGCGGGCATCATGGCACGGTGTGGATTTGGGGAAAGCGCGGGCGGCCGGTCGCGGTGTTGGAAATGTTTCGGCAGCCCGATGGACGGCTCTGGAACCAGGCGTTTCATGCCACGAGCGATGTCCCGATCAAACTGACCGCGACCAACGGCGAGTCTTGGATTCCGGAAGCCAACAGCCTGAAGATTCAACGGCTGCCAAACGCACCGTCTCCCGCCGACACGGCGGCGGGTCGCATTCGGCAGATGAAAGCGTTCGCTCAGAAATTCACCGCGCACGAGTTCTGGGTCACGCAGCCCGATCGACCTCGATATGAACTGCGACTGATCGCCGCACCCGTGCATCGCTACGAGGATCGGGATCGGCAGCTCATTGACGGGGCGCTGTTCATCATCGCTCAGGATACGAATCCCGAAGTGACGTTGTTTCTCGAAGCGGTCCAACCGGCGGACGAAACGAAACCGATCTGGCAATACGGCATCGGCCGCACGGGGTTGGCCGAGATCGTTGTGCTCTACGAAGAGCAAGAAGTGTTTCGCGCGCCGCCGCTGCGCACCGAAGTGTTTCCGAAGACGAATCCGTACTGGCGAATGAAGTCGGTCTTCAACGACCAGAAGGACAAGGGAGGCGAGCCATGAGCCGGTTCGCTCGCGGCATCTTGCTGACTCTGCTGTGCGCCGGCGTGTCGGTCATGTTGTTTGCCGAGGATGCCAAGCAGCCTCCGGCCGATGCTCCCGCAATCAAAGAGAAGCTCGACTTCTATCGCAAACGGCTGCGTGAATATCGGCTGTTCGTCGAGGGACGCGGCGACAAGCCGTGTGAGTTCAACGAAGACCCGTTGACGCGGTGGGACAACCCAATCAGTCAGAACGCGGACGGCATGATGTTTTTGTGGACCGATCGTGGTCGCCCCGTGGTGCTGATGAATTCCCATTTCAATTTCCCGACCCAGTATTGGGGACGAACGTTCGTCTCGCTCACGAACCGGCCGATCGAAATGCGGCACGGCAATCAACAATTCTGGAAGCCGCGCCTGCCGGGCAGCCCGTTCAGACCGCTCGATGACGCGAAGCCGCCGTCGGACAAGGCATCGGCGCGGCTGGTGCAAATGCGGAATATCGCCAAGGAGTTTCAAGTCATCTGCAACTGGGGAGGGAAAGGCAAATCCGATTGGCAAATGCGTCTGCTGCCGACGCCGCTGCATCGCTATCAGGTACTCGAAGAAGGAGTCGTGGACGGCGCGATGTTCGGCTATGTGCAGTCCGGCCCGGAAGCGGTGTTGCTGTTGGAGGCCCGACAGACTCCCGCAGGTCTCCAATGGCATTACTCCGCGTCGCGCTGCACGACCTATCGCATTCGGTTTGCTCGCCACGACACCACCGTCGCCGAATTCCCGCACCTCGACGAGTGGGTCAACACCGAGCCGTTCTTCCCAATCCGCGTCCCATTGAAGGACTACCCGTTCGGCAATCCCTTCGAGAAGGCCAAGCAAGCTCCGTCGAAATGAAGCGGGAGAGATGTTTGGTAGCCACGGTCGCCAGACCGTGGGCCATTGTGGCTTGATCCTCATCTGCCCACGCTCTTGGCGAGCGTGGCTACGCGATATCTCAACAACTCTGAAAGAACTTGCCATGCAACCGATTTTGCTTTCGCTGATGTTGATCCTGCCCAGCCAACTTGTGGCCGAGAAGCCGAAAGTTGCGTCCGCTGGCAACGACGAAGCGTTGCGCTCCTCGGTCGCAGTTTCCGCGAAAGACTTTTCCGGGCGGTGTGAGTTCACCGTCGGTGAGTCCGGCCGCACAAAGCTCGTGCTGCATCCGGAGCCGATCTTGCGGTGGTCGAATCCAACGGTGGGGCAAGTCTTCGGTGAGGTTTTCGTCTGGACGGACAACGGCCGGCCGGCAGTCGTCGCCAGTTGGTATCGCTGGTACTCCCCCGATTGGGGTCGCACGTTTGAAGTCTGCTCGTTGGCTCCGGGTCGCGCGGCGGGGCGAGTCAATGACATCCAGTTTTGGAACACCGAGAAGGCTGGCCTCACGCTCAAGCCGCTGGCAAATGCGGATGCTCCGGCGAAAGTTGCAGCGGCGAGGCTCGTGCAGATGCGACGGATCGCCGGTGACTTCGTCGCGCATCTGGCGGACACACGCGGTGATGATTCCGGAGTGAAACGCCAACTGCGACTGCTGCCGCAACCGGTCTTTCGCTATCCGGCCGCGAAAGAGAAATCGACCTACGCCGATGGAGCCCTCTTCACGTTTGTCGAAGGGACCGACCCCGAAGCGTTCTTGATGTTGGAAGCGACCAAGACCAACGAGGACGTGATCTGGCAGTTCGGCCTCGCGCGAATGAACGGCGACGCGCTGCGAGTCACCTTTCGCGACAAAGAAGTCTGGACCGTCCCGAAACTCGAAAACCCGCTGAACTTGATCAAAGAGCCCTACGCTTTGATTACCTCGGAGCAAGTTCTCAAAGAGTCTGCGGCCGACGGAAAGAAGCCGGCTCCCGCAACGAAGGTCAAACCGTAAGCGCTCCAGCCGTTGCCGAGAATTCGCCACATCGTTGACAGGCCAGAGCGGCTGCTCGATAAGATTCCAGACACAGCGTCTGAAGTTGGCGACGTTTTCTGGCCAACGCTGCGGCGACAAGTCACGCCGAAAAAGGGAATTGAAATGCATACTCTGTCTCGACCTCGCTACTTCGGGTTTCTGATTGCCGCTCTGTTCGTCGTACTGGCAGGAAGAGTGTTGCTCGTCGCTGCGGACGATCCGGCCGATGACACCGGCACGGCCGAGCGACAAGTGTTGCTCAAGGAAATGCGGTCGGCGGTCGCGGCGATCAAGGTGACTGAGACGGCGGGTGAGCAGGTACGTTCTGGGAAGCTCGTCGAAGAGCCACTGATTCGTTACAGCGATGAGCAGTGGAGGATTCGAGACGCAACCGTGTGGCTCTGGACGGTGCAAGGCCGGCCGGTCTCGCTGTTAAAAATGGAGCGGTATCGAATTCCCGATGTCAAACGGCAGTGGTTGTTCAACATGGGCTCGACATCACCGGACACCTTAGAGGTGAAATGGCCATTCGACCGTGAGTTTACTTCCAAGAAACCGGGGATGATTTTTCAGCCGCTGCCAGATAGTCCCAATGCGGCCGAGAACAAGACGGCTCGGTTGACGCAGTTGAAACAGCTCACTCGCGGATTCGCGGCGACGCTGTCGGCCATCGCCGGGCGCGACGACAAATCGGAAATGCGGCTCTTGCCGAAGCCCCTGTACCAGTATGCCAGCGAACCGGCCGAGATCCTCGACGGTGCCTTGTTCGGTTTCAGTGCAACCGGCACGAACCCTGACGCGATCCTCGCGATTCAAGTTCGCGGTCCCGATTTGAAGTCGGCCAAATGGGAGTACGCCGTGACCGCCATGACGAACGGTGGCCTGCAAGTGCGGCTCGGTGACAATCCAGTGTTTTCGCAACCACCTCTGCATGGTCGTGGGGAAGTCTTTGAAACCAGAACGTGGTTCTTCTCCGAACGGATCGAATGAAGATTCGGAGTGGTGGCCTGCAAACGAAGGACAACGAATGATGAATCTGCAAGTTCGGGTTTTCAGTTTCCTCACTGTCGCTCTCGCGGTCGCGAGCACTGCTTGCGGACAAGAGTCGGCTCCATTTATTGAAGATGCTCGCAAGTACGTCATCGAGTCGGTGAGAGACAAAGCCAAGCTGACGCTCAACAACAAGTCGTTGATGAACTGGACGAATCCCGCCCGGCAGCAGGAGCGTGGAGCGATCTATGTTTGGTCGCTCGACGATCGGCCGCTGGCGATTGGGTCGCTGTTTACCTACGAGTTCAACGACAAGGCCTATGTGAAGCACGAATTTCAATCGCTGGCCGCCGGGCCGTTGCGATCAATGTTTGATGGGAAACTCGCCTGGACACCAAAAGGGGCAGGGATCGAGTGGCGTGAGTTCGACGACTCGCCGAAGCCGGGGACGACGCATGTGGCTCGGCTGTTGCAGATGCGGCAGTTGGCTCGGCCGTTTCGGGCGGAGTTGGTCAGCCCGAAAGAAGAACGCACGGAGCTGCGGCTGATCTCGCGGCCGTTGATTGAATACTCGTCGCCGAAGAACGGCGTCATCGACGGAGCGATCTTCTCGTTCGCGGTGGCGACTGATCCGGAAGTGCTGTTGCTGATCGAGGCGTTTGAAGCGGACACCAACGGAGTCCGTCGGACGGGATTTCGTCAGGCATTCGCTCGGTTTCATTACTGGAACGTGTCGGTCTACGACGGCGACCGCAAAATATGGGACGCACCGCTCGACGACACGCACGCGACGAACTCGATCGGCGACAAGAAGAACATCGAGAAGTCGTACAACAGCTATCACCCGATCCCGTGAGGGGAAAATCTCAGTCGCGGGAGCGACTGAGCTACGTAGGCGAGTCGCTCCCGCGACTCGCATTCTTGGACGCAACGAAACACAGCGAATCTTGAGCTCAATGAGATTGTGACTCCTATGAAAACGCGATTGATGATTGTTGTGGCGGTGGCTTGTTGGATTGCGGTGGGGCAAACGGCGTCGGCGCAGTTGGAATTCTTGAAGGGACTGCTCGGCGGGAAAGCGACTCCGGCTCTGGCGAAAACGTTTCAGCCGTTTCGGGGGCATCAGGCTTTGGGCCAAGCAGTGACCGAAGCGGAGAGCGGAGACTTGGAGAAGTCGCTGCAGTTGGTGGCCGACGCTTTTCGTGAGGGTGGTGTGAGCGATCCGTTGGAGCATCCAGAGGCTCAGATGATCGCAACGAACTTGATGCGGTTGTCGAAGGCATGGGAATCGAATGGGGCGAAGCCGGCGGATGTCGTGGCGGTGTTGACTGATGTTGTGTTGCCGTCGAAGACGCCGGGAGTCGTGAGGCCGTATGCGGGACAGTGGCCGTTGAATTACGACATGAGTTTTATGACGCGACCAAACGCTCGCGTCCCCGCGCCGACGAGTGTGGGGGCGGAGTTGGTGCGATGGGCGGTGCTCGCCAAGCAGACGGATGAAGTCAAGAAGCGTTTGCAAGCAGCACTCAAAGCCGAGCCACCGCAGGGCGACGCGAAGCCGGTGAAAGCCGACGAAACGAAAGCGGATGATTCAAAGACGAACGACAAGGCGAAGGCTGAAGTCGCAGCGACGGCAGCGGCGGCGAAGATCGAGACAGCCGTTGCGCGAGTCTTCTCGGTTCAGCTTGCGGTTGCGGAGCACGATGCGGAGTCAGCGAACAAGTCACTCAAGCAATTGCTCGATAACGCGAAGGCAGCGAACGGGCCGATGCTCGATGATTTGTGTCATGCGGTGACGGCGGCGGTGAGCGTGCCGAAGTCGGAAGAGGCGGGGTTGTTGTTGCTCGAAGCGGTGTTGGATCGGGCGGAGCAGTCGTTGCCGTCGGAAGCGGGATTTCGGATGAACGCTCCGTGGCTGCGAGTTCATGCGGCGACTGCCCATGCACGGGCGGGGCGAGCGGATGACGCGAAACGCTGTGCGCTGGCGGCGATCGCGAAGCCGCTCAGCAATCGGCAGTACGGAGCGGAGTACTCGGCGTATTTGAGTCACACGTTGAAGCAGCATGCGGCTGCGGCGTTGATTGACGCGGGGCTGATTGCGGACGGATTGGACTTGGCCGGCCAGGCTCCTGACCCGCGCGCGGTGCGGTATTTTCGAGCCGATGGCGCGGTCAACATCGCGGCGAAAGTGGGCCAGCAGTTGCGGAAGCTCGCGCCGGCCGAGCGGTTCGAGTTGCTGCGGAAATGGGCACTGCCGAGCGATGACCGAGACGCGGTGCGGTCGTTGATCGACTTCGTGCCGAGTGACGGGACGTCGCAGCTCGGCTCTGGCGTTTTGTCGGACGTTTACAGCACGGACTGGGAATTGGTTGCGACGGCCCGGGAACTCGGCAAGTTGGACGAGTTAGTTCGCGATCTGGTTTCGATCACTCCGCAGACGCCGTCGGTGCTGTCGTTGCGGACGCTCGCGGTGGTCATGCGAGACGGTTCGGCAAACGCTTCGAAAGAAGAAGCAAACAAAACGATGGCTCGGTTGCAGGCGCTGACTGAGGCGACGACGGCGGCGGTTCCGAAATGGGACATGCCGAACAAGCCGCTGCCGCCGCTCGACACCTACGTCATTGCGGTAGAAGCGGCGGTGATTCCGAAGTGGCGCGAAATGGCCGACGGGATCTTGTTCCGCTTGATTGAGCATGGACAGCGGACGCAGTCGCAGCGGCCGCGCGATCATTTTCGGATGGCGTGGTTGGAGACAAAACGATTGCGATCGTTCGATGTTTTGCCGAATGCAAAAACCGAGGGGCAAGCCGGTGGTCGCGGCGAAGTCAGCCAACAGTGGCTGAAGATGCGGCCGAAGATGTGGGACGTGATCGGCTTTGAGTCGGCGGCAGAGCGGGCGTTGGGGGCGTTGTCGCCGACGTGGTTTGCTCACGAAGGGTATCTGTCGCACGTCTCGAACGGGCGCGAATCGGACTTGGTGTTCGCGGTGCCGCTCGGCGGTTCGTTCGAGCTGACGCTGGAGTGTCGCGAAGGAGGTTGGTCGGAAGGGCGAGTCGGATACGGCGGCGCGGGGTGTCAGATTTATGCGTATCAGGAGACGGCGAATCTCAGCGGCAAAGGGAATTCGGGCTACGAGGGAAGTCCGAAGCTGACGAACCTGCTCAACAAGGAACCGTGGAACCGGTACACGATCCGCGTCCACGACGGACATGTGAAGTACTACGCGAACGGGCAGCCAGTCTTCGAGGATCAACCGGGAACGGCGGCTCCGTGGCTGACGCTGGGGGGCATGTCCGGGTTCACGCCGTCGTATCGCAACCTGCGCATCAGCGGCTCGCCAACGATCCCGCGCGAGGTGGCGTTGCTCGGCGACGAGCGGCTGCGCGGCTGGCTGTCGACGTACTTCGATGAATCGAAGCCGGAGGCTCTGAAGGTTCGGCGATACATCCAGGTGAAGGTGCCACAGAACGGCGTGACGAGTTCGTACATCGTCGAAGATGACGGCACGATGGAAGGAGAACCGGTTCAGTTCGGACAAGCCGCGGCCGACTGGACCCTCGCCGATGGTGAGTTGCGGTCAGCTCGCCGCAGCGATTTCTTCGGCGACGAGTCTCCGTCGTGGCTGACGTACCAGCGACCGATGCGAGACGGTGAAACGCTGCGCTTCGAGTTTTGGCATCAACCGGGGATCACGACCGCGCAGCCGACGTTCGGCGAGACGGTGTTCGCGCTGGGTGAGTTCGACAACAAGCACGACGCGCCAGCGAGTGGTCGCAACGTTGGCACGAACGACACGAAAACGAACCACTCGCTGGCGCGTCGTGCTTGTACGGGTTCTCTCACAACCGGTTGGAACTCGGTCGGGATGTCGCTGAACGGTGGATTGTTCGCGATTGAACTCAACGGCAAAGAGGTCGTCACCGAAAACATCGAGCCGACGAATTCGCGGCGGATCGGGTTCTATCACGATGCGGCTCAAACGGACTTGCGAGTTCGGAATGTTGTGCTGACGGGAGACTGGCCGAAGACGTTCGATGAAGTGCGGGCCGCGATCGAAGCGCCGACCCCAACGGAGCCGCTTCCGAACTCACGTTTTCTGACGCATGCGATCGGAGAGAATTTCTACTCGGACAACACCTACGAGATTTGTCGCCACGCGGTGAAACTTGAGGCATCCGAGCGATTCAAGTTCCTGCATCGCTGGGTCATGCCCAATGAATCGAGTGATCTGCTGCGAACTTCGGGAGCGTTCACACCGACTCATCCGGCTCCGCCGTTGCTGGATCAGAATCCAATCGACGTGGCGATGGCGGAAGCTCGGCAAGCGGTCGATCGGCGGCTGGTGCAGACGGGCGGGAATTTTGTTTGCCCGGCGATCTTGCTGGTGCTTGCGGCGGTTGAGCTGGATCGGCTGACGGAATTGCGCGAGATAGTGACCGCGTTTAATCCGGCGAGTTCGATGGACGCTGCTCGTGCCCGCGCGGCGATGCTCGGCATCATCAATCTCTTGGAAGATGCGCCGCAACAGGCGGTCGAGCGGATTCGCGAGTGCCACGCGTTGGCTGTGCAGGACAAAACGTCGCCGATGTATTCGCGGTGGGGGGACGTCGCGCTGGCGAGCCTCGCGATTCAACATCCAGTCACACGCGACGCGGCGTTCGAGATGCTCACCTCGATTCAGAGGAGCCAACTTCAAGCGGGGAACCCTGGCCTGCCGGAGTTCATGCGGTTCGTGCGGCAGCTTCATGGGCAGTGCGTCTATCTGATGCACGGCGGCTCGCCGGAAGAGTTCGGTACGCAGCCGAAGACGAAACAGTGGCGATCGGTCTCGCAGCCGCGAGCACGTTCGCGCGGGATTGGCTATCCGATCTCGTCGTTCGACGTCGTGGCGGGGGAGATGGCTCAGCGAGGCGGGCACGACTACGACGCGGCTTACTTTCAGTCTCCGCTGCGAGGCAACTACGAGGTCAGTTGCCGCCTGTCGCACTTCGATTGGCGCGAGGCGATGCTGATGGGAGCGGGAGTCGCCAACGGCTTGAAGCACACGCACAACCAAGTCCGGGTCGCGCATGCAGGAGCGGCGATTCTGGAGTTGCCGCTGGAGAAGCCGATCTCGCCGCGAGTCTTTCAGTGGCACGATTACAAGATCGTCGTGAAGGAGGGCCGCTTCACCAGCTTCGTCAACGGGCAGAAGCTCTACGAAGAAGAACTGACTGCCGAGCACGATCCGTGGCTGGCGGTCGTCGGCTGGGCGGGGCAGTCGTCGCGAGCCGTTCGCGACATCGTCATCAGCGGCGAGCCAGTCATCCCGAAGGAACTCGACTTGCTGGGCACGCCCGATCTGCGTGGCTGGCTGACCGATTACTTCGCCGCCGAATGGGGGCAAACGCCGTTTGCATGGAAGCTCGACGAGGTGGTGCTGACATCGCCGCAAACGCTCGATGCGAATCCGAGCCGCGACCGACGCAAGGTCGAGAACATCATTCGCTATCACCGCCCCATGCTCGAAGACGGTGAGATCAGTTATGAGTTTTACTACGACCCGGAGGTGAAGCTCGCCGCCCCGGCCAGCGGCCAGTTGTCGTACCTTGGAGCGAACGCGCCGAAACGAACGATGCGCGGCAAGACACTCGTGCATCCGGCGCTCGATCGGATGGTCTGCTTGCTCGAACCCGACGGAGTGAAGATCCACTGGCTGACCGACGGCCGCTGGGACCGAACGGGACTGACTGCGGATAACGCCGAAGTCGCCGCCGACATTCATGGCGGACGCAGCTTGCGTCCGCAGCCGACGCTGGCAGCGTCGGCCACGAGCGACGTTGCTACGAAGCTGCCGCTCAAACCGCGCGAATGGAACGCGATCAAGTTCCGCACGAAAGGTGATTTGCTGACGATCGAACTCAACGGCGACATCGTCTTCACTCACGACATCGAGCCGACAAATCTGCGGCACTTCGGCCTGTTCCACTACGCCAACGAATCCGATGTCCGAGTCCGCAACGTCCGCTATCGAGGCGACTGGCCGACGACGCTGCCAAGCGTTGCCGAGCAAGACCTCGCAATCGGCCCGCAGAAACTGGCCGCGATCCCCGACGCCGACTTGCCCGATGCGATGACGTGGGACTTCACGAAGTCGAAGTTCAACCGCGCCGACTTCCGATCCGTCTGGGATTCCAAAGCGGACAAGTTCATCACCACCACCGACGCCGGTCTCCGCTTTTCAATGCCCGCCGGTGAAACAAAACCGCAAGTCGCCGGCATCTCGCCGAAGATCGAACTTCAAGGAGACTTCATCGCGACCATCGAATACGCCGGCCTCAAAACGATCCCCTCGCAAGGACAATGGGGGAGCGGCATCGGCTTCAATGTCGGCATAGAGGACTCGTACCGAGCTGGCATCGAAATCCGCGAGGGGGTGAAATCCCTTGCCAAAACCACGAACGCCTCCGCGACGATCTTCTTCCCGAACCGTCCGAACCTGTTCCTCAACGAGGCGATCAACGAATTCGCCACCGCCGGCCGCCTCCGTCTGCAACGCAAGGGGCCGGTCCTGTACTACTTCATCGCTCAACCGAACTCCGAAGACTTCCGTCTCTACTCCCAACGGCCGGTCGGCACCCACGACGTCAAACACCTCGCGGTGAACGCCGACGCCAGCGACACCCCCAGCGGTTCCGAGTTCGTTGTGAAGAGCCTGACTATTCGCGCTGCGAAGATTTTGAAAGTGAAGTGAAGCCGATGAATCATTCCCGTCACTCAATGCGAGTCATCGCCGCTTGGCTCGTGAGCCTGTCTGTGTTCGGCTCACTGTTCGCCGAAGATAAGCCGGAACCGAAGTCGGGCCAGCCGGTGGAGGCCGAGAAGAAGGCTGCCGAAAAGCTCGCGGCACAGCGATTGGAGTTCATGAAGAGTTCGATCAAAGACTATGAGTTTCTGCTGGCACCGGACTTCAAAGCGAAGCTCAGCGTCGAGCCGGAACCGCTGTTGCGATTCACGAATCCGGTAAGCGGCCTGCAAGACGGCGGCTTCTTCCTGTGGAAGAGCGAAGCCGGTCGGCCGATGGTCGGCGCTCAAATCTTTCTGACCAGCGAGGACTTGTGGATTCACGAGTTTCAATCACTGGCCCCCGTGCCGTTCCGAGTGACTCGCAAAGGGGAGGCAACTTGGGAGCCGAAGCGTGCCGGTGTCGAAGTGAAGCTGGTTCCCGAATCGCCCGTTCCGGCAAACAGTCCCGTGCAGCGATTGATCCAAATGCGTGACATTGCCAAACGCTTCACGGCGTCGGACGAGTTTGAAGGGCGGCCGCAATCCGACGAACTGCGGTTGCTCACGAAGCCACTGATCCGCTTCGGTGCCGAGAAGAGCGACACGCTCGACGGAGCACTCTTTGCTCACGCACACGGCACCGACCCGGAACTGCTGATCGTCCTCGAAGCACTGAAGTCCGACGGTGCGTTCCGCTGGCACTACTCACTGGCCCCGATGACTGGCTACGCGCTAAAGGCCTCGCTCGACGACAAGCCGGTTTGGGAAGTGGCCTGGCGCAAGCCGCCGTTCGATCCGAAAGAGCCCTTCTTCATCCGCGTTCATAGTCGCGAATTGTCGCTCAAGAAGCTGTTTCAGTTTTCCAAGTAGGAGTGACGATCGTGTCACATGGTCTTCCAGTTGCTGGTTTGTTTGCGGCGTTTCTCGCACTGATGCCGGTCGCACGGTCGGAGGAAGACTCGCCAAAGAAAGTTGAGTCTCCAGCACTGAAGACTGCTCGCGCGCACATGTCCGAGTTCACGGTTCAGTCGTCGGCGAAGGGTCGCGACGGACTGATCGAGATGCTGCCGAATCCGCTGCTGACGTATGGAGACGCCGCGCGGAACAACGAAGCGGGGACGCTCTGGGCCTGGGGCAAGTCGGGCCGCCCCGTCGCGTTCTTGGAGCTGTATCGCAACATCGGCAACGATCAACCGTGGGTGCATGCGCTGACGCTGACTTCGCCGGAGTTGATTCAACTCACCGGGGCGAACAATCCGCGTTGGACTCCGAAGAAGTCGCAATTCGTGTTGAAGGAAATTCCGGATTCCCCCGAAGTCAGCGCTCAACCGGCGATCCGACTGCGACAAATGAAAGAGATCAGCCGCCGCTTTGAGGCTCACCAGTTCTGGGATCCCGATAACTCACGCTTTGAAATGCGACTGCTCGTGCAGCCGGTGCATCGCTATCACGACGAGGCTGTCAAAGTGATCGACGGGGCGGTCTTCGTCCTGGCTCACGGCACGAATCCGGAAGTGCTCGTGCAGATCGAAGCCGATGCCGCCCAGCAACCGCCTCGCTGGAAATACAGCCTCGCGCGGTTGGGCAGTGCGGAGATGCACGTCTTGCTCGACGGCAAAGAGGTTTGGACCGAGGCCCGCACACCCGGCGTTCTCGGCCAGCCGGTCGATCCGTATTGGTTGTTTCTGACGGCCCCAAATCCAGCCGCCTCGAAATAAGTTCCGAAACAGTGGTTGAGTTTCAGACATGGCGTCTGTAGATTGTCGCCCCGTTGGCAATCCCTCGTCCTCTTTGAGAAACGGCGATCTGCACGATGTCTCGTACGCCTCAAGACGTCACTGATGCCGAGCTGGCTGTCCTGCAAGTTCTGTGGGAATTGCAGACGGCGACGGTTCGGGAATTGACCGAGCGGCTGTATCCGGAGGGTACGTCCGCGCTGAATGCGACCGTTCAAAAGTTGCTCGAACGCCTGGAAGCCAAGAAGTGCGTGAAGCGGAATCGCAAGACGTGGCCGCATCAGTTCTCGGCGGCCGTCGCGCGCGAGGTGCTGATCGCTCGGCAGTTGCAGACGACGGCGGACAAGTTGTGTCAGGGGGAGATTCATCCGCTGCTGACCACACTGGTGAAAGCTCGTGGCCTGTCGGCGAAAGATCGGCAATCGCTACGCGGATTGTTGGACGAATTGGATCGGGAGAAGAAATAAAGACGGAGCAGCAGCGAAAATAACCCGAAGCGTCAGCGAGGGCGAACGCTTCACAGAACTATGATCGCAGAAAACCGTCACAAGCAGCGTCCGCCCTCGCTGACGCTTCGGGTTGGTGAGTCAGCTCTTCATGGCCACACTTCTCAACATCGCCCTGATCAATGCCGTCACCGTGCTGCCGTTGGCAGCGTTGGCGTTGGGGGTCAGTCGATTCGCTCGGCGTCCGGCCCTGACGCACGCCCTGTGGGTGCTGGTGCTGTTGAAGTTCGTCACGCCGCCGCTGTTCCACCTGCCGGTGACGATCGAAGTACCTGCCGCCGACGTGGGGCACGTTTCCAACGTGCCAATTTTTCCGTCCGACAGCGGGCCTCTGAATCACTCGCAGGCCGTGACCGCTCCGTTGACTCGCGCCGCTGAGACTGCGGCATCAAGTGTTACGCCAGTCGCGATCGTCGAGAGCCGTATCGTTCGACAAGAAACCCCGTCCCTTTTTGCGAGCACGTTGAAAACGTGCTCCACGTATTGGGCGAAGCGTCCTGATGTCTGGTCGATTTTGCTGACCGGCTGGCTGGCCGGAACGGCGTTGTGGATGACTTGGCAACTCGTGCGAGCCGTGCGATTCCGTCGGCGAGTGTTGCGTGACGCGATCAGTTCGAGCGAATTGCAGGATCAGACGGATCAACTCGCAGCGGCGCTGGGACTGCGACGTGTGCCGCGCGTGTTGATCGTGGATGCCGCCGTGTCGCCGATGTTGTGGGGCTGCGGCTCGCGAGCCAAGTTGTTGTTCCCGGCGGATCTCGCGGAGCGGCTGGATGACGACGCTCGCGCGACGTTGTTGACGCACGAGTTGGCTCATTTCGCTCGCGGCGACCATTGGGTGCGGTTGCTGGAGTTGATCGCGATCGGGCTGTTCTGGTGGCATCCGGTCGTCTGGTGGGCGAGACAGCAGATCGAAGCGTCCGAAGAAGAGTGCTGCGACGCCTGGGTCGTCGGCCAATTTCCAAACACACCGAAGCTCTATGCCGAAGCGTTGCTCGACACGATTGACTACTTGTGCGAGCGACGCCCAGCGTTGCCGCCCGTCGCGTGCGGCTTGGGGCAAGCTCACTTCCTGCGGCATCGCCTGACCAAGATCATGCGCGGAGCCGCTCCGAAAGCAATGTCACCGCGAGTCCGCTTCGCGCTGGCGCTGATTGCTGCTCTGTTGCTGCCGATGCAGCCGTTTGTGTTCGGTTCGGCGAACATCGCGAGTTTGCGAACGGACTCAGTGTTCGATCCCAGCGTCGCCCCCTTTGATTTGATTTCACCGCCGGACGAGCCGAGCGCACCGACAATGGACTCGCCCGCGTTTTCGTCTTCCGCTGAGACAATGTCGCCAGCGGTCGCTCCCGCGTCGTTGCCGGTGTCGCGTTCGAAAATCGCACGCGGTGAGAAAATCTGGTCGACGGCCGCCTCGCCAGCGGGCCGCTTCGTGGTGCGAGCGACGACCGCTCGGCGAATTGTGCTGACCGACTTGAGCACGAACGCCGACACTGATCTTTCCGACCAGCGGATCACGGCCGTGGCTTTCGCGCCGGACGGCGAATGGTTCGCCGCCGCTGCCCAAGATGGTCGGATCACGATTTGGGATTCGGCTCGTGGCGAACTGCTGCGAACCGTACTGACTCATGCGGACGCTTTGTGTTCGGTCGCGATCTCTCCGCGAGGCCAAACGATCGCGGCCGGCAGTCGTGACGGCACCGTGTTGATGGTCGATCTCGCGACGGGCGAATCGCTCGCCAACTTGCCGACTTATCCGTCCGCCGTGAATTGTGTCCGTTTCTCTTCGGACGGACGGCAACTGGCGGTGGCTGTCGGCGATTGGATGTCGAACGGTCGCGGTGAAGTCGCGTTGCTGAATGCGATCAACGGTCAAACGGTGGCGACTCTGACCTGTGCGACTTCACCCGGAGCGTTGACCTTCGCCAGCAATGACGAATTGATCGTGGGAATGTGGGATGGTCGCACGCAGTTGTGGAACCTGGTGAATCGGCAAGTGGCTGGCTCGGCGATGGCGGTCAAGAACGTGGTTTCGGCGGCGGCGTTCTCGCCGGACAATCCGGCTCTGCGCGAAGTGATCTTTGTCGCTGAAGAGCCGAATCCCAGCGAAGAGCCGTCGCCGTTGGCGGTGCTTCGCAGCTTGTTCGCGAACCCCACCAGTCCCGTGAAGTAACGCCGTGGATGCGAATCTTCCGACGCCGACGAAGTTCCGAGACGAGTGAGTCATCGCCATGAGAAACACTCTTCGATGGCTGAGTTTTCACTTCAACATGCCTTGAAGGTGATTGCCGATGTTGCCGTCTCTCAGTTTGTGTCTGCTTCTGCTCGGTGCTGATCCGCCGATCAACGACAAAGAGCTTGTCGAGGCGTGGCTCAAGGTCAGCCTGCAACATGCTCAAGACTGCGTCATTCATCCGGCGAACTCGGCGGATGAGAAATTCACGATGTTGCCGCAAGCGGTGTTTCGTCACAGTCAGCCAGTGCGAGGCGACGATATCGGCGCGGTCTATTTATGGGTGGACCGCGACAAGCGGCCGGCGGTGCTGGGAACGACGTTCGCTTTCACGCTTCAAGACGACCTCCGATCTGTCGTGCATGAGTTTCACTCGCTGGCGAACCAACCCATCGAGGCTCAGTGGCGGAACCGGCCGCACTGGCAATCGCCGGTTCCCGGTTTGAAGTGGCAGGCTGTCCCCAAAGCTCCGCCCGCGGACAAAACCGCGATGGGCCGTCAGCGTCAGGCCCGCGAAATCATGCGGCGCTTTCAGGCCGAGAGCATCGACCACAAAGGCAGCCGCTGGGAACTGCGGCTGCTCGCCAAGCCCATCTATCAGTTTGATGTCGAGCAACCCACGACCGTGATCGGCGGCAGCCTGAACGTGTTTTGTCAGGGGACTGATCCCGAATTGATTCTCGCGGTCGAAGCTCAGAAAGCGAACGACGAGTTCGTTTGGCACTACGCGGCAGCCAACTTCACTGATTATGCCCTCAAGCTGCGGCTCGACGACAAGGAGGTTTGGACCTGCAAGGAATACTCGGCGAGCCAAAACAGCCCCTATTGGGTGGAATCGGTCACACGAGAACGTCTCTCGAAACCCAAGGAAGCGACACCATGAAGCCCATCGCACTCGTGATGCTCACGCTGATCGTTGCGGCCAATGTCCTCGCACAAGAGGCGGCCACGACGCCAGAAGACGCCGCCGCAAAGAAAATCGCGTCGCCGATTCGCAAGCTGTTGGACGAGTCGCTCTCTTGGGATGAACTCTTCGTGAACGAGCGGTCGGCGACGCCGATGGTCGCGAAGGTGGTCCTGCGTTGGACGAACAATACGCGCGGGTCCGAGGACGGGATGACGGTGCTGTATCTCGCCGACGGCCGTCCGGAAGCGGTTTGCTGTGTTTATCCCTGGGAGAAGTCCCTCATTCACGAATTCGATTCGTTGTCGCGAGGCACATTGCTGGCGAAGCGGGACGGCGTTGTCGTCTGGAGTCCTGAAAAGGTCGGCTTGCAGTTTCAGTCGATCCCCGCCGCCGATGCTCCGGCCGAAATGCCCGCCGCGCGACTGCGGCAGATGAAGACGCTGGCGAGCCAGTTCTCCTCGACGATGCTCGGCTGGCGATCCGACAAGAGCGACCGCGAAGTGCTACGGCTGTTGCCGCAACCGCTCTATCGCTACGAGAGCAAACGGAGCGACGTACTCGACGGGGCAGTCTTCGCCTTCGTGCAAGGGACCGACCCGGAATCGTTGTTGCTGATCGAAGCGTTCAAAGCGGGAGCCGGCTTCGAGTGGCAATTCGCGTTCGTTCGGCGAACATCTGGCGAACTTGAAGGACGTCACAAAGACGTCATCGTCTGGCACGCCGACCGCTTTCCACCGAGCAATGACCCCCGTTCAACCCATCGTTCCGTGGGCCGACCATTGGACCTGACCGTTTTCAGTGACTTGCCGAAGAAAGGCGAATGACGATGCACCGCGTAGCCCTGCTCATCACTGTTTCGTGGATGCTCCCGCAGACCGAGTGGGCATTCACCGCCGATTCACCGAACGGCTCCGACCGCGCGGCCGTGAAAGCCGCGTGTTCCGACCAGGCGGACATACCAGCGACAGCGGCACATGCGACAGGCGCGAAGCGTGCGATTCTCCTGTGTGGGCTGACTGGTGACGCGGCGCATCACAAGCTGTATTCCGAAACCGTGACCAAGCTGCACGAAGGACTTTCCAAGCGATTGGGATTCGCCGACGTGCAGGTGCTCTTTGGCGACGAGCCTACGGACTCGGACGCAGACGTCATCAAGTCCGCCAGCCGAGCAACTCGTGAGGAACTCGAAAAGAGCACCACGGCTCTGCGAACGAAGCTGCAACCGGATGACTCGCTGTGGGTCATCGTCGTGGGGCACAGTCATTACGACGGCAAGTTCTCGTGGCTGAACCTGCCGGGGCCGGATCTCCAGCAGACAGATTTCGCCAAGCTGTTTGCCGACTTGCCGGCGCGCGAGCAAGTCTTCTTTATGACCACGCCGACGAGCGGTTATTACATCAAGCCGCTCTCCGCCAAGGGTCGCACGGTCATCGCGGCCACAGAGACCGATTGGGAAACTAACGAAACGGAGTTCCCTCACGAACTCGCTCGCGTGCTGTCCTCGCCGCCCGAAGCGAAGGAGTTCGACATCGACCAGGACGGCACGATCTCGTTGTTCGATCTGTACGTCACCGTCGCTCGCAATCTCGCGCAGTCGTATCTCGAACGAGAACTGCTGGCGACCGAACACCCGCTGCTCGACGACAACGGCGACGGACGAGGCACGGAAGTGCAAATCGACTTCCTAACCGAAGAGCAGGGTGGGCGAGCCAAACCTAAAAAACCCTCGACTTCGCCGATGAATTCCACGGGAGATGGCCGCGCTGCCAAGTCCATCACGCTGTCAATTGTGCGAGTGGACCCAGCGTGACCGACCGCGGAATGGTGTTGGTTGCCGTGTTTGCCGCGCAGCACAGACGGACTGCGACTCCAATCATTGTTCTCGTCTGGGATTAGCGCGCCTGTGCGAAACGTGTCAGATGTTTTGGCGTCGACGAGAATACGTCATACTGCCGAACGACACCAATCTCACCGTTGCTGACGTTGCGGTCCATTTTGAATCCTCGCATCGGAAAGACACAACATGCGTATGCTGCTGATTCGATTTTTCGTTCTTGCGATTTCGCCTTGGGCCGCACTCTGTGTGGCTGCCGAATCGATCGAAATCGGTTCGCGGAGAGAGTTGTTCGTCGATCAGGCGTTGCTTGAGCGTTTGGAGGGACGAGCTGAGTTCAAATTGCATCATCCCACTCCGCGAGAAGTCGCCATCACCTTCGAGAAGCCCTGGGAGGGAAATGCGAGCGGATATGCGACTGTGTTTCAAGACGGCGACCTGTATCGGATGTATTACCGAGGCCATCGCTACATCATCGATCCGCCTCCGCTACGGCAAGCTCAATCGGAAGTGGTCTGTTACGCTGAGAGTCACGACGGCATTCACTGGGTGAAGCCGAACATCGGTTTGTTCGATTGGCCGCCGACCATGAACAACACCGGTGCGAAAGAGAACAACATCCTGTGGCGCGGTGGTTACGAGACGCATAATTTCGCTCCGTTCAAAGACACGAATCCGGCTTGCCCGCCCGATCAGCGTTACAAGGCCGTTGGCGGAACGACCAGCAGCAAAGGACTGCTCACATTCAAGTCGGCCGACGGCATTCGTTGGTCGAAGCTCAGCGACGGACCGGTCGTCACGCAGGGGGCGTTCGATTCGCACAACACGGCCTTCTGGGATCCGGATCGCCAACGTTATGCGATGTATGTCCGGTACTTCAGCGAAGCAGATTTCAAAGGACTGCGTTCCATCGGTATGTCGCATTCGACGGACTTCAAGACTTGGTCCGAACCGGTCGGGCTGACGTATCCGAACTCGCCGCCTCAGCAGATGTATACAAATCAAATTGCGCCGTACTACCGCGCACCGCAACTGTTGCTTGGCTTTCCGACTCGTTTCGTGGCTCGTCCGCTGACGGAGCATGCGAAGCGGTTGGAACCGGTCGAAACGCGGGCTCAATTCGTGGCCTCGGTGAAAGGGATCGATGCCTACACGGGTGCCGAAGTGACGGACGGTTTGCTCATCGCCAGCCGAGACGGCCAGGCGTTTCGTCGTTGGGACGAGGCGTTCCTGCGTCCGGGTCCGCAAGCGGAAGGACGGTGGATCTACGGCGACAATTACCAAAGCTATGGCCTGTTCGAGACAAAGGCGGACATGGCTGGACTGCCAAACGAGATCTCGCTGCATTTCAACGAAGGCTCCTGGCGAGACGAAATGCACCGGCTGCGACGCTACACGATCCGGCTCGACGGCTTCGTTTCACTGCACGCGCCGCTGTCCGGCGGCGAACTGACGACGAAGCCGCTGAAGTTCACCGGCCGACGTCTTTCATTGAACTACGCCACGTCGGCGGCCGGCAACCTCCGAGTCGAACTTCAAGACTCCGCCGGCAAACCGATCCCCGGTTTCTCGCTTGCCGACGCGGATGAGTTGTTTGGGGATTCCATCGACCAAAAAGCCGCTTGGAAAAACGCCACCGATGTCAGCACGCTCGCCGGCCAAGACGTGCGACTCCATTTCGTACTTCGCGACGGCGACTTGTTTTCGTTCAAATTCGCTGATTGAATCCTGACAACGAACTGAGGTCGAGGATGCTGATCAGCACAACAAGTTCGATGTTGGGTCACGACTTGAGCCGTCGCGCCTTCGTGCGGCAGGTGCTAGCGGGCATCGGGGTTCTGAGCCTGCCGAATGTTTTGCGACTGCGGGCTGAAGCCGCGATCGCATCCGGAGCGCGGAAGCGTTCCCTGATTCTGCTCTGGCAAGATGGAGGGCCGAGTCACTTCGAGACGTTCGATCCCAAGCCTGAAGCCCCGGTCGAGTTTCGCGGAGAACTGGGAGCCATTCAGACAACGCTTCCGGGCGTTCAGTTCTGCGAGGTGCTGCCGCGACTGGCTCATCTCGCCCACCGATTCAGCGTGATTCGCTCGCTGCATCAACCTTCGTCGGATCATGTGGTCGGCTCGCACAATGTGCTCACCGGCTGGGATGGGGAGACCGAGGGTTCCAAGTCACGTTATCCCGATTTGGCTTCGGTCATCAGTCGCAAGCGAGCCGAAGAAGCCGAAGGGGGCGCGCAGATCGGCGAATCGACCGACCCACGTCTGGCGATGGGTTTGAAAAGGACCGGAACCAAACGGGATGCCGGCGCTGCTCGCCAGGAACTGCCGCGCTACGTTGACATCAGCAGCGGTCTGCATCGGGGGGGGCCGGCGTTTCTGGGGCCGATCCATGCTCCGTTCGCCGTCGCAGGTGATCCGTCGAAGCCAGATTTCGTTGTGCAAAATCTGCGGATGAAAGGCTCGCCGACGCAATTGGATGCTCGGCTGAGAATGCTTCAGGATTTGGATCGGTTCGGTCAATCCGATCTGGGACCGACGGGTGTGGACTTCGCGGAACAGATGCAAGCCACCGACGTCTTTCGCGGACAGGCCCTCGACCTGCTGACGGGATCTGGAGCGGCCCGCGCCTTCGACTTGTCGCGAGAGAAGGAACAGGTTCGGCAGCGTTACGGTTTGCACACCTCGGGGCAGCAGTGCTTGCTGGCTCGTCGGCTGGTGGAAGCGGGAGTCAATATCGTCGCCGTCCGCTTCTGTCCGGACGGCCGGGGCGACTACGAGAAGACGATGATCGGCTGGGACGACCATGCCGTGCATGGCAACATCTTCGAGATCATGCGGCAGCGCGGGCCGCAGTTCGATCAGTCGGTGAGCGCGTTGATCGAAGATCTCTCGGATCGCGGACTCGAAGACGAAGTGCTCGTCGTCGTCGCGGGCGAGTTCGGTCGCACGCCGCGAGTCCACGTCCACAAGGGCTGCCCGGGCCGAGAACACTGGGGACCGGCGGGCTGTGCGTTGGTCTTCGGCGGCGGACTCAACATGGGCCAAGTCGTCGGTTCCACAAACGACAAGGGAGAACAACCACTCGACCGACCGCTCAAGTATCAATCTCTGTTAGCCACCATCTATCACGGCATGGGGATCAACTTCGAACACACCTTTGTGAATAGTGCCGGGCGACCGGTCCCGATCTTGCCACAGGGCGAAGTGATTCGGGAACTCACAGGCGTCTGAAAGATGCGTGGCTCGACGCACCTTGGTGTCGATGACGCGCACGGAGTCGATCAAACTCACACACACAGGAGCCAAGGCCATGAACCGCAACGTTGGTTTCCGCAGTCTTCTTTTCGTCTGTGTGTCTCTGGTTCTGAGCGGAGCAGTCTGGGCTGATGACGCGGAAGTGAAATCGCCTCCGCAGCCGCCTCTGAAGATCCAGAAGATCTACTTCATGTTTCACCCCGTCTGCTGGCGGAATTTCGGTGCCACACCGCCGCCAACGGCAGACAAGAAACTGTGGGCCGCCTGCTACAACCGGGAACTCAAGGTCAACGAAAAACAGAAGCAGTTCATCAGCGACCTGAAACCCGATGAAGCGCTGGTTCTGTTCCCGATTGGGCGCAGCGGCGCGATGCGTGAGTTGGAAGACCATGCCACTCAGGCATTGGGCCGTCGCTGCATCATCGTACGCCGGGACGGATGGGATCCACCGGCGGCTTGGGGAACACTGCCCAATGCCATCGGCGAGTTTCTGAACAATCCCCAGTTGCAGGGCAAGGCGGAGTTCCTCAGTCCAGTGCCGGCCGACATCCGCAAGGAACTGGAAACCGAATTGCGTGATGCCTGGGAGAAGCAGCAACGACCCAACTGGAACATCGGCCTGCTCGAGGTGGCGTACTACAGCCGCATGTGCGCCTCGGACATTCAGCACGAGTTCAAGGCTCACAACCTGCAATACGATCCAGCCACGGTTCGCAGCGCGGCGTTCGGGGAAGGTTTCGAGCAATGCGCCATGACTTGGAAACAGATGCTTGTTCCGTACCTCGGCTTCACCCACCCTGCCGACAACATCTTCGAGCTGTCGGTCAGTGGCGCTCCATTTCTGGTCAACGCGACGCTCGTGGAACGCCTCGAACTCAAGGAGGACTTGCGTCTCTATCTGTGGAAGGCTGAGGACGGCCGCCTCGTGGGAATGTACGCCCGGGCGTGGTGTCGCATGAAGGATCCGCAGTTATTCGCGCATGTTTCGCCGGCCGGCATGAAGCTCGAAGTCCGCGAGACGCATAACAAGCAACTCTGGCCAGAGCCGGATGCGCCGGTCCTGGCGTTGACGGAGAAAGACAGTCGTCTTCGCATTCCCGTCTTCAATGGCATTCGACGGGACCATCACTGGTCCGTTGTGGTGGGGACGGCCGACGAGCCGTGTTACCTGATCGCCCACGGCATCTCTTTCGAACAGTTCCGCGAACGGCTGGTCAAAGCCTCGATCACGCCTTGATGAACAGACTTTTCACCACACCGGCTCACCGCAAGAAGATCACCATGGGTCAACCCTCGACGGTGCTCGCGACAGCGATGGTGTTGTCGGCGTTGCTGTTGGCCTTCGGCGATCCCTGCCGTGCGTCCGATCTGAGGGCCGAGTCCGTCGCTCAACTGGAACGTCTCGGAGCCAGACTGGAACGGGACTCTGAGAACCGGATCGTGTCCGTGGATTTGTCCGCCTGTGTCGCGGCGAATGCGGGACTGGAGCAGGTTCGGCACCTGCCTCACGTCACGAAGCTGGCGTTGCCGCCGGTTGTTGACGATGTCGGGCTGGACTCGATTGGGGAATTGGCCAACCTGGCTCGGCTGGACCTGCGGAGCTATCGCTCGATCACCGATGCCGGTCTGGCACATGTGGCTCGGCTGCTGCATCTCAGAACCCTTGCCCTTCCGCCTCAGATCAGCGATGTCGGGCTGCGGCATCTGGCTCGCATGAAAAGTCTCCGGCAACTGGAGTTGTCGCATTGCCGCCAGATCACCGACGACGGCTTGACTGTCATTGCCGAGTTGCCCGATCTGGAAGTCCTGGACCTGACCGGTTGTCATCGAATCACGGATCGAGGAATTGAGCGACTCACATCGCTGCGTGGTCTTCGCAGTCTCACGCTGAGCCGCTGCTTCGTAACCGACGCCAGCTTGGAACACCTTGCAGCGCTCAAGCAACTGCGGACTCTGCGGCTCTCGGAAACGAGCGTTCGTGGTCCTGGCTTGAAGCACCTCGCGGCGCTGTCGAACTTGGAATTGCTCGACCTCGAACTGACGTTGGTCGCCGATGAGTATCTCGTCGAACTCCAACGGCTGACACGACTGCGATCACTGGCGCTACCGGCCGGAGCGACCGCGGCAGCGCTGGTTCGTTTGCAGACGTTGACCCAGTTGCAGACGTTGATCGTTTGCGACTCGCGACTCGACAACGCGGGACTTGTTCACATGGCGGCATTCCAGAAACTCGTTCGCCTGGATCTCAACGGGGCGTCGATTTCGGATGCCGGCCTCGCACACTTCGCCGAACTCACCAATCTGGAAGAACTGAATCTGACCGGGACCGCCGTGAGCGACGCGGGATTGTCGCACCTAAAACGCCTGACCCGCTTGCGCAAGCTGTCGATTGCCGGATCGCAAATCACGCTCAGTGGAGTCGTGCGTCTCTTCACGAGCGAACAGCTACGGCCGCTCACCGCAGCACTCGCCGCGCTGGACGCTGCCGTCGTTGACGACATGGGGAATGTGATTGCGATCAACGTCGCCGGAACGTCGTTCGGCGATGCGGAGATGATTCAGCTTCAAGGCGTCGCGACACTCAAGGAACTGCACCTCACCGCAACGAAAGTGACCGACGCGGGGATGGCGCAGCTCAAAGACCTGACGAGCCTCGAACGACTGTTCATCGCGAAATGCTCCATCGGCGACGCCGGTTTGGCTCACTTGAAGAGCCTGCCCGAACTGCGAGTGCTCAACATCTACGGCACCCAAATCACGAGCGCCGGACTGGAGCATTTGACCGGGCTGAAGAAGTTGAAAACTCTGTACATCACGGATCTCAAATTCAAACCGGCGGCCGTCGATCGGCTCAAGCAGCAGTTGCCCGATTTGAAGGTCACGGATTACACGGCCGAGTGATCCGGCTACCAGCGTCGAGTACTCCGCTCCCTCACGACTCCCCAACAACACTCTTGGCCGAAGCTCGAAGCCGCTCAATCGTGGCGGAGTTCGGTGCGTGTTCCGCGCACGTCCATTTCGTACTCGATCTCTGCGATCGGCGGTCGGCTGAAGTGCCAAGTGGTGCCGTGCATGCTCGCGGGACCAATGCGGCCCAAGAGGATTTCCGGCAACAACGGCGTCAGTGAGTGCGCCGTGTAAACATTGACGGTGGTGACCTGCGGCCAGTCCGCGCCGAGTCCTCGCAGCCGAGTCTCCATCAAGTCCATCACGAAACGAGCTTTGATCGCCAGACCTGCGGGCGAAGTGTCGCCGAGAGCAACGATTCCCTCACGCGACAGGATTCCTTCCGGAAGTTCTCCGGCACCGGCGACCACAAACGTCGGCGACAAATTGCCGCAACACTGCCGCGTGAACGAGAAGCCAGACAACACCGGCTCAGCGGGCGGGTTGATGACCGGAGCGACATTCGTCCGAGCCACCGGATTGACTCCATCGACGAAGACGCCCCAGCGTTCCAGGATGGCGGCGTACTCGGCATTGAATTCGGCGAAGCCTGGAAAACTGAACGGCCGAGGCGACCGCAACTCGACCGCACAGAGTGCGGACTTCGGACGGCTTTCCGCAGCGAGGAATGCGGCGATTGTCTCGAACCCTTCGCGATAGGCGACGGGCCGCTGAAGCGTGACATGCACAATCTCGAAGCCGGGACTAGAAACGACACCGCACGAGTACGGTGCGATGCCCGGCAGGAAGCGATAGTTGCCCGAAGGATGATCGGTGAGCGGCATTGGAAGTCCTTTCTCACCGCCACCGTAGCAAACGCCATGAGCGTTGCCAAATTGTTGCTTCCCGATCAGCCGCAGGGCGCTAGCCCTGGTTTGTGTCATCCGAACCGGGGCTAGCGCCCTGCGGCTCATAACAGCCAGTTTCACTTCGGGAAGTTATTGCGACCTCATTCCTACGAGGGCGATTTTGTGGGCTTGTCGGCGGCTTGGCGATGTTCTTTGAAGAACTTCACGATCAGCGCTGGAGCTTCGTCCGGATACTTGTGCGTGCCGGAATGGATCATCGTCACGACCGGAGTGCCGCTCTTTGACGAGTACGACGTGCAGTTCTTGTCCCACGCCGTTCCCTCGCCGCAACCGTTGAGCGTTCGCAGGCGAGTCATCATCGCTTGCTGCCAAGCGAACTTCACGAGTTCGTCGTTCTCAGCCGCGATGTGCAGGACCGGTTTCGGTTTGAGATCACCCAGCAATCGTCCTCCCACCGCGGCCGAAGGTGCGACCGCCGCGAAGACATCTCCGCGAGCGGCCCACAACAAATAGGTGAAGGCACCGCCGTTCGAGTGCCCTGTCGAGTACACGCGGCGCTCGTCGATCTTGTGCTTCTCTTTCATCGAAGCCAGCACTGCGTCGAAGAATTTCAGGTCGCGGTCGCTCTGGTCTCCGACCGAGCTTTGCCAACCCGGCTTCTTCCCATCGGGATCAGTCAGCCGTCCCGGCGTGTTCAGGCCCTGCATGTAAACGACGACCGCTTCCGGCCACAGCTCGTGCAGCCGAAAGCTGCGAGCCGCATTCCGCATGTTTCCACCATGCCCATGAAAGCCAAAGACCAGCGGCGGCGGATCGCTCGACTGTTTGCTCGGCACGAACACGTCGGCCTCGCGTTTCACGTCTCCAATCGTCCATTCCATTCGAGTCGCATCGGCAGCCAACAAAAAGCCGCCACCCTGCGCGATGAACAGTGCGACAAACATCACCATCAACGTTCGCATGAATTCGTCCCCTTGTTGAATTGCGGAGCACAGACGTTCGTCACAATCCAACACTTCATTGGCGTGCGGGTTTCGCAACGGAGGCATCATGCCAACGATAAGCCGATTGTCTCTTGAAATCACGCACGAAGACCTCGTCATCGCAAACGGCCGGATCAGCCCACGTCGGCGAGTCGCTGACGTGGCGGATGGCATTACCGGACGCGGGGCAGAGTCAGAATGAAGGCCAGTCCGTCTCGTCCAAGTTGGTCACAACACAAGTCGCCACCGAGATCGCGCGCGAGGCGGCGGGCGAGGCTCAGCCCCAGTCCGATTCCGGGTGCGGTCTCGGCGGCTTGAGCGGATGACTTGCCGAACGGCTCGAAGAGCTGCCGGCGCGCGGTCGCTGACAAACCAGGACCGAAGTCGCGAACGCGAATTGTGACCAACGAGTCTGTCGCGTCAGCCTCCACCGTGAGGCGCGGGTCTGTCGCGTCGCTGGCGTACTTGCAGGCGTTGTCGATGAGGTTGAACAAGACTTGCTCGACGGCCAGTGCGTTGGTGGTGAGCCGCGTGTCGCGAACGGCTTCGGTGAGGGTTCGTTCCAATTGCAATGGCGACTCCGACACGCGCTGCGACAAACGTGGCCAGCAGCGATCCAGCAGTTCGCCGAGCGATAACTCTTCGGTGCGATTGGTCGGACGCCCCTTTTCCAGCCGCGCATAGGCCAGCACGTTCTCGACCATGTGCATCAAGCGATTGGCCTCGCGATGCAACGTTCGGAAGTAGCTCTGCTGCTGATCGGGGTCTTGCACGAGGCCGTCGGTCAGCATCTCGGTATAGAGCCGGAACGTCGTCAGCGGCGTCCGCAGTTCGTGCGTGACCGCTGACACAAACGTCGCTCGCCGCTCGCTCAGATGTAGCGTCTGCCACAGCAACCAACCGATTGCCACCGCCGTCAGCGCGAGCATCCCCCAGGCCACGACCAGTGCTGCGGGCCACGAACTGTCGTCGAATCCCACCAGGCTCGAAGCGCCGGGTTCGAGCCGCACGGGGAGCGCCACCAACTCGCGATCACCGCCGGTTGGGCTGGGCGACGTCACCGGCTGGAGAGTCGCGCCCGGCAAGAGATCGGCAATCTCCCTGCGCAGAACTTTGTTCCAGGCCGGCCAGTCGAGCCAGCAAGCTTCGATCCATTCGCCCTTTTTGGCATCGGGTTTCACGCGGCGAGCCAGCACCAACTCGTCACCGACCCACAATGGGAGCATCGCGCCCGACGTGCGATGTTCCAACTTAGGAAGCATGGCCGGCGTTTCGCTCGGCTGACGAGAGCCTTGCTGTCCGAAACCCCCTTGGCCGAGGTTCGCGACATCAAACACCTGCTGCTTCAACTGAATCCGAGATTGAG
Source organism: Candidatus Kuenenia stuttgartensis (assembly GCA_945904015.1). Lineage (GTDB taxonomy): Bacteria > Planctomycetota > Planctomycetia > Planctomycetales > Planctomycetaceae > SXKJ01. Next base: position 80,579 of record CAMDPK010000001.1, on the reverse strand, counting down.
ACTCCGACAGGTTTGAGTCGTTATTGGCCGCCATCGAGTTGTTCAGCGTCGGCGCGAAGTTGCTCGGCCAGACGATCAAGGAGGAATTCGAATCCGCGAACGACGTCTGGGCGAATGTCGAATCGGCTCGCAGTTCCAACGATCGAGCATTCGGAGACGGCAGTGCGTGCCACCATTCCTTCTGAGCGATCAACTCCGAGTCCTCGGCCAAAGGCTCGACGTCTTTCGAGAACGCGGCGCGGCGCAATGTCCATTGGCCATCGGCGGCGCGTTGCACATAACCCTTCAACAACCGCGGCGCGAGTACGGGACTGTCTTCGCTGAAATCGGCCAACGCGGGCCGAGTGCTTTCAATGGCGACCAACGGTACAGCGATCGAGTCCATGCGCCACAGAGCGACGCGGATTCGGTTCTCAAGATCGGCTTGTTGTCGAGCGTGACGCTCCGAGCGTTCGGCTTGCAGCGTCTGCTGACTGAGCCACGCGACCGCGATCGTCGCCGCCAGCAAACACGTTGCGAAGATCAGCCAAGTGCGTAGGTTGGGACTCCGTCCCGACCAGTCGTGCGGACTCCGGAGCAACCGGTCGGGACGGAGTCCCAACCTACTTGTCCAAGGGCGTCTCATGCTTCGTCCTCCGGCGCGAGGAAGCAGTAGCCTTGCCCCCACATCGTTCGCAGCACGCGGGGATTCGACGGATCGTCGCCGAGCTTCTCACGCAGCCGAGTGATGTGCATATCGACGGTGCGAGTCTGCAAGCCTTTCGGATCAAGCCCCCAGACTCGCAACAACAACTCTTCGCGAGAAACCGCCCGTCCCGCGCGGCGCGCGAGATAGCGAATGATCTCGATCTCCTTCTCGGATAGCTCGGTCGCGCGACCATCCTCAAAGCGGACTCGTCCCGAGGTCGTATCGACTTCACCGCCGGCAAACACAATCGTGCGTCCCGACTGCGGAGATGCGGCCACTCGTCGCAACACGGCAGCGACGCGCGCGAGCAACTCGCGCAGGCTGAACGGCTTGACGACGTAGTCATCAGCTCCGGCCTGCAAGCCGGAAACGCGATCGTTCTCGGCACCGCAGGCCGTCAGCACGATGACCGGCAGATCGGGCCGAGCCGCTCGGATCGCTCGCAGAATCTCCCAACCCGACCCGCCGGGCAGCACGAGATCGAGCAGAACCAGATCGAACTCACCCTGCAACGCGAAGCGCAGGCCGTCGTCCCCGCGAGCCGCTTCGGTCGGCACATGACCGGCGGCTCGCAAGGCATCGACGACTCCGCGACGGATCGCAGCATCATCTTCAATGACCAATGTTTTGGGTCGTGGTGATGACATACTGGCGACCATCGTTTTCGACAGCGGAATACACGTCGGGCTTTGACAAACCATACCACGGATCGTTCAGCGGGCTGAGGAACAGCTCGTCGTAAATCTTGGTGACAAGAACATCTGAAGCGGTCATCGGGTCGTTCGCCAGCCACTGATGAATCTCCCGATGCAGGCGATACTCGTTCTTGACGGTGTCCAGGCCAATCACAGGGATCAAATTGCGAGACATCTTGAGCACAGGCATTTCGCTGCCACCCTTGCCCGCCGCTAGCAGCCCTGCAAGTTCCGCGGGCTTCTTCGCTTGAACCGCGGCGGCCGCCATGCCGTCGAGAGCGATTTCGCGTTGATAACGCACGGCAAGTCGCGCCCAATTCGCATCGTCGAGATCGACTCCCAACTTCGGAACGCTCACCGCCTTGAGCTGTTTCCAATCCTCCGACCAGCGCGTTTGCTGAGCGTTCAATTTTTGTTGATGAAACGTCGCCAGCTCGCGGCCGAATTGATCGTTGTTGAGATCCGCAGCCCGTTTGGCGAGAGACTCAGACTCTTGCAGCACTCGCGCGAAGAATCCCGCTCCGTAGAGTCCCGGCAGAACATCGACGGTCCGGCCGCGAGCATCCAGTACCAGATGCAGGCTGTTGCCGGTGATGGTCCGCTTGATCGAGCGACCGTCGCCGAAGTCGATCGTGATGATCGGGACCGCTCGGACACTCTGCCAATGCAGCACGAACCGCTCGGCCAACAAGAACCGGACACCGGCATGTGGATAAAGCGTCGTGCGAAAGAACCGGCTGTTCGCGCAGCTCAGTTCGTCGGTCAGGTTCCCCAGCAATCGCAGCGACAGGATCGGCTTATTCTCGCGTTTCGCGACTTCTTGAGCCGCCGCCAAATCCGTGTGCCAATACAGGCCGGAGAAGTGACTATCGCGCTGCGCCGCGACCGCATCGGCAAGCGTCTTCCAGCGCGGCAAGTTCTCTGATTCCGTGAGAGACAAGATGTACTCCAAAGCTCGACGACCTCGTCGCCGAAGTTCTTGAGTCGCAGCGTCCGCCTTCCGAACATCGTCGGACATCGCCGCCACGATGAACGGCTCCAAATCCGCATTGACGTTTGGTGCAGCCTGCGGCCGTCCGACATTCGCGAACGGCACGGCTCCGCGAGCCTGCGGAAATCCCGCCGCTTGAGCAACGCTAGAAATTTGCCAAGCGTTGACGTCCTTCCCCCAAAAGGTGCTGCCGATACCGAGCACGCTCAGCAGAACCAAGCATCGCTTCCACGTTTTCATCTGGCTCATGATTGACTCCCCGTTCCGATCCTCGAACGATCGATTGCGTCGAGCACACTGCTCGCGAATCACATCGACAGAATGCTACGCAGGCATTCGGCCCCAGGCGTAACAAAGGTGTCACAAGCCGTGTGCCGGACGATGTCGAGAGGCGCTTGTTCGCGACCCCGCCGTGCATCAGTGACAACGCAGAACGATTACGCCAGCACTTCGCGGACGACGTGCCCATGCACATCGGTGAGCCGGAAGTCGCGGCCGGCGAAGTGGTAGGTCAGGCGTTCGTGATCCAAACCCAGCAGATGCAGAATCGTGGCGTGCAGGTCGTGGACATGGACCGGATGCTCGATGGCATCCCACCCGAATTCATCGGTGGCACCGTGAGCCATGCCTCCGCGAATGCCGCCGCCAGCCAACCACATGGAGAATCCGAACGGATGATGATCGCGACCATCCTTCCCTTCGGCGGTCGGCGTGCGACCGAATTCGCCGCCCCAGATCACCAGCGTCTCGTCGAGCAGTCCGCGCGATTTCAGATCCTGAAGCAAGCCCGCGATCGGCTGATCAGTGGCGAGAGCGTTGTTTTCGTGTCCGACTTTGAGACCGCTGTGTTGGTCCCAGGGCTGGAAGCCTCCCGTCGTGTGATAGAGCTGCACGAAGCGCACACCTCGCTCGACCAATCGCCGGGCCAAGAGACATTGCCGGCCGAACATTTCGGTCTTCGGTTGGTCGAGCCCGTACAACTTGGAGGTCGCTGGTGTCTCACCGGTGAGATCGAATGCCTCGGGGGCTTCGGTCTGCATCCGAAACGCGAGCTCAAAGGCTTCGATGCGAGCGCTGAGGCGGTCGTCATCCGCTCGTGGCTCGCGGTGCAGTGCATTCAAGCGAGCTAGCGCGTCGAGTTCGCGGCGTTGTCGATCACGGGGAACTTGCAGGCTGCTGAGATTGCGAAGCGGTTGCGCGAGGTTCGAGACGAACGTGCCTTGATAGGTGGCCGGGAGAAAGCTCGAACCATATTGCCGCGCCCCTTCGATGATCGGGCCGGGACCGATGGCGACGAATCCGGGGAGGTTCTGATTCTCGGTTCCCAGTCCGTACGTCACCCAAGCACCGAGGCTCGGCCGTGAGAAGACTCGCTCGCCGGTGTTCATCAGCAGGCAGCCGCCGGGATGGTTCGGGTCGTCAGTGACCATCGAACGCACGATGCAGAGGTCGTCGATGCAGCTCGCCGTGCGCGGAAAGAGTTCACTGACCTCCAGGCCCGACTGCCCATGCTTCTGAAACTTCCACGGTGAAGCGAGGAGCTTTCGTTGCTGGCCGAGATACAGCTTCGGCGACGGCTGGCCGTCCTCTTTTGTCAATCGCGGTTTTGGATCGAAGGTGTCCACCTGAGAAGGGCCACCTGGCATGAACAAGAAAATGACTCGCTTGGCTCGCGCCGGAAAATGGGAACGCCGTGCGGCCAACGGATACTCGCCGGCGGATGTCTCGTCAGCGAGCAACGCCGACAAAGCGAGTGCACCGAAGCCCGCGCCAGTTCGGCTCAGCATTTCGCGACGATCCAGGTTTGGACTGTCGTAGGATGGGCACTCCTGCCCGTCTCTTTCCCCGTGACGGGCAGGAGTGCCCATCCTACAAATGCGATACTTATTTTCGCGATGGTGCAAGTTAATCGACATAGACGAACTCATTCGTGCAGAGGATGACACGACAGTAGCGAGCCCACGCCTCTTTGACAGTGGGATCGGCGACGAGTTGCCGGCCGATGTCGATCTCCGTCGGCGTCGGCGCGCGTCCAAAGGCCAGCTCGTACAAAAGCGAGATGCGATCTTCGTCGCGACCGGAGGGGACTTCGCGAGCGACTCGCGCCGCGAGTGCCGCCGAGACGTCGTCGAGCAGCGGATCGTTGAGCAGATACAACGCCTGCGGAGCGACAATCGACTGATTCCGCCGTTCGAGGATGCCGCCTCCATCGGGACCGTCGAACAGCGAATTGAAGTCGGCTGTTTTTGATCCGGTGCGGACCGACATCAAATAGAGCGTGCGTCGCGGCACGGCGACTTCAAGAAAGCCTGGCCCGCCGGGTGTCGCATCGAGCCGACCGGACACCGCCAATAGAGAATCGCGAATTGCCTCGGCTTCCAAACGTCGGCGGGGCATGCGAGCCAGCCAGCGATTTTCGGGATCGGTCGTGCGTGTGGTTTCGGACGCGAACGTGCTCTGCTGATAGACGCTCGACAACACGATCAGCCGGTGCAGCGCCTTGATCGACCAACCCGATTCGATGAAGCGGCGCGCCAGGTGATCGAGCAGTTCGGGATGACTGGGCCGCTCGCCCCGTACTCCGAAGTTCGTCGAGGTTCGCACCAGTCCCTCGCCGAAATGATGCTGCCAGATGCGATTGACCATGACGCGCGCTGTGAGTCCGCCTGCGGCGGAATCGGATCGCGTCAGCCAGTCAGCCAGTTCGCGGCGGCCGCTCCCTTCCGAAATTCTTGGCGGGTTCGGACCAGCCAGCACCTGAGGAAACCCGCGCGGAATCGTTTTGCCGGGAGTCGCGGGATTGCCGCGGAGAAAAACCGGGGCATCGTGAAACCCCTCGTGCTTGGTTCCACGAGGGCCGCCCTCTTGGACGACGACCGCCTGCGGAATCACGACAGCCGGTTTCTTCTTGAGCAACTCCAATTCGTCGCGCTGCGCCGCAAGTCGTTCGCGCACTTCCTGAGGGAGCAACTGCGATCGGTCTGCCGCAGCGATCCAATAAGGACTGCGCGATGACAGCAACTCGTCATAGAGATCAGAGACGTGATCGCCGACCGCCGCCTGTTGGTCGGGAGGTGTGAACCAACGAGTCCGCAGTTCGGCCTCGACTTGCACGCGGGCCGCTTCGTCGAGTGGGCTGCCATAAACTCGCAACTCGCACAAGTCGCCGCGAAATCGCTGACCGGCTCCCGAACCTGGTCCCCCGATCCGGAGCGCCGCGATCGCCGGATCGGACGAGACCGAATCAATCATCTTGTTCGTGCCGATCGCTTCACCGTTGCGGAACAGAGCGACTCCGCCGGAACCCCAAGTGAGGCTGATCAATTGGAACTCAGAATTGTTTGAGGGAACCGGAGCAACGATGTCGCCGCTGGCACCCGCACGACGCAAGATCGCATGCAGACCGCCCGCCGCGTTGGGCATCAAACCAAGTCCGTGTTGTCCGACCGCCGAGTCTTCCCAACCGATGATGCGTGTTCCAGCGCCGACGGCCACATCGGGACGAAAGACAGCGAACAACGCGCCGGTGAGCGGAACCGTGCGCGGCGACTGCAACACCGATTCGCCATCAAAGCGGATCACGGGGCGCGCATGCCCGTGAATCATTTCCGTCGACATCACAGGCCCGTGCGAATCGGGAGGTGGCGTGGCATCGTCGGCGATCGCGGCACGATCGGGCCAAACCGTGACCTGTCGAGCCGCGTTGATTGCGATGTACCGATCGTCGGCTCTGAAACGTAAAACCTCGGCAGTCGCGAGCGACCGAGCCACCGGGTCGCGGGTTGTTCGCTGATGACGCTCCGCCGCGATCATCGACAGTTTCTTCGCCATCTCCTCTGCCAGTCGCACGCCGGCCGCACGATCGGTCTCAGCCAACAACGGCAACAACGCGGTCGGTGGTGGTTGCTGGTTGAGGAACTTCACCCAGCGTTCCAACGTGGACGCATCCAGCTTGCGAGCTGCCGCGAAGTCCGTCAGCGTCGATGGCTTTGCGTGCAAGAACTCGACCGCCGCCGGCAAGTCGCGAGGCATTGCGGTGACCAACTGCCGTTCCAGATGCGACAAAAACTCCTGATCGGAGGCGACTTGAACGAGCTGCGACAGTTCCGTCAGCCGCAGCTTGTCGCGCTGCGTTTGAGTGTTGATCGCCTGAATCTCGGCAGCGGGAAGCAGCGACACACGGACCAGCGGCGTGTTGCCCAGCACCGGGCTGGGAATGACCCGCGTGCTGAAAAAGATTCCGGCCAGCGCGTAATAGTCTTCGGTCGAAATCGGATCGAACTTGTGATCGTGACAGCGAGCACACGCCAGCGTGAGTCCGAGAAACGCTCGCCCCACCACGTCGATTTCGTCGTTGACGTAATCGGCAATCATCTGCTGCTTATCGACATCGCCGGGAACGAAATCGGCGATCGCCAACATCCCGGTCGCGACAAGCGCTTCGGCATCAATCTTGGTCGGGTCAGTCGGCTGCATCAGGTCTCCGGCCAGTTGCCGCGTGATGAATTCGTTGTACGGCTGATCCCGATTGAACGCGGCGACGACCCAATCGCGATACCGCCACGCTTCGCGGAAGTCGCTCTCGATCGGCAACTGAATCAGATCGCGCGCATCGGCGTAGCGGACGACGTCCAGCCAGTGCCGACCCCATCGCTCGCCATAACGGGGCGAGGCCAGTAACCGATCCACAACCTTCGCGAAGGCATCGGGCGAATCGTCGTCCAGAAATTCTCGCAGTTCATCCGGCGATGGAGGCAGGCCCGTCAGGTCGAAGGTGATCCGGCGGAGCAGCGAGCGTTTGTCAGCGGGCGGAGCGGGAACAACTCCCGCAGCGTCTTGCCTTGATCGAATCAACGAATCAACGCTGCTCGTCACCCAGGCTTTGTCTTGAACGCTCGGCGGCGCGACAGCTTGGATTGGCTCGAATGCCCAGTGCTTCGCGTTTTCAAACTTCGCCGTCTTCGCGGGCCAGACAGCTCCCGCCTTGATCCACGTAGCGAAGTCGGCCACCTGATTGGGCTTCAAAGCCTTCTCTTTTTCCGGAGGCATCGCGGAGACATCTTCCTGCCTTTGAATCGCGCGGATCAGCAGACTCTCCTCAGGCTTGCCCGGAACAATCGCCTCGCCGGAGGCTCCCCCCTTGAGCAGCGCCTCGCGCGAATCGATGCGCAATGCACCGGACTTCTTCAAGTCACCGTGACAGCGAAGACAGGTCTCAACGAGGACCGGCCGAATCTTTGCCTCAAAGAATTCTTCGCGATCGTCTGCACGCACCGCACCGTTGCTCGCTGCCAACAGGCTCCCCACCAGCATCACGCCAAGGCAGGTTGCTCGTTGCATGGCCATCGCTCCGGAACTCGATCACGAATGAGTGACCGGTCAGTTTCCAACCGCTCAGCGGACTGTCAACCCAACAGAGCAGTTCCCAAAGTCCGTGTGCGGATCAATGAGATCGTCGCGAATGATCTGCGGCGGCACGGCGATTTCAGGTCGTTGAAGAGGGAGTTGGCCATTCCTGGCCGATTTTCGACGGAAGCCCCTTGCGATGAGGAAATCTGCAATGCTCAAGAGCCTGTTGGTTTTGCTGAATGATGCGCGCGGTCCGTATCAAGCGTCCGATTTAGCACGGCAATGGGCGAGTTCGCACGAAGCACTGTGTGTCGGGTTGAGCGTCCTAGATGTCGAGAGTGTGTGTGGTGACGAACCCGTTCCGATGGCGGGCATGTCCGCGAAGGAACAGCAAAATCAGAAGCTTCTGGATGATGTACGGTCGAGGCTGGAGCGAGTTCGAGATCGGTTTCGGAGTCTCTGCACGCAAGCCAACGTCGCCAGTCAGGTTTTGGAAGAAGAGAGCCGACCAGCGGACGTGATCGCTCGCGAGGCGCAACGCTGCGACCTCGTCCTGGTCGATTGCCCTCAGTCGCGGCCGGCACTTGGCGGATTGAGCACCGACCAACTGGTCGGGGTTGTGAAGCACTGCTCACGTCCGTTGGTCGTGGTTCCGGATCGTCCGACCTCTGAAACGGATGTCGTGATCGCTTACGACGGCAGCCTGCAGGCGGCTCGCGCGGTGCAGGCGTTTGCTCAATCAGGACTCGCCACCGATCGGCAAGTCCGAGTGGTCGGTGCCGCGGAAAACTACGTGACAGCGACTCGCCGAGTGGGCCGGGCCGTCGACTTCCTCAGCCGACACAACATCTCGGCCAAAGCGGTTCCAATCAAATCAGACGATGATCCGGCCACCGTCGTTTTGAATCACTTGGCGGTGTCTCCGGCGGGTCTGTTGGTCATGGGGACTTTCGGGCAGAACCTCGTTCGCGAAGTTTTGTTTGGTTCCGTGACGCGCCGCCTGCTGGAGCACTGCCCAATCCCAATCTTCCTTTCCCATTGACGTGCATCGCCGATGCAATGTTCGTTACGTTGACCGGTCTTCGGCCAACTCGATTGAGGAGTGACAAGATGAGTTCTCGATTCTGTGCCAATCTGTGTGCGGTCGCGTCAGCCACCGGAGTGCTGTGCGTCGCGTTGGTCTTGTGCGCGGAGCCTGCTGGTGACGCGGCCGATCAGCCGAAGGACGGCCAAAAGGTTGCTGCCGACAAGCCATCGGATCCCAAACATCGCGTGTCCGTCGCGGCGGCGCGTGAGCGAGCCAAGCTGATGCACGACATCTACGACACCACGTTGGACGTGATGCATCGCCACTTTTTCCGCAGGGAAGGATCTGTCCTGCCAGCCCGAGCGATGGAAGACATCTTTGCCGATATGGCCAGGCAGTCGAGCATTCAATCGCGATGGATTTCGGTGAACACCAAAGCCATGAGCATTCACCACGAGCCTCAGACCGAGTTTGAGAAACAAGCCGCCAAGGAAATTGCACGGGGCAAAGAAGATTTCGAACTCATCGAAAAGGGATATTACCAGCGAGTTGGCCGCATCTCGCTGGGAGGTGGATGCGTCAGTTGCCACACCAATCAGTTCTCATCACCTTTGACCTCTCCCAAGTTCGCCGGATTGGTCATTCGCATTCCGGTGAACGATGAGTGAGCGTGGCTCCGATTGATTTGGCCAAGTTCTCTCGCAGACGAGCGATGACGTTCGAATGCCGTCGCTCGCGATGCCGGCGTTGATTTTCCATCCTCTATTTCGGCCGCGGATTGTTACGAGATGCCAACGACGACGATTGTTCCGGACATCAACGGCCTGAGACATGAGCACTACAACGCGACGGTCACGCTTCGTCGCCAAGTCCACGACGAGCTGGTGATCTTGCGCGTGCGGCCCGATGGCGGTGTGCCGACGTACGAAGCGGGGCAGTACACGACGCTCGGCCTGGGTTATTGGGAGCCGCGAGCCAGCGGTTGCGACGACGAGCATCTCGCCGAGGCACTGGAAACCAGACTCGTGCAGCGAGCGTATTCCATCTCGTCGCCGATCCTCGACGAACACGACCGGCCGGTGCGAGTCAATGAACTCGGCGAGTTGGAGTTTTACGTCGTGTTGATCCGGCACGGAGAAGTCCGCACACCCGCGTTGACGCCACGATTATTCGCACTGGAGGTTGGCTCGCGATTGTTCGCGGGTCCGCATCCGAAGGGGCATTACACCCTCGCGCCCGTGAAGCCCGACGACCATGTGATTTTCCTGGCCACCGGAACCGGCGAAGCCCCGCACAATGCGATGCTCGGCGAGTTGCTCGCTCGCGGACATCGTGGCCGAATTCTCAATGTCGTCTCGGTTCGCAACGAGTGCGATTTGGGATACCTGCCGACTCATCGCCGCGTGGAATCGCTCTGGCCAAACTACCGCTACGTGCCGCTCACGACGCGTGAGCCAAGAAACGTCGATCCCGTTCATCCCCAATTTGTCGGCAAGCTGCGGCTGCAAGAACTCATCACGTCCGGACAACTCGCCGAAGCGTTGGGACGGCCGTTTGATCCACAATCTTGCCACGTCTTTCTCTGCGGTAATCCGGCGATGGTCGGCATCCCCAAAGACGAAGGCGGTCAACGGATTTATCCGCAGCCGACCGGCGTCATCGAACTGCTCGAACGCATCGGCTTTCAGGCCGACCGTCCCGGACAAGCCGGCAACATCCATTTCGAGAAGTACTGGTGACGCCTCAGCCGCAGACCGGTCGTCGTTCAACGCAGGCTCGTCAGTGTCCGACCGTCCGCAGCGTCCACCAGATCGCGACACTCATGGCAATGACTGTGTAAACGAAGAGTGCAGAAAGAATCTTTCCAATGCGGCTCATGATCTGAATGTCGTCGGCCTCGAACTGCGTCAACTCCTCGTGGCTAAACAGAGACTGATCGTCACCCTGCTTGCGTGAGCTAGTATCAGGCATCCAATGAATTGCTGACATCGGTCATTCCTCCGGTATGAGATCTGTCTGACACGCCGTGAACGGCACACGCTGCGTCTCAAACTTCGGAGGAAGTGACTTGCACAACGAATGCCAAACCTCCGCGACCGTCGTTGGCTGCGGGATTCATCGGGGCAAAGCTGCGCGGAACGTGTCTTCCAACTCGATTTCATGTGCGGACCAAGTGTGCATCGCGCGCGCGGCTGGGCGGTTTCGCGCAGGCTCACATCGCAAGCCGCATCGAAGAACACGAGTTCTGATCGCCGATCACGAATTCTTGCTCATCAACGTCACGACTTCGGCAGTGGTGTCGGCCAACATGCGTTCGAGCGGATACGTTTGCCACCAGCGCCAGAACTTTCGTTGCAGACGTGTCGCCGTCTCCTGGGCTTTCCGCACGAGCGGCCGAGCGGCGCGAGCCAAACGATGCGGCAATCGTTGGCGCAGACGATCCGCTCCCACGATTTGATCGTGAACGGCTCCCAACCGGTCTTGCAGCAAATGCAGATGCTCGTTGAGTTCCGCCAATGCGACGTCCGGACAAATCTCAGTCACGAGCTCGCAGGCGTAGCGCAAACGCTTGCCGATAATCCGTAGCCGATGCAGTGCGGAAGAATCATCGCGATTGACGGGCAACGACTTCACGAAACGAGACACATCATCAAACAGCCGCTGGCCAAACGATCGAGCCATCTGGCCCTTGAGTTCACAGACTCGCAATTGTTTGACCACTCTCCGAGATCGTCGCTCGAAGCGGCGCTTTTTGGTCAGCCGTCGAGCAAGCTCCGCAATTCTTGGCTGAACTTCTGCCCGATGATCGCGGATGGCCCGGCACAGAGACTTGGTAGACGAGTTGCCCTGGTGCTTGACCCACTTGCACAGGACATCGTCATCGCGCGCTTCATTGCACGCACCGCGAAGCGTCGTCAGTCGTCGTTTCAGCCAATCGACAGCTCGACAATCGGCCGCATCTTGGCAGAGCCGCAAAGCCGCCTCGGCGCGGCGACAGGCAATGCGCAGTTCGTGCAAAGATTTCACCGACAGCTCGCCGTTGGCCGCTTCGGCCAATCGGCTGGCCGCAGTTTGCAGAACGCGGCCGACCGCAGCGCTGGCATTCGCGCGCGGGCGGGTTCGTGGACGTCGAGCTTGTCGTGAAGCGGTTTTCATGGCTTGCCTATCTTCAACGACACGTCACTCCTTCGCCACTCCACTGCGGAGCTAAGCTCTGTCCCCTAAATCGAATGAGCCGCAGGGCGCTAGCCCCGGTTCTCGTAACACAAACCGGGGCTAGCGCCCTGCGGCAGATTTGCGGGACAGTGCTTAGGTTGCGGGAGTGAGGCGGTGGGCCATGAGCAAATGCAACTGCGTGACGTTCAGAAGCTGCTCCGGCGACGTGAAGCGGGTGAGCTTGTCGTGGTCGAGGAACTCACGAGCCGCGGGAGTCAGGTGCGCGTTCGGAGCGTGCCGGACGATGGCTTGCAGCAGCAGGTGCAGATTGTTGTGCATCGAGTTTGTCTTGTGCTCGGCGAGCGACTCGAAGTTCAGCTTGCTGGCGTCGAGCCGATAGACCCGTTCTGGGTGGCGGCAGACGATCCACAGTTCGAGCGTGTGCGTTGGGACGTCAGCGAAAGCGTCTTCGATGTGCCGAACCGTCGAGATCACGGCGGTTTGTCGATGGTGCGAGGAATCCGCCGGTGTCTCGCCAACACTGAGCACTTCCAGGTCGTCCCAAGGGATCAGTTCGACGGGCAGGCCCAACAGGTCGACAATTTCCAATCCCGACAACCGAGAGGCGACGTGACGAACCGTGTGGAGATCCTCGAACGCGCGCAGTTCCTCCAAGGGGATCGGTTCGGTGCGCAGGCCCAATTGTTCGATCGCTGTGGTGATGCGCTCTGCATTGGCCGAGGTTAATCGCGGCGAGAGAACGCACGGCACCGAGTGCGCCTCGTGCATCGCATCGGTCGGATGCAAGTCGAGTTCCTCCGCCAAGACATCGGCCAATTCGTGGACGTCGTCGGGTTTCGAGAACACGGCAATGCGTGTCGAGAATTCGGTGGTTTCGTTAGTCAGCATGATCGAAACTCGCTCAGTTCAGGACGGGACAACGCCGCAACTTGTCGAGGCGGTGGCCGGAGATCGACAGCCCTCGAAGCAGTTCGTATGCCATGAACCGATTCACGGCAGAGAAGCCGAATGACGAAGAGTTTGGCGAGTCGCGAATGAGTGTCGTCTTCGCATTGAGCGGCACGGCGCGCTTCGCCGGATCATCGCTGAGCGGCTGAGCACACCTCGACAGCAAGTCGCGTTGGGCGTCTCAAGTCTGTTGACGTCTACGGCTTCAGCAGGCTGACCACGGTCAGATAGATCAACAGGCTGAGCACGTCTTGAATCACCGTGGCGACTGGTCCCGAACCGAAAGCCGGGTCTTGGTGCAGCCGTGACAAGGCCCACGGCAGCAGTAGTCCGACGGTCGTGGCGATGGCTCCGGCGCAAAACACCGAAAACGCGATGGAGAACGCCAAACGGACGTCGTGGAATCCGAGCCACGTCGCGGGAAACACGGCGGCGGCAAGCGTCAGCCCGATCAGCAGTCCGGTGCGCACCTCGCCCCAGAGCAGCCGAGACAACGGGGCGTGGCTCAGCGACAGCCCGCGTACCGCGACCGCTTCTGTCTGAGTGCCGATGGCATCCGCGAGATACACCAAACCCGGTATGAAGTACGCGATCTCGACACGGCGATGCAGGGCCGATTCAAAACTGGCCATCACGGCGGTCGCCCCGATGCTGCCCAGCAGGCCCAACAGCAACCACGGCAAGCGGTCCTTGGCCCGCCGCATGGGTGGCTCTTCCAAACAATGCCGAGCCTGTTCCGTTTCCGCGCGAATGCCCGCCAGGCGATGCAGGTCTTCGATGTGCTCATGCCGCAGCACGTGCATCAACTTCCGCGAGGTCACGACTCCCAGAAAACGACGATCCGCGTCCACGATCGGCACTTCCGTGATCTGGTGATGCAGCGCCAGACTGGCGACGAATTCTTGATCGTCGCTGACCTGAGCTTCGACGGGCGGCGGTGACATGATCTCGCGCAGGCTGATCGCCGGTTCCGCTCGCAGCAAGTGTGCGAGAGGCACGATGCCCACCAGATGCCGCACGGCATCCAGCACATAAACCGCCTCAACCGATTCAAAGGGGATCTCGCGCAGCCGAGTCAGCAGCGTCTGAACGGTGTCGGTTGCGGTTCCTGTCGGAACGGAAGAGTTCAACCTTCGCGCCGCTGTGTCAGACACGAACAACGCCGGATGCGAAGCATGACCGGAGATGGACGTCAGAGACGAATTCGTCGCATGTTGCGGAGCACTCATCGCGAAACTACCTCCACCACCACAGAACGGCCGCGCCGAGGAGACTCGACAAACCCAGCAACCAGGCGACGTCACGGAACAACTTGCGATCTCCCAACGCCAGCACGAGACCGGATTTGAAAACCAGATTGGACAGCGCCGCGATCAAGATGCTGCGCCACGCGGAATCGACGGAAAGCCGGCCTGACTCAACCAACCGCGCGGTGGAAAGCGTGATCGCGTCGAGGTCGGCCAGCCCGGACAGCGCAGCGATCACGTACAGCCCGGAGTGCGGCAAGTGTTCCTTCGAGGCCGCGACCGAGATCAGCACCAAGCCGTACAGCCCGCCGAACAGAATTGCCGACTTCAGTTCAGACGGGTTCTCTTGTGCCGGCATCATCTCCGGCGACTGACTGCCACGGTAGCCGTAGAGGAGTGCGAACAGCAGCGAGACGACCATCAGTCCAATCAGCACAGGAGCCACCGCGGGCAACAGCGTCCGCGAGACCACCACCACTTCCAAAAGGATGCGGACAAAACTGACTCCTGTCGCCAAACAAATGACGGTTGCCGCCGCAGGAACCATCACGGGTTGCTCAACCGAGCGGCGGGCGTAGCTGGCGGTCGTCGCTGTGCTGGAGATGACCCCGCCCAGCAGTCCGCTCAGGATCACCCCCGCATGATGTCCCAGAAATTTGTAACTGATATAGCCCCCCAGACTGATGCCGACGACCAGCACGACCATCAGCCAGATCTCGTGCGGATTGAGCACCTCGAACGGATCGTAGGTTTCGTTCGGCAGCACCGGCAGCACGATGAACGTGATCAAGACGAACTGCATGATCGCCTTAATGTCCGCGTCGCCAAGCTTCGTGACGATGCCATGCAACTGTGGCTTGAATTGCAGCAGCACGGCGACGCCGGCTCCGACGGCCACAGCGATCATCATCGGCCCGCTCACGCACAACGCACCGACCGCGAACATCACCAGCATCGCTGTTTCGGACGTGATCCCACGGTCTGACTCGGTGCGAACTTGTCGGCTCCCCAAGGCAATCACCGCGACCGTGGCCAGCAACCCGGCGGCCACCATCCAGCCACCAAACGGCCCCGCCAGGATCGCACACAATGAACCGAACACCGTCACCAGCGGGAAAGTCCGCACGCCACCCAACGGCGAGTCCACATGCTGCCGCTGCAAGCCGACCAGGCCGCCCAGCAGCAATGAGATCGCCAAGCTCTGAAAAAGTTGCGTACTCATGACGGCCCAGTTTCACCCTTCGCCACAGCGTTTGCGTCGATGACAGTTCGGTGCGTCTCCGTGAAGTCGGTCAACCTCACGGGTGAGCGTGCCGCTCGCAAGGCGTTCAAGACCGCCAACAGGTCGATGACTTCTTGAGCGATCGCGCCTGCCACCGGCGGCAGGTGTCCGATCGAGGCCAGGATCATACCCACGATGCTGAGCAACATACCGCCGACCGCACTTTGCAAAGCGATCCGCCGCAGCCGCTGGCCGATGTGCAGCAGTTCGTCCACTTTGCTCAGTGAACTGTCGAGGATCACGGCGTGAGCGGCTTCGGACGTGATGTCGCTGCTACCACCAAATGCGATGCCGACCGTTGCACTCGTCAGAGCCGGCGCGTCGTTGATGCCGTCGCCAACGAAGACGGTGTTCGCTCGCAGTGTCTCGTCACGCACGATCGCTAACTTCTGCTCTGGCGATTGGCCGAAGCGGACTTCGTGGATGCCGACCAACTCCGCGAGGTAACGCACCTCGGACTCGCGGTCGCCGGAGACGATCATCACCCGCTGGAAGTGATGGTTCGGCGCGAGATGCTTCACGAACGACGCCCCGTCCGCTCGTGGTTGATCGCGGAAGCGGCAAGTGACCGGGATCGTGTCGTCGATGATCGCGATGCACTCCATACCCGCGGCCTGCGGCGGAAGATCGAACGCTTGCGGTAGGGTGGAACCAGCGCAGCGCCGGCCCACCAAATCTTCCGGCAGCTCGGTGGGCCGGCGCTGCGCTGGTCCCACCCTACGGTCGTTGGTGGCTGCATTGAGCTTGCCTCGGCTGGTAACACGAATGCAGTGACCAGCGACGACGCCGGTCAAGCCTTGGCCGGGAAGTTCATGGACTTCAGTCGCGTCTTGCAGCGAGATTTTGCGTTCGCGAACCGCCGTCAGGATCGCAGCAGCGAGTGGATGTTTCGAGTACCGCTCGACGCTGCCGATCAGAGACAACGCCTTTTCCGTCGAGAGCTGTTCGCCGACGATGATCTCGGTCAGCGCGGGTTGGCCGTAGGTCAGCGTGCCGGTCTTGTCGAAGATCGCCGTGCGACACGTCTCGATCCGTTCGAGCACCGCCGGGTCGCGAATGATGATGCCTCGCCGAGCTGCCAGTGAAATCGAGCCGATGATCGCCACCGGAATCGCGATCAGCAGCGGGCAAGGGGTGGCGACGACCAGCACGGCCAGGAAGCGATGGACGTCGCCGCTCAATCCCCACGCCAGCAAGGCGAGTCCGACCGCGAGTGGTGTGTAGAACGCTCCGAGCTGATCGCCCAATCGACGCAGGTGTGGCCGGCGTTCTTCGGCCGCTCGCATGACGTGCATGATTTGAGCGTACCGCGAATCGACCGCGAGCTTGTCCGCTCGAATCGTCAACGCCGCTTCGCCATTCAACGCTCCGGAGATCACCGCTGAGCCAGACAGCTTCGGCATCAAATACGGTTCGCCGGTCAGGAACGACTCGTCCATCGTGCCGTGTCCATCGAGCACCGTGCCGTCCACCGGACAGACTTCGTGCGGAAAAATCAGCAGCGTGTCGCCGACGGCGACTTGATCGACCGGGATGTCGTGAATCGTCTCGTTCGATTTGCGATGAGCCTGTGTCGGCATGCGCCGGGCCAACGCTGCGAGGACCGACGACGCGCTCCGCATGGCATAGGCTTCGAGTGCCTCGCCGCCAGAGAGCATCAGCACGACGAGCGTTCCCGCGAGATACTCTCCCAAGACGATCGACGTGACGATCGAGATACCGGCCAGCAGGTCGGAGCCGAACTCGCGATGCACCAGCTTCCAAGAGAGTTCGGCCACCAAGGGCAGACCACCACACGCCAGCGCGACGACCAGCGGCCATTCTTGGATTGCGAGCGGCCCGAACAAGCCCGCCCCAAGGCCGCCGAATCTCACGACCAAATGAGCGGCAATGGCGATCAGAGCCAGGAGCGCAATCCACTTGTCGAATCGGTGCTCATCGCCCGGCTGTGGTGTTGCGGTCGATGCGGTGGAACGGTCGGTCATGACGCCTCAACGTGACCACGACTGTGGCAAATCCGGCTTCGTGTCGAGCAGGATTCCGAGGATCGCTTGGCGGTCCTCGTTCGACAAGTGCTGGTACGTTGACGATTGGTCGATGCCCGTGAGCACGTCATGCAGTTTGCGATACACGATCTCCTTCAACTCCGGAGGCAGTCCGTCAAAGGCTGCGGAGTAGATCAGATAACTGCATGGATACTCAAAGATGCGCGTTCGCAGGTTGAATTCGCGCAACGAGCGGCCACGCTTGTCGCGCGGTCCACGAGCGGCGAATTGTTCGGCAAATCCGGACGTTCCTTGTACTTGGTCGGTCAGCGCAGCTTCTTCGACGAAGAGGAAGTGTTTCAGGACGAGGTCGGCAGAATGATCGAGTCGCCGTTGAATGCTCTCGGTGCGTGGCAGATTCGGATCTGTGTCCATTTTCCGCAGAATCTCCTCGTCGCGGAGCGCGAGCTTGGCTTGGTAGTTGGCCAGCGTCAGCGCGTTGTGCGCGGGAGCCTGATGCTCGAAGACGAGAAACGCGGCGATGTCGCTGTGCGGCGTGAGGTACGGCTCGACGTTGATGAGCTTCGAGAGGTCGGTCACGTTCGCTCCGGCGTCGGGGTCGAAGGCTTCCGGCTCGCGCGAACTCTTGGCGATCATGTTGCCCATGTGCCGCTGCTGGCCGTGAGTGCCGCTGACGTACCAGCCGCCCCAACGCTGTTTGAGCGGGCTTTGCGAGGTCGTCCGATACGTCGTGGTGCTGAGGATCGGATTGCCGCTGGAATCGGGAAACACGGATCGAACCAAGTGGCCGGGAACTCCCTGCGTGACCGACGAGGCGTGACACAGCGTGCAAGTGTCGGTGTGCCGCGCGAACTTCGGGCGGTCCACCTCTTCTTGGTCCAGCGAATAGAACACGCCGCCGAGCTGCGGATCGACGGCGGAGACTTCGACGACATCGCCGTTCACGCACCAGCCGATGTAAACGTCGTCGTTGAAATAGATCGCTCGTGGCGTACGCGGGTTGATGCGGTTGCGCTGGAAACTCGTTTTCGAGAAGACCAGCATCTGCGAGGTCTCGGAAACGTTGAGCGTTTTGAGCACCGACGCGAGGTAGCCACTCTTGTCGTCGAACGTCAGTTGGACTTCATCGGTATTGAGTCGCTTCTGCAACTGGCTGATCGGGTCAGCCAACGGCGACTTGAGATAGTTGACCGGTTCGCGTTCGATGTCGAACTGTGCGGAAGCGGACAAAGGAACCACGGCGATCGCGAAAAATAGTGCGAAACGGAACATGACGGTCGGCTTTCAATGGCGGGACGATGTTTCGCAGAGTGAATGGCAAAAGGCGTTCCGCCAACGTAGCCGTCATCGCTCCGCGTGACGAGCCGAGCGCTTCATGGGCGCGATTTGGCAATTCGGCTCGTCTCGCGGAGCGAGACGGCTACGTTGCCGGCAGCGTGATGACGATTTCCGTCCCTTCGGAGCGAGACTCGCTCACGGCGATCAGGCCGTCGTGTTCGTCGATGATGCGCTTGCTAATCGCCATGCCGAGGCCGGTGCCGGTCGGTTTCGTCGTGAAGAACGGCTCGAAAATCTTTTGACGTTGTTCGGGAGACATGCCGGGGCCGTTGTCGGCGATGGACATCTGCCAGGCCGAACGGCCGTCGAGCTTGGTCGGTTTCCAACGGACTTCGATTTGGACGGGATCGGTACAGGCACCGAGTGAGTTTTCGAAGATGTTGCGAAAGACCTGTTCGAGGCGGCTGGCATCGACCGAGCAGCGCGGCGACGTGTCCGACTTGGGAAGCAGGAACGCGACGTTGCGACCTTGGCGCGACCAGATCAGGTTTTCCCACGTTTCTTCGAGCACGTCGCGGAGATCGTGATCGGCGCGTTGCAGCTTGATCGGGGCGGCGTAGTTGCGGACCTCCTCGAACAGTTCGTGCAGTTTCTTCTGAGCCTTCTGGACGCGCGCCACCAAATCCAGCGAATCGGCTTGCCCTTGCAGGTTGAGGCCGAGCATTTCCAAGCAGGCTTCGCTGCGTTGCAGCGCGTTACGGCTTTCGTGGACCAGCCCGGTCATCATTTCGCCGATGGCGGCGAGCCGTTCGGCTTGCAACATGCGAGCGTTCGCGGCCTTCAACGCCAGTTCGGCTTGTCGCTTTTCGGCCAGTTGCCGCAGCCGAGAGCGCAGCGTGTCGGCATCGACTGGCTTGATGAGATAGTCGGAGGCTCCGTTGCGCAGCGCAGCGATCGCTCCGGTCAAATCTTCGTAGCCGGTGACGATCACGATGGAGGCCTGCGGCGCGAGCTGTCGCAGTTGCGGCAGGAAATTTTCGGAGTTTCCGTCCGGCAGTTTGCGGTCGAGCACGATCGCGAAGTACTCGTCCCACCTCGCCTCACGCAACGCTTGGCCGAAGGTCTCGGCGGCCTGCACGCGGTAGCCGTCCATTTCGAGGATGTCGGTCAAGTTGCTGCGTGTGTCCGGATCGTCTTCCACGACCAGCAGCGACAACGGCCCCAAGATGTCGCGATCGGGAATCTCGACCGAGTGTTGAGGCATGGAACAAATCCGTGGTGATGGGTTGTCTCGAAACGGTTTCAAAAGTAACCCGAAGCGTGAGCGAGGGCGAATTTCACGCTGGATGTTCCGACGTCCTCGCTCACGCTTCGGGTTACTTTTGCGGGGACGCCCAGCGTTGGAGCGTACCAAGAAAGGTGTCCATTTCGAGCGGCTTGTAGAAAAAGACATCCACGCCGTGAAGTGAGTTTTGCTCCAGACGTTGTTTCAGTTCTTCGCGATGTCCCGACAACAGCACGGTTCTCACCAGTGGTTGTTGTTCGTGGATTTGTTTCAAAAGTGTCAGGCCGTCGGCGTCCGGGAGCCGCCAATCGACGAGCATGATCGGAAACTCTTGGCGGGCCATTTGCTCTGCCGCCTCCTGGGCCGAGCCGGCGATGCTGACGCGGAAGGATTGTTCGCGTAGTACGTCGTGCAAACTGGCACAGAAATCGGGATCGTCATCGACGATTAGGAGCAGCGGTTGCTCCGCCGCTTCGGAAATCAGAGGCAAGAGAGCCGGGACATCGACCGGTTTGGGCAGGATGCGCCACACGCCAAGTTGTTCCGCTTGCTGGCGCGTCTCTGCGTCCGCGAAGCCGGTGATCAAGATCGCGACCGTGGACGCCGAGCGGTGTTTCAACTCGCGGTAAAGTTGCAGACCGTCCATGCCGGGCATCTTCAAATCGAGCAGCACGATGTCGAAGGCCTGCTCGTCGAGCGCGCGCAGCGCGGACGCGGCATCGAGAGCCGTCCGCACCTCGTAGCCGACGTCGGACAGGATGTCCGCCAGATTGGCGCACGTGTCGATGTCGTCATCCACGACCAATAATCGAGTCGGCCGGTGAGGCGTCGCGGGGGTATTGTTCATGGCAGGACTATCTCGTGGGACGAGCCATCGGGCGAGCATGTTGAACACTCAACGATGTGACGACAACTCGCGAGGCGGGAGGAGAACTGGGTGGGAATCTCAAGTCGACGAATGCGGATGAGAGTCGGAGAAAGACAGGCCGGCCGGATTTGGCAGTTTGCAGGAGGGCGATTTTGAGATTGCGAAGAACGTGCCAGCACCTCGCCGAAAGTTGAGCGAGACCTGTGCATGGCCGCGCGCACCGAGCGTGATTGGCACAGAGGCTTTGGTGGCCGACCAGCCCCGCGATCGCACGAAGTCCACGGCAGAAACGGCTGTGGCAACCGAAACGGCTCGAAAAACGGTCCTCATCGGACATCGAAGCGAGATTTTTCACAGAGTTTTCAGGTTCGGCACATTCTTCGCGACCGGCAAATACTGCCAGGCCACAAGCGGTTCGGTTCCCCGCCCTGGAAGGTGCGAGGCTTTCAAGGAAGAAGCCGGTGCCTTCGCCGATTCGCCGCCAGGAAGGAGCACGGCTATGTTGGTGTTAACACGAAAACTGAATCAGGAAATTCGCATCGCCGAGAATATCGTTGTGCGAGTGATCGCTATCAAAGGGAACCAAGTCCGATTGGGAATTGTGGCTCCGACCGAAGTTCCAGTGTTGCGCGAAGAGATTCTGACCAAGGTTCCGTCGGGGTCGCTTCAGCCACGCTCCGAGTCGCGAGTTCTGAAGTGTGCTCGCTGTTGATTCTGGGAAGTAAGTTGGGCACTCTTGCCCGACCAGTACGGGCAAGAGTGCCCATCCTCCTGGCCGATGAAGGGGCCGGCTGTGGCGTTCGATCTGCGAGTCGATGAGCTCTTTGAGCGGTATCAGGACATCCAACGCTACGTCGGCTGGACGCAGGCCGACGCGGAGCGGGTCCGCGCCGCTGCACCGCTCGTCGAGTCATCGTTTCCGGAACTCGTGGACGACTTTTACCGCGAGATCGCCGAGCATGAAGCGACTCAAAAGGTCATCACCGGCGGCGACGCGCAGGTCCAGCGTCTGAAGGGGACGCTGCAAATCTGGCTGCACCAACTCCTGACCGGTCCGTATGACTTGGCCTATGCCGAGCGGCGTTTCCGAGTCGGCTACCGACACGTCGAGATTGGCCTGAAGCAGATCTACGTCGAAGCGGCTGTGTCGAGACTGCGGAATGGTCTGTTGCGAGTGCTCCGGCTGAATTGGCCAACCGGCGGTGGCATCGACGGACTCGCGGCCACGATGCGGTCGATCAACACGCTGTTGGATCTGGACCTAGCGATCATCCAAGACGCTTACGAGACTGCCTCGAACGATCGGCTGATGCGTGCCGAGCGACTGGCGGCGATTGGCCGAGTCGCGGGCGGGGTCGCTCACGAGTTGCGGAATCCGCTCAACGTGATGCGCACTTCGGTGTACTTCCTGCGGAATGCCAAGAACGCCGCACCGGAAAAAGTTGCCGAACACCTGCAACGCATCGAACGGCAAGTCGCCGTGTCGGACTCGGTCATCTCCGCGTTGTCCGAGTTCGCAAAGCTGCCGTCGCCGAACCTGCAACCGACGTCAATTCTCGAATGCTTGCAGAAATCGGTGCCGACCGACTCGTGGCCGGAGCACGTCGAATTGGTCTGGGACATCCCGGCCGAACTGCCGCACGCTCTGGCCGATGAAAAACAAATGGCCATTGTCTTCAGCAACTTGATCCGCAACGGCTGCGAGTCGATGCTCGGCGGCGGACGTTTGACGCTGTCGGCACGGCACGTGCAAGACCAGATCGAGGTCTCTGTGACCGACACGGGCTGCGGAATTTCGGCCGAGGATTTGCCTCGCATCCGCGAGCCGTTTCGCTCGACCAAGGCACGCGGCATCGGATTGGGATTGGCGCTCTCGCAGGCCATTCTCGAAAAGAACCGCGGCGCGCTGAACGTCGCCAGCGAAGTCGGTCACGGCAGTACCTTCACGGTGGTGTTGATGGCGGAGAAGACGTGAAGCCATCGCCAAGAAGTTTCGCGGTGAGTCGCTTGCCGTGGAATGGGGACGATGAGCCATGTCCGCACTTCGCATCTCAGTGGCCGACGACGAACCCGACATGCGCGAGTACTACCAGCGCATGCTGAAGCACCTCGGACATGATGTCGTGTCCTGCTCGGCGAACGGCCGCGAATTGGTGGACGAGTGCCTGCGACAATTGCCCGACCTCGTCATCACCGATCTCAGAATGCCGGAAATGGACGGCCTGAGTGCGGCGCAACAGATTGGTGAGCAGTATCTGGTGCCGGCGATTTTGGTGTCGGCCTATCACTTGCCGGAAATGATCCAGTGTGCCAACGCGGCTTGTGTGCAGGCATTTCTCACCAAACCGATCAAGCTGGCGGATCTGGCACCGGCGATCGACCTCGCACGGCAACGCTTCGATCGGTTACACGACATCCGCCAGTCAGAATTTGCCGCCAATCAGCCTTTGTGAAATAGCCAACGCTTTCTAATCTCGGCCGCGTGTGATGCAGGACGAGAGGAGTGCGGCATGAGGCCGTTGGTATCCAGCGTGGGAATGTTGTTGGCTCTGACGGTCGTCGGCACTCTGGGCCTGCGCGTGATTGAGCACGCGCCGTGGCTCGATTGCTTGTTCATGGCGGTCATTTCGCTGACGACCGTCGGTTATGGCGAGATCGTGCCGCTCAGCCCGGCCGGTCGCTGGTTCGTGATGGCGTACCTGTTCGCCGGCTTGGGGGTCTTCACCTACGCCGCGACGCGGATCGGTCAGTGGATCATCAGCGCTGAGATGCGCGAGTTTTGGGAAGGACGACGCATGGAAAAGAACCTGGGGCAACTTCACGACCACTACATCATCTGCGGCTTGGGCCGGATGGGTTCGACCATCGCCAACTATTTGCATGACCGCAGCCAACCGTTCGTCGTGATCGACCGCGATGCCGAGCGACTGCACAGTCTCTGCGACCAGCGCGGTTGGCTGTATGTCATCGGCGACGCCACGAACGACGACGTGCTGCGGCACGCGGGAATCGAACGTGCTCACGCGCTGACCACGGTGCTCAGCACGGATGCGGACAACATCTACGTCGTGCTGACCGCTCGAATGTTGAAGTCCGCACTGCCGATCATCGCCCGCGCCAGCGACGACAAAGCCGTGCAAAAGATGCAACACGCCGGAGCCACTCGCGTCGTCAGTCCGTTCAGCACCGGAGCGGTCAAAATGGCTCGCTTCATGCTGCACCCCAGCATCGAAGATTTCCTGGAAGTCACGGATGAGACTGGCATCGACCTCGAACTCGCGGACCTGCAACTGCACGAACACAGCCGCTACATCGGCAAACGGCTCTCCGAAACCGATCTGCGAGAAAAGGGTGTGATGATCCTCGGAGTGCGCCGCGCCGACGGCCAACGCTTGATCCCACCGCCGGGCGACGCCGAACTCCGCGCTGGAGATTGCCTGTTCGTCTTCGGCAGCACTGTTGCCGTCAACGAGATGATCAACGCGGCAGATGTGTGATTGAAGGAACCAATCCAAAAGGGAGGGCGAGGCTCCCGCCGAGCCGTTCGCGCATTGGCTCGGCGGGAGCCTCGCCCTCCCGGAACACCGGACTTCATCTGCGAACCGAAGTCATTTTCCTTTGTGAGCCGCGTGGCAGACCTTGCAGCTTTGAGCCGTCAGATCGGCAAACGCGGCTTTGGCGGCAGCGGCATCTTTCTTCTCGGCGGCGGCAAGTAACGCCGCGCTCGTGGCTTGCAGAGCCTTCGCGGACTTAGCCCATTCGCCGTCCGGGCAGCGGCCGTCATCCATCAGGATGTAGCCCGATTCATTCAGCAGGGCGGCGTGCAAAGTCACGTCGTCCCAATTGATCTCGGCGGCGTCGAGATCTTTCTTCGCAGCGCCGCAGTTCGCGGCGATCAAGCCCTTCATCAGCAGTTTGGTCGACGCCGCGCGGGTCTTGCCCTTGGTCTTTTGCGCCTCCACTCGCTCCGCGATCGCGAAGCCTCCCACGAGCAGTGACGCCATCAGAATCCAGAATAACTTCTTCATGAATCTCTCCCTTTCCGGGGACCAGAAAAACCGGGCTTCACAACGAAGCCCGAACTCGTCGTTCCGCCTTGGGGCGGTGTTTTTCAGAGAGACTGACGGACACCAGCACGACGCGCCAGCGAGTGGTCCAAACCAACATCACTCGCTGGCGCGTCGTGCTAGTTCCCGGCCAGGATCGGGTTTCGAGGCTTGGCCGGCACGGAGGTCATCGGAGGTTCGTACCAATCACTTCTCAACCAATCGACCAGCAGGTTGAGTTCTCGCCGCGAAAGCAGATTCCGTTCGGGATGCTCGGTGTCTTCGGCGAACGCCGGCATCCGGTCGTTGCGGTCACCGGAGTAGAATCGCTCGTGCTGCGGATTGCCAATCATTCCCAGCAGCCATTCGCGCGAGCCGTAGCCAGTCAGATCGGGAGCAGAACCAAGCTCGCCCTTGTCGTGGAAGCGATGGCAATCGGTGCAAGAGAGTCGTCCGGAAAGCAGCTCACGGCCGGCCACGATCGGGGCTTGAGCGTCGTGGCCAGCCGCGGCTGCGCGAGGCAAGGCCGCCTCGGTTGAGAGGGCCTGCGCGACCAGTTTCAGATCGTCGCGCATCTTCACGGCCTCGACCTCTTCGATTCCATCGAATAGTTCTTTGACCTTCGAGACCATGTCTCCCTCGGCGAATTTCGTTTTGCCGAAGTAGTGCGCGGAAGCGATTCGCTGCGGATCGAGCGTGCCGCTGATCCATTCGGCGGTTCCGAATCCATGCAGGTTCGGAGCCGACGGCTCGCTCGCCACGAGACCCCGGCCGCTCGCATCGACATGCGAGTGACAGCTCGCACAATGCCGAGCGAACAGCAGCGGACCTTGTGTCTTGGGATCATCACGCAGCAGCGTGATCGCCCCTTCGGGCGGCAACAGCGAACGGTCGGCCAACTCGCGAGCACGGGCGGAAAGTGCATCGACTTCCACTGACGAGGCGATGTACTCAGCATCCTTCCAATCGCGGAGGTACGACATTCCCGTCAGCCCTCCCCACGTCCCGACACCGCACAGCACCACCAGAACTCGCAGGACGGCACTCACGCGCGGCGAACATTTGCGATCCAACATCGGGAACAGCACAAAGAACCCCAAAACGGCCGCCGGGATGATGATCGTGGCCACGAATTCCCAATCGCCTGTGAAGTAGCGCCGCAGCTCGAACAGACTGCGGAAGTACCATTCCGGCCGAGGGGTGTGCGGCAACGTCGGATCGGCCGGAGCGTCCAGCGGCGCTCCGTGCTGCCAGGCGATGGCCGCGACGATCCCGAACACCACGGTCAGCACGGTCATGTTCCGCACCGTCTGATGCGGAAAGTACTTCAGCCGCGGCGGCATCATCGCCAACGGATGTGCCGCCGCCAAATTCGTCAAGTTCGGAGCCGACCAGTGCGAGACATCATCATGAGGACCACCCAGTTCAGCGACCGACAAGCCGTGGCGATACACCTGCCCGATGTGGAACAGCAGCAAGCCAATTACCAGCAACGGCAACAAGCCAACGTGCAAAAAGTACAGGTGCGTCAGCGTCAGATGCCCAACCTCTTCGCCGCCGATCAGAATGCGTTGAATGATCGGTCCCACCCACGGCGTCGAGCCGATGATGTGTCCCTCGACTTCAATCTGCGAGACTCCCTTCAGCCCGCCCGACAACGGGTTGCCTGAGATCGCCCACAGCAGCATCAACGGAAACAGCAACAAGCCAGTGACCCACAGCAACTCGCGTGGAGCCTGAAACGCCCGCGCCAGCAACACGCGCACGACATGCACGCCGCACAGAATGATCAAAGCATGGGAGGCGAAGTGATGCACGCCGCGCAGGAAATGCCCGGCCGCCGATTGCTCGATGAAATGCACGCTGGCCCACGCGGTGGTTGTCGACGGGCTGTAGCTGAGCATCAGCAACAACCCGGTCACCAATTGGATGATGAACAGCCACAGCAGACAGCTCGCCGTCGAATACGCCCAACGCGGCCCGGCCGGCAACACTCGGTTGCGGATCGGTGCCAGCAGTTGCCGGTAATCGGTGCGAGCATCGAGCCAATTGAGAAACGATTGCATCATTCGAGATTTCAAAGTTGTAGCCACGGTCGCCAGACCGTGGGCTCCGCATTCAACCACCCACGCTCTGGCGAGCGTGGCTACGCTTTGAGCACCTTCTTGGTCAGCCCTTGCTCGAACTTTTGGAAAGTGACTTCGACCCAGACCTCCTGAGTCGTCTTGTCCGTGACGAGTCGGCAGT
Organism: Candidatus Kuenenia stuttgartensis; assembly: GCA_945904015.1. Lineage (GTDB taxonomy): Bacteria > Planctomycetota > Planctomycetia > Planctomycetales > Planctomycetaceae > SXKJ01. The sequence continues at coordinate 53,445 of CAMDPK010000001.1, read as the reverse complement.
CCAGCAGGTCCATCGCACGCGGTGACGGGTTCTTCTGGCTTCCCTTCTTCGCGACGACTCGTTCGCCATCCAGGCCGAAGATGGCGCGATGACATGGGCACAGAAACCGATTCTCCTTGGCATCATGCTGCACAGCGCAGCCTAGATGCGGGCAGGTCGCACTGAAGGCCGCGACTTGAGCGGTCGGCTCCGCACCGTCCTTTGCGTCGGACGGTCGCTTCACGAGCCACACGCGGCCGAGCACTTCGTCCGGGTGTACGGTCCACGCATCTTCGCGCGCGCCGACAATTGGCACCGCGACCGGTTTGCCGATCGGAAGATCCTTGAGTCGAGCGACTCGCCGCACGCGATCAACGTCCGAGCCGCTTTTCCGCAGAGCTTGCAACACGAAGCTCACTCCTGGAATGCCCACGACCGAGGCGCACAAAGCTCCCAGACAACCGCTGACCCACTTCAACAGAGTTCGACGTCGCATCAGGCCCCTCCCACCTCGATCAATCAGCCACCGTCAATGTCGCAAGGTGCGTTCCAAAGCGAAGAGAAGGCGTTCGGATGGTGTAACTCCGAGAAATTGCGTGAGTTCGCTCACTGTTCGCACCAACTCGCGCGCTGCGTGAGCGATGCCGCGCGCACATCCGTTGGAACTTCGGCCAACCCGGCGGCGGCACGCAGCTTGCTCGGACTGCGACCTGACACGACCTCTCCGGCGTGGGTCGTCACAGCAAACCAAACCAAAACGAAAAGCTGTTCAACGCCGTGCGGGAGTGCTCGCCATGTTGTGGCTACCGATCATTTTTCTGGCGTTGACGATATTGGTTGTTGTGGCCGCGTTCGCGCTGATGTTTTGCAGTGTCGCGTTTGCCGGTTGGAGCGGCGGAGTTGTTCGCCCGGCGTCGGCGGGTTGGGAAGTGCCGGCGCTGTCGGGTGAGCGTTTGCGGACATGGGCCGCGAACGTGGCTCGCCGAGTTGTTGCGCGACATGCACGTCAGCCTCGGTCAGCGGAGACCCCGCTGGCAATCGCCACCGAGCTGGAAGCCGGCGCGAACGCGGTCCTCGAACAGGCCGCACGACGGATGCACTCGGACGTCGCCAAGACGTGTCCGAACACACGGCCTCGGCAAATCACGGTCACCGCGCCGGAAGTCTTCGCGATCACCGCCGAGTTGGAACGCAATTATCCGAAATCGGAGTTGCAGTTGATCCGCGAAATAGCCGTGTCGAATGCTCGGCGTGCCCGCTCTGTTGCGGCCGAAGAGTTTCCGCAAACCGGCATCAACTGCCCGCTGCGCACGAAGGACGGCCACTGTCTGACCTTCCTGAGCCGCCCGATTACCTGTCGGCGTTTGTGTTCTTCATGCCCATGTGATGGCAATGGAAGTTGCCATGATGCCGAAAAGGCATCGGCCTATTGGGCCGTCGGCGTCGCCGAGCAACTCCACGAAGGAATGTCGGACGGTCTGAGTGAGGGCCTGCATCAAGCCGGCCTGGACGACGGCGTTTATGAACTCAATGACGCTCTCGCGACCGCACTCGCCACGCCTCATGCCGCGTCGCGCTGGTCTCGCGGCGAAATGGTCTTCGCAAATTGCGCGAAGGCGTGATCTCCAATCCCTCTCCTTCCGGGAGAGGGGACTGCGGCGGCGCCAATCGAGTTGATGCCTGTTCGAGAAAAACCACTCGCTGGCGCTTCGTGCTAGTCTGGTCGTCGCAGTATCAGGACTTCGCACGGCGCGTGCCTCAGGACGATTTCGGCGACAGAGCCTAGCAGCAGCCGTTTCACGCCGTGGTAGCCGTGAGACGGCATGACGATCAAGTCGGCGTGAGCCTCGGCCGCGAACGAAGCGATCCGAGAACCGGCATTGCCCTCCAAGACTTTCGAGCACACTCCCGCGAACTGCGGACGCGATTTGAGGTAGTCGGCCAGATGTTGTTCGGCGAGCTGCAACCAACGCGCCGGCTCCGTCGTCCAAACCACCTCACCCGCGTACGGGATCGCATCGGGAACCAAGGCGACATGAATCACATGCACGTCGCTCGGCAGCTTCGCGATTTCCAAGGCGGTCTGAATCGCCACGTCCGATGCGGACGAGAAGTCGATGGGCACCACCAAACATTTCTTGGGGAACCAGGACATGATGACTGCTCCTTTGATTGAGACTTGCAAAGAGTTGATCGTTCACCAAAGCCCTGAGGCAAAGGTCGTACCGACGGAACAAACCCAAAGCGTCAGCGAGGGCGATCACTTCATCGAGCGAGGAGTTCGCCTTCTTTCGGTGCGTTCGCCCTCGCTGACGCTTCGAGGCTGTGATTTTTTGTGGGATAGGCTTCCAGCCTGTCGAGTTTTTCCGCGAGTTTGACAGGCTGGAAGCCTATCCCACGTCAAAAAATCACAGTCTCTTCGGGTTGGTGTGAGAAGTCACACGCTTGCGGCATGTGTGCGGTCAAGTGGGTCGATGTGCGGAGTTGTCACGAACCGTGCGTGCGAATCCGCCCAAAACGCCCGCGATGCTGCAACCATGGCGTGCGACTCGCGGGCATCATGACTTTGGCATCGCGCTTGCAAGGTCATTGGCCAGACTTCTCGCTTCGCTCTTGAAAGGACGGCAACTCGTGCTCACGCTCCGAAAGATTTTGTGCCCGGTCGATTTCAGCGACCTCAGCCTCAATGCTTTGCAGTTTGGGGTTGAGTTGGCATCCGCGTTCCAGGCGGAGTTGCATCTGCTGCATGTCTTCGAGGGCTATGACACCATCTCGTTGAATCCGGAACTGGCCATGTCTCCGATGCCAGAGTGGTTGCCCAAGCTGCGGCTCTTGTGTCACGAGAAGCTCGCCGCACTGCCCAATCCGGAACTCGCCGCGCGTTGCCCCTTCATCGTCCGAGCGGATCGCGAAGGCCCTGCGATCCACGAAATCCTCGACTATGCCGCGCACGAAAAGATCGACTTGATCGTCTTGGCGACCCATGGTCGTACCGGGTTGAAGCATCTTTTGATGGGCAGCGTCGCGGAGAACGTCGTTCGCAGCGCCAAATGTCCGGTCCTCACCATCCGTGGGACCGAATCGCTCGCGAAGCCGGAGAGTGGCTCTTGAGGATGACTGGCACGCAGCGAGACAGACTTGTCGCAGCGTGGCATCCTCGTGCCAGCGAATTGAGACAGAACATTGGCGTGCGCGATCTCGGCGACCGCATTCGCAGCGGAAAACGGATCCGGTCGGTCACTCGGACTCTTCCAACTCGGCCTGCAACTGGCACCAGCGTTCCTCGGCCTCTTCGAGTTGCGAGGTGAGGGCGGTCACTTCGTTGTGCAGGCGCAGGGATTCGGCCGCGTCGCACGTTTCCAAGAGTTGGCCGCTGGCTTTCTTTTTTTGGTCGTCGAGACGGGAGATAGTCTTCTCGATGGTCGCGATTTCCTTGCGAATCGCACGATCGTCACGGCGCGGCGCGCGAACGGCAGTCAGGTTGCGAACGGTGGGCGGGGCTTTGCTGAGGCGCGTGGCGAGTTCGCGTTCCCCGTCCTCAATCTCTTTGTTGACCGCGTAGAGATAGGCGTCGTAGCCGCCGCCGTAGTTGGTGACGTGGCCGTCGCGGACTTCGATAACGCAGGTGGCGACACGCTTCATGAAGTGCCGGTCGTGTGTCGTGAAGATGACGGTGCCCTTGTAGTCGATCATCGCTTGAGCGAGTGCCTCGACCGTGTCGACGTCGAGATGATTGCCCGGTTCGTCGAGAACCAGCACGTTGTAGGGAGAGAGCAACAACCCCGCGAGACAAACGCGCGCACGTTCGCCTCCCGAGAGGACCGAGACACGCTTCTGAACGGCATCGCCACGGAAGAGCATCGCTCCGGCAATGCTCAGAATCTTCTGTGTCGTTGTCCCGAACGCGGCGTTGGACTGGAGGTACTCCTGCACCGTGTACTTCTCCGGCAAGCTGGTGTAGACGTGCTGGGCATAGACGCCGACCTGACAACCGAAGCCCCATTTCACATCACCGGCGAGCGGTTTGAGCGAATCAACAACGGTTCGCAGGAACGTTGTCTTGCCTTGGCCATTGTCGCCGACGATGACCGCTCGCTCACCGTGATCGATTTCCACGTCGATCCTGCTGGCGACCTGGCGTTCGGGATATCCGATCGTCAGATCCTTGCACCGCACAGCCGGGCCTTGTCGCGGCTCGACGAGCGGTGCGCGAATGCACGCCGTTGGTTCGTCGCTGGCGATGTCCGCCAGTTCCAGCCGTTCGAGTTGCTTGGACTTGGACCGAGCTTGCGTCGCAGTGCTGGCTCGCGCTTTGTTTTTCGCGATGAAGACTTCGAGGTCACGCCGCTTGGCTTGGATCGCCACGTTCGAGCGAGCGAGGTGCTCGTTCTGGTCGCGCTGATAGTTCAGGAAGGCGTCGATCTTGCCGGGATACATCGTCAGCTTGCCGCGCGACAGGTCGAGCGTGTGGTCGCACGTCGCGGCGAGAAACGCTCGGTCGTGCGAGACGATCAGACAGGCCTCCTTGAAGTTTCGCAGGAAGTGTTCGAGCAGAATCTGCGTGCGCAAGTCCAGGAAGTTCGTCGGCTCATCGAGCAGCAGCAGGTTCGGTTCGTGCAGCAGCAGCGCCGCCAGTTTGACGCGCGTCTGCCAACCGCCCGACAGTCGAGAGACCGGACCTTCGAGGTAGTCACCCTTCAACTCGAATTGACCAGCGACCTCGCCGCACTTCCACTCCGGTTGCCCACTGTCGCGGATCAGGAAGTCGTGAGCGGACTCGCCCGGCAGAAACGGATCGTGTTGCCGCAGGTAGCCGATCTTCAGATTCGGATGCCGAGTCACCTCGCCGCTGTCGAGTTCCTCTTCCCCCAGCAGGACTCGGAGCAGCGTGCTCTTTCCCGCTCCGTTGCGGCCGATGAAGCCGACCTTCACGTCGTCGGACAACGTCGCCTCGGCCCCGTCCAGCAGCACTTGTTCGCCGTAACTCTTGCACGCCTTCAGAATCTGCATCAACACAGCCATCGGCCACGAACCCTCGCCAGAAATGATCGGAAAGGGCGGGACTGTAGCGGAGCGTCGAGCCGTTGTGGATTCGGAGTCCGTGCCCCCGCAATCTGTCGGCGAATTCCTCCGTGGCGCGGGTTGGAAAATCGAGTCCGGGGCACAACAATGCCGCCGATTGGAACCGTTCCGCTCACACGCTGCGCTCGCCTGATTAGCCCCACGAGAAAGAATCCGGAAGACTCATGGACAACGCGAAGTTGATTTTGAACGGGAAAGAATACGACCTGCCCGTCGTCGTCGGCAGCGAGGGCGAGGTCGGCATCGACATTACGACTCTGCGAGCCAAGAGCGGCGCGATCACGCTCGATTCCGGTTACGGCAACACCGGGGCGTGCAAGAGTTCGATCTGCTTCATCGACGGCGAAGAGGGCATCCTGCGGTATCGCGGTTACGACATCGCCGATCTGGCTGACAACGCTTCGTTCGTCGAAGTCGCGCACCTGCTGATCTACGGCGAGCTGCCGAATCCGCACCAGCTCGGCGTCTTCCGAGAGAAGCTGACGCGCCACAGCATGTTGCACGAGGACATGAAGAAGTTCTACGAAGGCTTTCCGCCAACCGCGCACCCGATGGCGGTGCTGTCGTCGATGGTGGCTTCGCTCTCGACCTTTTACCCGAACGTCGATCCCGACGATCCCGATCAGGACATTATCCGGCTGCTCGCCAAGACCAAGACGATCGCGGCCTACGCCTACAAGAAGTCGGCCGGACAGCCGACGATCTATCCGCAAAACGAGCTGTCGTACTGCGCGAACTTTCTGCGCATGATGTTCGCGATCCCGTGCGAGGAGTACAAAGTCAACGACGTCTGGGTCCGAGCGCTCAACAAGCTGCTGATCCTGCACGCCGATCACGAGCAAAATTGCAGCACCTCGACCGTGCGAATCGTCGGCAGCAGCCAGGCGAATTTGTACGCCTCGATCTCGGCCGGCATCTGCGCACTGTGGGGACCGCTGCACGGTGGAGCCAATCAAAGCGTGCTCGAAATGCTGGAGCAGATTCGCAACGACGGATCCGACTACAAGAAGTATGTGGACATGGCCAAGAACAAAAACAGCGGCTTCAAGCTGATGGGCTTCGGTCATCGCGTTTACAAGAACTTCGACCCGCGGGCCATCATCCTCAAAAAGACCTGCGACGAGGTGCTCGGCCAGCTTGGCATCAACGATCCGCTGTTGGACATCGCCAAGAAGCTCGAAGAGGTCGCTCTGCACGATGAATTCTTCATCGAACGCAAGCTGTACCCGAACGTCGATTTCTACAGCGGCATCATTTACCGCGCGATGGGCATCCCGACGAACATGTTCACGGTCATGTTCGCGATCGGCCGACTGCCCGGCTGGATCGCTCACTGGCGTGAGCAAAACGCCGACACGACCAGCCGCATCAATCGTCCCCGGCAAATCTACACCGGCGCGACACTGCGAGCCTTCGCGCCGTTGGAAAAACGCGGCTAGGCGTGGGGCAGGTTGTCAACCTGCCCTTCAGGGCGGGCAGGTTGACAACCTGCCCCACGTCAGAACACGGAGGTCTTGATGTGGCGACGAGAATTGGTTGGTCTCTGTTTGTGGTTGATCGCCGCATCGTCGTTTGCCGCACAGGAGCGTGAGCCAGCGGAGCCGACATCCCTGAAGGCGGAATCCACGCCAGAGAAGGCCGAGCCGTCGCTCGTCAAAGCCGAACGTGAGTTGGCTCGCCGACTGCTCGAACGAGATCAAGCCGAAGAAGCCGTCGTCGCCGCCGCGAAAGCCGTTGAAGAAGCCAAGGGCCGGCTCATCGAGGCGAATGCCGGCGATGACGCGGCCGCCAAAGAGAAAGCCGAAGCCGAAGTCAAAACTGCGATCGAGGAGCATCAGGAAGCCCAAGCTGAGTTGGAATCGGCCAAACAACTTGCCGATCAGGCTCAAGAGGCGCTGGAACTCACTCAGCGCGAGGATGAACTTCGACAACGTGATGCCGCCGAGACTTCGGACAAAGATGCGTCGCTTCCTTTCGACGCGGTCTTCAAGAAACTCGAGCAAGCCAAAAACGCTCGCGAGGAAGCGGACCTCGCCAAACAGATCGCCGTATCGTTGCGCAAGGAAGTCGGGTTGCTGCAAGCTCGGCTCAACGTCGTCCGCAAGGAAAGCGATTTGGTTCAGAAGAAGCTGTCGATGCAGGGCGGCTTGTCGGAGGATTTGAAAAAGAACCTGTGGTCCGAGCGTCAACAACTCACGGATGAAAGCCGCGAGCTTTCCGATCAGATTCTGGCACGGCGCGAAGCCATGCTGATGGCCGAGGCAACCGCCAAGGCCAAGGAATCGCAGGCTCTGAACGAAGAGCGCGAACTTGGCCGCTGGTGGCAGCATGTGTTGCGGCTGGTGATCACCTTTGCGGCTGTCCTGCTGGCGATGCTGGTGCTGCGAATCGCCGTCAATCGCCGAGTCAGCGATCCGCAGCGACGATACTACCTCAACAAAGTGCTGTCGTTGCTGACGGCGCTCGCCACCGTCGTCGGCTTGGTCTTCGTCTTCGCTGACCAGTACCAGAACCTGCTGACTCTGCTCGGCCTGTCGGTCGCTGGACTGGCGATCGCTCTGCAAGAACTGGTCGCCAGCTTTGCCGCGTGGTTCTTCATCAAGGGAGCACGCGGCTATCGCAACGGCGACTGGGTCACGATCGGCGAGCAGCAGGGCGAGGTCGTGGACATCACGTTCACACACACGACGTTGCTGCAGTGTGCTCCGCTGGCAGATTCCGCAACGATCAGCGGCAGCTTGACCGGCGGACTCGTCGTGCTGATGAACAATCAAGTCTTCAAGCAACCGCTGGTCAACTACACGCGCGGGTTTCCGTACATCTGGTGCTCGATGGTCTACACCGTGACCTACGAAAGCGACTGGGAGAAAGCTCGCGATCTGTTGCAGAACATCGCGCTCGACGAGCCAGAGATCAAACAGACTGCCGCACTCGCGTTCGCTCAAATCCAGCGAATGTCGTCGGAGTTGTCGATTCATGCCGACTCGACCGATCCTGTCGTCCGCACTTGGGCGGCCTCCAACGGCATCGACCTGACGCTGCGTTTTTTGGTTCACCCGCGTCAGCGGCCGACGATCCAAGACCGAATCAACACCCAGATTCTGCGAGCGATCCAGAAGTCCGAAAACATCGACTTCGCCTACCACACGATCCGAGCGATCCCAACACCGCCGAAATGAATCCCTCCATGAGCCGGAACGCGCTAGCGTCCGGTTATCGACGATCTCGTTCTCGTTAACCGGACGCTAGCGCGTGCCGGCTGATGATCTCAAGGAACACCCCATGACCGCCGACTCGTTGTTTTCCGTCGCAGACAAAGTCACGCTCGTTTCCGGAGGCAGTCGCGGAATCGGCAAAGCTTTGGCCGCCGGCTTTGCCGCGCGCGGAGCCAAAGTCATCATCACCGGTCGCGAAGTCAGCACGCTGGAAGCAACCGCCGCCGAGATCGGTTCGCCGTCGAATCCAGTCTTGCCGGTCGTTTGCGATGCCGCCAAGAAAGCGGACATCGAGCGCTGCGTGAAGCAAGTCACCGATCAGTTCGGCCGCATCGACGTGCTGCTGAATGTCGCCGGAGTCAACAAGCGCAAGCCGGCTGAGACCTACACGGAAGAAGAGTTCGACTTCATCATCGATGTCAACTTGCGTGGTGCGTTCTGGATGGCAGTTGAGGTCGGCAAGGTGATGCTCGCTCAAAAATCCGGCTCGCAGATTCACATCGACTCGCTCAACACTTTCTCGCCGCTGAAGAACGTGACGCCGTACGCGATGACGAAGTTCGGTATCTCGGCGATGTCGCGCGGCCTCGCGACCGAATGGGGGCCGCGTGGCGTGCGAGTCAACGCACTCGCGCCGGGATTCATCCTGACCGATCTGACTCGCAAGCTGTGGTCCGATCCGACGATGCTCGCGTGGGGCCAAGCCAACGCACCGCTCGGCCGGCTGGGCGAGGTCGAAGACATGGTTGGAGCCGCAATCTTTCTGGCCTCCGAGGCGTCCGCCTTCATGACTGGCCAAGTTGTGCGCGTCGATGGCGGCTTCTCGGCGGGAATGGCGTGGCCGATTCCAAGCTGATGGTTTGGCAGTTCGCGGTTGAGTTGGGACGCTGACTCGTGCAGAATGCTCGCGACGTCGCAGGATGTCTCCCGCCCACTGGCCGACATTCCGGCTCCCACCGAAACGCTGTTCGAGGTTGCCCTCATGCGTGCTTTGCGCTCCGTGTGTCACTGGAGTCTCGTGATCGCCGCGATGTTGCTCGCGGGCCAGTCGAGTCGCGGCCAGGAACTGACGTTTGAAACTCATGTGCGGCCGATCTTGAAGGCGCACTGTTTTGACTGTCACGGCGCGGAAGAGGAGCTGAAGGGCAAGCTCGACCTGCGTCTGGTGCGGCTGATGGTCAAAGGGGGTGAGTCGGGCACCGCGATCGAAGCGGGCAAGCCGGACGCGAGTTTGTTTTTGCGACGCATCAAGGCGGGCGAGATGCCGCCGGGGCAGGAAAAGGTCTCGGCGCGCGAGATCGAGGTGCTCGAAAAGTGGATTGCAGCCGGCGCGAAGACCGCTCGCGCCGAACCAGCCGAGATCGGCAAGGGGCTGGGAATCACCGACGAAGAACGCTCGTTCTGGGCATTTCGACCACTCGCTCGACCAGCGCTGCCGATCCCAGATTTGAAATCTCAGAACTCAGACCTCAAATCTGAAATCTCAAATCTGAAATTTGAAATTCGCACACCCATCGACCGCTTCATCCTCGCGAAGCTCCAGGAACGCGGCCTCTCGTTCGGCCCCGAAGCGGACAAGACGACGTTGATCAAGCGAGCGTACTTCGATCTGCTCGGTCTGCCGCCGTCGCGCGACGAAGTGGCAGACTTCGTCAACGACAACGAACCCGACGCCTACGAGCGCGTGATCGACCGCTTGCTGGCGTCGCCGCATTACGGCGAGCGTTGGGGACGGCACTGGTTGGACGCAGCAGGGTACGCCGACTCGGACGGCTACTCGAACGCGGACGTTGATCGGCCGTGGGCGTACAAGTATCGCGACTGGGTGATTCGCGCACTCAACGACGACAAACCGATCGACGAGTTCATCGTCGAGCAATTGGCCGGCGACGAATTCCTCAACGGCAAGTTCGCGAATCTGTCGCCGACCGACATCGACCGGCTGACGGCCACTGGATTCCTCCGCATGGTGTCCGACGGCACTGGCGACGGCTCCGTCGATCAAGACTTGGCGAAGAACGCGGTGATGGCTGAAACGCTGAAGATGGTCAGTTCATCCCTGTTGAGCCTGACGGTCGGATGTGCTCAGTGTCACGATCATCGCTACGACCCGATCTCGCAGGTCGACTACTACCGGTTACGGGCGATCTTCGAGCCGTCGTTGAATTGGAAACGCTGGCAGGGCCGGTTGAAGACGCTCTACACCGACGCCGATCGCACGGCATCAGCCGCGATTGAAGCCGAGGTTGCGAAAGTCGCGGCCGAGAAGAACTCGAAGCAAACCGAGTACATGGCGAAGGCTCTCGAATTGGAACTTGCCAAGCATCCCGAAGAACTGCGCGGCAAGTTGCGTGACGCCTACAACACGCCCGGTGACAAACGCTCGCCGGAGCAGCAGCAGCTTTTGAAGGAGCGACCCAGCGTCAACATCTCGCCTGGCGTGCTGTACCAGTACTTGCCGAAAGAGGCCGACGAATTGAAAGGCTTCGACACACGCATGGGCGAGATGCGGTCGAAGAAGCTGGTCGAAGAATTTTTGTTCTGTCTCGCGGAAGAAGATGGCGAGCCGCCGCCGACGCACCTCTTTCATCGCGGCGATCATCGCCAGCCGAAGGAGGTCATCAAGGCCGCGATGTTGGAGATTGCCACTCCGCCCGGTCAGCTCATCGAGTTTCCGGTCAACGACGGGTCGATCAATTCGACGGGCCGTCGCTTGGCGTTCGCGAAACATCTCGTCAGCGGCCGCGATCCGCTGTTGCCACGAGCGCTGGCAAATCGGCTCTGGATGCACCACTTCGGCCGCGGCCTGGTCGGCACGCCCGGCGACTTTGGTCAACTCGGCGAACGACCGACGCATGTGGAATTGCTGGACTGGCTGGCGGCGGAGTTGGTTGAGGGTCGAGGGTTGAGGGTTGAGGGTGAACTGCAAGTTGCTTTGCCCTCAACCCTCAACCTTCAACTCTCAACCTTCAAAACCCTGCATCGCCTGCTGATGACCTCGGCCGTTTACCGGCAATCGGCGGCTCGGCGGCCGGAACTCGACGCGGTCGATCCGAGCAACCTGCTACTCGGCCGCATGAGCGTGCGGCGGTTGGAGGCCGAGGTCATGCGCGATCGAGTGCTCGCGGCCAGCGGGGCGTTGTCGAACGCGATGTTCGGCAAGCCGGTCGCGGTCGTTGAAGACTTCGTCGGTCAGGTCATCGTCAACGATATGTCACGTCGCAGTGTCTACGTCCAACAGAAACGCAGCAAACCGGAAACTCTGATGCGCGCGTTCGACGCTCCGGTCATGGAATGTAACTGCGACAAGCGCCCGGCATCGACCGTCGCCACGCAGTCGCTGATGCTGATGAACAGCGAGTTCGCTTTGAAGCAAGCCGGTTCGCTGGCCGCGCGAGTTCGTCTGGAAGCGGCGACGATGACCTCGAAGCCGCTGTCGTTTGAGCCTGATCCCAGCTTGCTGCCGATCCGTCCCGGCGATCTCTGGCGGATCGGCTACGGTGAATTCGATGACTCGACGAAACGGACGAAGTCGTTCACCAAGTTCGCACACTGGACCGGCTCGCAATGGCAAGGTGGCCCGGTCGTTCCCGATCCTGCGATTGGCTTTTCGTTCTTGAATGCGGCCGGAGGCCACACTGGCAACGATCAACAACACGCCACGATTCGCCGCTGGACCTCACCGCTGGCTGGAACGGTCTCAATCTCCGGCAGTGTGCATCATCCGAGCGAAAACGGCGATGGCGTTCGCAGCCGAGTCGTCTCCAGCCGCAGCGGCCTCGCGGGCGAGTGGATCGCCGAGCACAAAGCCGTCGATGCCAACATCGCCGCGATCGAAGTGCAACCGGGCGACACGCTCGATTTCATCACCGATTGCCGCGAGTCGGTCACGTCTGATTCCTTCGCGTGGTCGATCACGATCAAACTGAAAGCCGCCGACGGCAAAGAAATCGCGTGGGCCGCTGATAAAAGCTTCCCCGGCCCGACTCCGCCAGCGCTGGTGAATCAAATCGCCGCTGTGTGGCAGATCGCGTATCACCGCCCGATCACGTCCACCGAGTTCGCCGCCGTGTGCGGATTCTTCCGGCAACAGTTCGCGACGCTGACCGAAACACCAGCCAATGCCGATCCTGAATTACAGGCACTGACTGATCTCTGCCAAGCTCTGCTCACCTCGAATGAATTCTTGTATGTCGATTGAGGAATCAACGATGCCCGACAACTTCGACAGTCTTCGACCCACACGACGCGAACTGCTCGCAAAGGGAACGCTTGGCATCGGCGGGGTTGCGCTGGCATGGTTGCTGAACCAAGAGAATCTGCTGGCCGTCCCGCCGACGGTGAAGCTCAAGCCGCAGTCCTTCGACTTGAAACCGAAACAGCCGGCGGGCGAAGCGAAGGCGCGGGCGATGATCTCGCTGTTCATGCACGGCGGGCCGGCGCACATGGATTTGCTCGATCCGAAACCGGAGCTAACCAAGTTCAACGGGACCGATTACCCCGGCGAGGTCATTTACAGTTTCGTGAATCGAGCCAGCAAAAAGTTGTTCGGCTCACCGTGGAGTTTCGCGAAGCACGGCGACTGCGGGACCGAAGTCTCAGAACTGCTGCCTCACACCGCGCGGGTCGTCGATGACTTGTGCGTGATTCGCTCGATGCACTCCGGGCACAACGGACACGAGGTTTCGATCCGCTACTGGCAAGCGGGCATCCCGGCCGTGACCGGACGGCCGACTCTCGGAGCGTGGCTGACGTACGCGCTCGGCAGCGAAAGCCAAAGCCTGCCGGCGTACATGGTGCTCAGCGATCCCGGTGGGCATCCGGTGGACGGCGTGCTGAATTGGTCGAACGGGTTCATGCCGCCGCTGTTTCAAGGGACGGTGCTGCGTGCTCAGGAGCCGCGGATTCTCAACCTCGATCCGCCGCCGCATCTCAAGGGGACGTTGCAGGCTCAGAATCTCGACTTGCTGCGAGCCTTGAATCGCCGGCATCTCGAATTGCATCCGGGCGAGGCGGACCTCGAAGCTCGCATCCAATCGTATGAGTTGGCCGCGCGCATGCAGACGGCGGCGAAAGAAGCTCTCGACCTGTCGCAAGAGACTGAAGAAACGCAAAAGCTCTACGGATTAGACAAAGACGAAACACGCGAGTACGGCGCACGCTGCTTGATCGCTCGGCGATTGGTGGAGCGTGGCGTTCGCTTCGTGCAGCTCTTCTTGGGTGGTCAGCCGTGGGACACTCACACCGGCATTCGAACCGCGCTTCCCGCGATCTGTAAAAGGACCGATCAGCCGGCTGCCGCGCTGGTCACGGACCTCAAACGGCGTGGGCTGCTCGACAGTACGATCGTGCATTGGGGCGGCGAGATCGGGCGGCTACCAGTGACCGAAGGCGATCCCGCGACCTGCGGTCGAGACCACAACGGCCAAGGCTTTTCGACGTGGCTCGCCGGCGGAGGCATCAAGTCCGGAATGACCTTCGGCGAGACCGACGAGTTCGGCCACCGCGCGGTCAAAGACATCGTCACGGCCAACGATTTCCAAGCCACGCTGCTGCATCAGTTCGGCCTGGATCATTCCAAGCTGGCCTACATCCACAATGGGCAAGAACAAACTCTGACCGCCAAACGGGAGTGCCGAGTGGTCCGCGAAATTCTGGCGTGATCAACGTAGCTGCCTCGCTCCTGCGAGGCAGAGCAACGTCGAGTTGGCACCCAATCAAGTCAATTGGGCTGTGCCGTGAATGGCTGAGCTTCTGGCATTGGCTCCGCCTCGCGGGAGCGAGGCGGCTACGTTCACGGCTTGTTCGGCTTGGCTTCTTCGGTGGCCGGGACCGGTCGCGGCGGCAACTCGACTTCGGTTTCGTAGGGGGCGGCAGGTTCCGGTGGCGTGCTGTTCGGAGCGGCGTACTCCTGAGCGTGCCAGCCGGGTTGAGCGACGAACTCGGCCGGTTCGGTGTCGAGATGTAGAGCGTCGTGGCCGTGAGTTCTCGCCCACGCATGACGCAGCGAGTCGCGATACGCCTCCGGAGTCCAATCGCTTTCGCCCAGCCAGACATCGTCGTAAGGCAGCAATGTCCCCTTGTGGTAGTGCAACGCGACGATGGCTTTGTTGTATTCGGTCAAGCTGCGGAAGTAAGCGACTTCGGCTTCGGCCTGGCTGCCGAGTGCTCGCAGCAGGACGTCGAAGGTTTTCGTACCAGCTTCGACTTCCGCACGGAAGAGTTGTACGCGCTCTCGAGCGGCGCGGAAGCGATTGAAGTTCGATTGCGCGGTCGCGTACTGCACCGCGATGTTCTGGAAGTCCTGAGCGACTTCATGGCTGATGTCGATCTCTTGCGCCTGCAACGTGTCGCGAGCCTTCGCGAGTCGCAACTCGATGTTACGGACCTGGGCGTGCGCGGCTCGGAAGCCCAGAGGCATTTGAAAGGCTAACCCCACATTCCAGCCAGTGAAGTTTCCAGTGGCGATCGATCCGTATGCCGTGCGAAATGCTTGGGGTACGGCTGACGAACCGTTGCCCAAGAGGTCGTCGCCAAGCCCCGCCACTTGGTAATCCGTGACCAAATCAAGTCGTGGATTAGTGAGGCTCTCGGCTGCGCACAACTGCAATTCGAGGCTTTTGATGTTCCACTTTTGGCGTCGCAGTTCAACACGTTGAGTCAGAGCCTCGGTGAGTGACGTCTCCCAACTTGGATGAAACGCGGCAGTTGTCGGCTCATCGCTGGGACGCATCATGCGCCCGTCATTGACCGACAGACCGACGATTCGTCGTAAAGCGATCTCTGCGGAGTAAATGTTTGATAACGCCGTCTCAGCAAGGGAACGGCTCTGGAAATAAAAGTCTCGAGCCTGGGCCTCGTCAGAAGGCTTGAAGCCCGGTTTGCCCCCCGCGTCGAGAATGCGATGAGCCTCACGCCACGACTGCAGAGCACTGTTCCGATTCGTCACTGCTGTGTCGTATTCGCGATACCGAAGATACAGGTCCCAGTACAAATCTTCGACATCCTTGAGCATCTGCAGGACATTCGCCTCAAAGTCCGCCAGGGTGATGTCCTGGTTGATTCTTGCAATCACGACACCCTGGTTGACGCCGCTCAATCCGCCGAAGCTCTGGGAGATTGGTCCGGCAATGCGTGTGAACTCTGTGCCTGCTCCGGCCCACAGCGGCTGTCGATACGACGCCGCGACACTCCCGGCATAGGACGATGGAAATGCCAATCCCGCTGCCGAATCCAGATTCAGATAACTCATGTCATGGCTGAGTGCTAAAGAACCGCCATGTGCAAAAGTCTTCGAGAGCCGCGAGTCCACGGCGGCCTTGTCGCTGTTTTGACCGAACTGGCCAACCGCCGTGTTCTGCAGCGAAACTGACTTTCCGAACTTCATTGACGTCTCAAACTGAGCATCGAAGGCGGCCAAAGCACCGGAGATACCTCGGCCGCCGAACAGCACGCCGGTCTCTTGAATTGCGGGATCGTACGACGAGGGTGCTCGATCAGCACTGCTGAGAATCGTCGATGGCGCACCGACAGTTGTTCGCGAGCGGATGATGCTGTTGTTTTGGATGGCGGTTTGAATGGCTTGGCTGAGCGAGATTTCCCAAACCTCTTCCTTCTCGCGATCGAACACGGTGCGCGGTCGCTTGGCGTAGGCGGCTTCGGGAGAGGTCTGCGTGTCCACGGCCGGATAGTCGATCGAGGTGGCGGTGGTCTTGTAGTAGTTCAGCTCTTTGTCGTTGCCGAGGTATTTCAATTCCGGATCGGTCGCGCAGCCCAACAGCGATGTTCCCAGCACAGAGCCAACGGCGAGGCGTTGCAGGAGTCGCCGGCTCGCACTGCTGAGCCGGCGAAGACGTGCCGCCTGGAATTTGGAGAATGACATGCCGGCCACCTTGTTCGGGAACGATCTCGCTGCTGGGACAACGCCGGCGCAGACCGGCGCTACGACCCTTACAAGTGGTATCGGCGACGCAATCCGCAAACTTTGGCTGGTTTGCCAGGGGCGTGTCCTCGAAACCTAACGGTCGTGCCCAGCGGCTCTTGAGGTCCAATCGTTCGCTGGATGCGGCAAATCACGGGCGAGTGGCCAGTTGCGGCGTAATCGGCAGAAACTGCGTGACGAACCGCGCGCCCTCAAAGTTTGACAGGATCGGTCGTAGCCGGCTCATCGGCGGATTTTGCCGCAGACGATATCTCCTCGGTGAGGCCGCGACCGGGCCACGTCCGTCGGATACGGAACGATTCGCAAGGAACGTTGCGACCGAGACCGGTCCCGCTCGTTGGTCTCCGCAAACTTTGAGGATTCAACATGTCATTCGAGTCGGAGCCAATTGAGCCGGGGAACCCAGAAGCCCCGTTGAACCGTTTTTCCAATCTGCGATACCATGCCGCCCATTCTCCCCACGGTGACGACACCCTGCGGACGGATCAGCCTGAGAAGGATGATGCCCGTTCTCGACGTCGCCGCCGCAATCAATCTCCAGATGCCAGTCCGGCAAGGAGGATCGACATGGAAGTCCGAGGCCCTGGATTCGTCACCAATGCAACTCCCATTCAAGGAGCCCGTCCGGCAACTGGTCCGACGGCCGCCGCCAGCAAGCCGCCATTGGAAGTGCCGCAAGACGAAGTCGAACTCTCCGCCGCCGGCCAATTGATGGGCAAGCTGACCGAGGGAACCGAAGCGGCTCAACGCGCCGAACGCCTGGCCCGCATCAAGGCCGAGATCGACGCCGGTTCCTACGACACCGACGCCAAGCTCGAAGCCGCGCTGCTGAAAATGTTCGACAGCAACGGCATCGACTTGGAAGCGTAATCGTAGCAGGCACACTCCGTGTGCCGTCCGCCGCAAGAACGAATTTGCAGGCTGTGGAATGGGGAAACATCTGCGTTCGATGTTGTCCCGTTCCGCAGCCCGCTATCTTTTGAGGCGATCCGACGGCACACGGAGTGTGCCTGCTACTACTCTGAGGTGTCTTGTGGGTGAATTGACTCCCCTCGAAAAGTTTCGCGAGTTCCTGCTGACAAAGGGCGAGCGGCTGACTCGCGAGCGAGCGATCATCGTCGAAGAGGTGTTTGCCCAACACGAACACTTCGACGCGGATGATCTGATCGCAAAGGTCGCACGCGACAAGTCCGGCCGCCGTGTTAGCCGAGCGACCGTGTACCGCGCGCTCAAACTGCTGGAAGAGGCCGGTCTGCTCCGTAAAGTTGCGCGGCCCAACGGCAGCGAAGTCTACGAGCACGATTACGGATACCCTCAGCACGACCATCTGATCTGCGCGAAGTGCGGCGCGCTGATCGAGTTCACCAACGAAGCGATTTCCGCACTCGTGGAGAAAATCTGCAACCAGCACAACTTCATCAAAAGCGGCCACCGGCTGGAGGTCTACGGCACCTGTGCCAAATGCAATGCTCCGCCGAATCGCCGCCATCGCAAGTTGGATTTGGTCTGACCTGTCCGGCCGAATGCCGATGGCCGAGAGCCGTTATCTCACTTTCTCCGAACACGGCGGCCAATCATGTCGCGTCTGGACGTCACGGAACCGCTCGCCGCGCCCGACTTAGTGCGGCAACGAGTGCAGCGCGATTACGAACGATTCGCGAAGTCCGGGCTGCCGACGTCACTCGAACAATACTTGCTCGACGAATACGACCTCGATGTGACGGCGGAGTACGCCGGGTTGTCGATCAAGAACCCGTGGGGCAAGGCGTCCGGTCAGTTGTCGATGACGGCTCGGCAAGTCGAAGAGGACGTTGCCGCCGGACTCGGATTCGTCGTGCTCAAGACGGTGATCGCGCAGGACGAGCAGGGCGGTCAGTCGATGGCAGCCTGGGCGATTCCCGAAGCTCGCATGGTTGCGGAGCCGATCGTCGGACAATCGGGCGAAGCCGGCTGGACGATTACATGGAAAGGGCGCGGCTGGTGGCAGCAGTTCGAGGCCTATCTGCAATTGATTCGTGATGCACGACGAATCGCCGATGATACCGGCACACTGATCGTCCCGTCATGCAAATATCATTTGCCGTCGCCCAACGAAGCTGAGTGGCGAGTCGGCGAATATGACTTCACGACAGCAAAGATGTTGGAAGCGTGGCAGCCGGGCGCGAGTCCAATGCCGCTCGAAAAGGATTTCAGCCCGACACTGGCGGGCAGCGACCGAGCGGCGACGCAGGCGAAGATTCTCGAATGGCTGCGAGTCGTCCCGAAGCTCGTGCGTAACTCGTCGGCGCGGAGTGGTCTCGGTCAAGTTCGCATTGGCATGAAGCTGTTCAACGCTTTGTTCGACGACGGCTTTCAGTTGGAGATGCTCGACGCGATTCACGGCCCGGCGACCAACCGGCCGGATTTTTTTATCTACGCGAATCGGCTGTTCGATCCGAACCGCGAGTTCGATGGCCAGCGCGGCGTCGCGTTCGGCGGGCCGGACTTGAGCGATCGCAATCTTCGAGTGCTCGATCAATGGCGGACGAGTTCGCCGCTGCCGTGGTCGGCGACGGGCAACATCACGACCGGACGCATGGCGGTCGAATACCTCCTGCGCGGTGCGACGAGTTTTCAATTGCACACGTTCTTCCAGCTTCCCGCCGAGCACTACGCGATGAAGATCGGCAATCGCACGCAACGCGCCCTGCACGAGCTGCATTTTCATCCGCAAACCGGATTCGTGGTGTGGCTGCATCACCTGGCCAACCAGAGGGGCGTTTCGGATCGACTGATCCGGCTGTTGGACGTGGCTGGCGGTTCATTGTCGGAGCGTTGAACCGGCGATAGCTTGCTGGTCGAGTTTGTGTCCGACTTCCGCATGACTTTGGGAGACAACCATGAATCGTTGGCTGTGGGCGATCTGTCTGTGTTCGATCCAATTGGCCGTTGTCCGCGCGGCAGATCTGCCAAAGCCGACTGGCGAAGCGATTGTTTCGCCCGACGCGAAGCTCGAACACCTTTTCACTCGGACTGCGAAGATCGAAGGGGGACTGACCGAGGGACCGGCCGTTGCTCCGGATGGGTCGATCTATTTCTCGGACATTCCGATGGGCAAGGACAACGGGATGATCCTGCGGTTCGATCCGAAGACGAAGAAGACGACAGTGTTTGCCGAGGACAGCCACAAATCCAACGGGTTGATTTGCGATTCGGAAGGACGATTGCTGGCGGCGGAAGGTTCTGACTTCGGAGGCCGCGGCGTGTCTCGCTGGGATTTGAAGACTGGCAAGCGAACAGTGTTGGTGGATCGCTTTCAAGGCAAACAATTCAATGCCCCGAATGACATTTGTGTCGATCGGCTGGGGCGAATTTATTTCACCGATCCGAAGTACGTCGGGGCCGAGCCGCGCGAACTCGAACATCGCTCCGTGTACCGCATCGATCGCGACGGCACGGTTCTGGAAATCACACATGATGTCGGCAAGCCGAACGGGATCGCGCTGAGTCCCGATGGCAAGACGATGTATCTGGCCGATCACGACAACGGGACGGATCGCATCGGCTCGGATGAAAAGCCGAAGCCGGGGGCGATGAAGATTTATGCCTTCCCGCTGGATGCCGACGGCAAAGTTGGCGGCACTCGCAAGACGATCTACGACTTCGGTGATCAAGCGGGCTGCGACGGCATGACGGTCGATGAAAAGGGAAATGTCTATTTGACGTCTCGTGGTCAGAAGCGGCCGGGCGTGTTGGTCATTGATCCCAGCGGCAAAGAGGTCGCGTTCATCCCGACCGGTGCTCCGAACCAGCCGGACGACTCGGCGGTTGGCAAGCCCAGCAACGTCGAGTTCGGGATCGGCGACGAAGCGAACGTCTTGTATGTGACGATCGACAAGAGCCTGTTCCGCATCGCGCTGAAGGTCAAAGGCTTTCATGTGCAGTTCGCGAAGAAATGAGCGACCTTCAGCGGATCACGGCGTCAGTGACACGGCCGCTCCACCACTTGGGTCGAGCGGCCTTTCGTTTTGTTTTTCCGCCGTCGTGCCCGATGTGTCATCGGGATGTCGAGCTCGACGAACGGGATGACCGCGGCCGGTTGATCGCTCCGCTGCTGTGTGACCGCTGCTCGACCGACATGCTGCCGCCGTCGAACCGCCATTGCCTACGTTGCGGGTTGCCGGTCGGCCCTCTCGCTCTGAATGACGGCTGCCCGCATTGCCGGTCGCTGAAGTTTCGCTTCCGCCGAGTCATCCGAGTGGGCCTGTACGACGACTCGCTGAGGACGGCGTGCATTCGAGCGAAATCGCCGACTCAGTTCCCGCTGGCTGCGGCTCTCGCGAATCTCGTGTGGCTGCACGAACGGGATGAATTGGACGCGGAGCAGATTGATCTGGTCGTCCCGGTGCCTCGGCATTGGACGCGGCAACTGGCGAAACCGCATCACGCCGCAGAGACGATCTCGCGAGTACTGGCTAAGCGGTTGGGGAAACCGCACGGCCGTGGGCTGCTCCGCAAAATCAAATGGACACCGGACCAATCCGATTTGACGGCGGCGAATCGTAAGCTCAACTTGAAGGACGCCTTTGCTGTTCGGCCGCGCCCTCGGTCGCTCGTCGGCAAGACGGTGCTGCTGGTCGATGACATCCTGACGACCGGGACTACCGCCAATGAATGCACGCGAGCGTTGCTCCACGCGGGGGTCGCGAAGGTGATCGTGGCTGTAATCGCTGTCGTGCCGCCGAACTCGCGGTGAAGTGGCCGACGCAGCTTGCGTCGGCTCGGACGCTGGCAGCGTCCGCCACGAGTTGTCGTCAGAACCTCCCCGGTTGTGACGGTTGTGACGGCGGCGCAAGCTCTCTGGTTTCTGCGCGGACAACGCACAAAGAGGTCGGGCATCCGTCCGAGCGGCCATCGTGTCGGTGCCTCACAGTTGACGATTCTTGGGACGAGACGCCTCGGTTCGCGATTTCGTGCGCGAACATTCCGGCAATTACGGCCGGAGTGCGAGGTTCCGATCAGTCCCCGTTCCCGAAATGACACGACCGCCGCGAACCGCGCGGCAGGGAGTTCCCGCGATGAAACTTTGGACGCGACGCAAGACTCGACGAAACGAACGACGATCGCCGTGGCAGGCGGTGTTGGAACGACTGGAAGACCGGACGTTGCTGGCGGCTCCGGTGGTCGATCCTATTCCCGATCAGCTCGTCGCGGTCAACTCGACAACATTATCCTTGAGTGTCGCCGCGTCGGATGCCGACAACGTCCCCGCTGGCACGGATCCGATCAACCTTTCGGCCGCATTGGTTGGTGGTGGGGTCTTGCCGTCGTGGCTCACCTTCACGCCCGGAGCACCCGGCTCAGGGACTGGCTCCTTCACCAGCGTTGGTACTGGTGCAGTCGGTTCTGTTGATGTCTTGGTGACAGCCACGGACTCCACCGACGCGACGGGCACCGACACATTCACGATTGTCGCCTTTGACGGGACGCTGTCAGCCGGCACTCAAATTGCCAATGAAGTGACCGGAATCCATACGTCGCTGACGCCGCTGTTGGTGCCGGCCAATGCCTTCACACAGACGGGTACCGACCTGCTGACGCTCTCAGCGACGTTGACCAACGGCAGTGCGCTGCCCGCTTGGCTGACCTTCACGCCAGGTGTCCCAGCAATCATTCCGACCGGAACGTTCACCGGAACTCCGCTCGATGCCGACATCGGTGCCACGAATGTCAAACTGACTGCGACATCTCCCACGGGTGAAGCCGCCATTCAGATCTTCACGATCAACGTGCCGCTCAATCATACGCCACAGTTCGCTGCCGGCTCCAATCTAACGCCCAGTGAAGACGCCCCCGCACAGTCGGTCGCATGGGCAACGGGCATCTTGGCCGGACCGCCGACAGAATCTGGGCAAGAATTGAACTTCATCGTCACGACGAACAACAACGCGCTGTTCAGCGTGTTGCCAGCCGTTTCGCCCGATGGCACGTTGACCTACACGCTGGCTGCGAATGCGAATGGCACAGCGATCGTGTCGGTCAAATTGCACGACAACGGCGGCAATGTCGGCGGCGGCGTGGACACCAGCGATCCGCAAACGTTCAACATCTCAGTCACGGCAGTGAATGACGCTCCGACGATCTCCGCACCGGCTGCGCAAACGACGTTGGAAGACACGTCGAAAGTGATTAGTGGGCTGTCGTTCGGAGACGTGGATGTGGGATCAAGCGATCTGACCGTGACGCTGACCGTCGCTAACGGCACAGTGACGGTGAGCACGAACGTCGCCAGCGGGCTGACGGCCGCTCAGGTGAGTTACAATGGAACGTCGTCGGTGACGATCATCGCTCCTTTAGCGGCGTTGAACGCCACGCTGACCAACGCTTTGGGGCTGACGTATTTGCCCAGCCCGGACTTCAATGGCAGCGATTCTCTTGTGACTTCCATCAATGACGGTGTGAATCCAACTCAGTCTGCGACGGTTCCCATCACAGTCACGGCGGTCAACGATGCGCCGAACATCACACTCAACGTGGCGGCTGCGGAATTGACCGTCGCGGAAGATGCGGGATTGACAACAACTGCCGCAGCGTTCGTGACGGTGACGAACTTCGGTGCCGCCAACGAATCCACACAGACCATCACGAAGTACACGGTCACGCCGGTGGCGACGACCGGTGGATTGACGTTCCTGACCGCTCCCAGCATCGACCCCGTGACGAGACTGCTGACGTATCAAGCCGACGCGAATTCCAACGGCACGGCGACGTTTAGCGTGACTGCAACCGACGATGGCGGAACCACGAACAGCGGCCGCGATACGAGCGCCGCACAGACCTTCGTCATCACGGTCGGAGGAGTGAATGACGCTCCGACCTTCACGATGGCCGGCGACCCGCCGACGGTCAACGAGGATGTTGGACCGCAAACGGTCGCGAACTTCACAACCAGCATGAGTCCTGGCTCGGCCAACGAAGTTGGACAGACGCTGACGTTCCTCCTGACACAGACAAGCCCACCCGGTGGTTTGACGTTCGCCACGCCACCGAGCATCGATCCCACGACCGGCACGCTGACCTATCAAGCGGACGACGACTCGAGCGGCACCGCTACGTTCAGCGTGACACTGTCCGACGACGGTGGCGGCAACAACACCAGTGCCATCCAGTCCTTCACGATTACCGTCAACGAGGTCAACGATCCGCCCAGCTTCACGCTGGCGGGAAATCCTCCGAGTGTCCCAGAGAGCGACGGGCCACAGACCGTCTCGAACTTCGCGCAGAACCGAAGCGTCGGCCCTCTGAGCGAGTCCGGCCAGACACTCACGTCGTTCACGGTGACGCAGACCGGCAGTACCGGCGGGCTGACATTTTTGACGGCTCCCAGCATCGATCCCGTCAGCGGAGACTTGACCTACGAAGCCACGGCTGGTTCCAGTGGAACCGCCACGTTTGACGTGACTTTGACCGATGACGGTGACGTTTTGAATGGAGGCGACGACACCAGCGCGCCGCTGTCGTTCACGATCACCGTGAATGGCGTCAACAATCCGCCCACGATCACGGCTCCCGGCGACCAGACTACATTGGAAGACACGCCGCTGGTGATCAGCGGGCTGTCGTTCGCTGATCCCGACGCGGGAGCAGGTGATGTGACGGTGACGCTCACCGCGACTCAAGGGACGCTGACGATCAGCACCAGCGTGACGAATGGTGTGAGTGCGGCTCAAGTGGCCGGGAATGGAACCGATACCGTCACCATCACGGCGTCTCTTTCGGAACTGAACACCACCTTGGCCGATGCGGCGGGGCTGACGTATCTGCCCGATCTCGACGTGACGGGCAGCGATACTTTGGACATCACCATCGACGACAACGGCAACTCTGGATCGGGCGGCTTGCTGACGGCGAATGCCGACGTGGACATCACGATCACCGGGGTGAATGACACACCCAGCTTCGATCCAGGAGCGACGTTTGCCGACTTGGATGTGGAACTCGGCAGTGTCCCGCAGCCGTTTCTGAACTTCGTGGACAACATCAGCGCGGGAGGTTCGGGCGAATTGGGGCAAGCGCTGAACTTCATCGTCACGACGGACAACCCTGGTTTGTTCCGAGTGCTTCCAGCCGTCTCGCCCACCGGCACGTTAACGTTCACTCCGGCGAAAGGATTCGGCGGTGTTGCGACCGTCACGGTCAAGATTCACGACGACGGCGGCACGCCGGCGGACGTTAGCGACGACCTGACCAGCGACGCTCAGACCTTCACGATCACCATGATGCTGCGCGACGTAACCTACACCGCTGGTACCGGAACGAAACTGAAGGTCGTGGTCGTCAATGGAGCGTTGTTGGTCCAGTCCAACGGAGCCACCTTGCCCGGCTATCTGCCGGCGTACTTCGAGAAGCTGATCATCAACGGCGGCACGAAAGACGATCTCATCAATCTCTCCGGCCTGTCGCCGACGCTGTATCCGAATCTGGAAACCATCGTCATCAACGGCGGTGGAGGCAAAGACGCCATCACCTTCAACGCGATCGGGACTGATGCGTTCCCGCTGCTCGGTAGCCTGACGATCAACGGCGGAGACGGGAATGATCTCATCAACCTGACGGACCTCCCCGATTCGTTGTTTCTCGTCCCGGCCAGCGTGGTGCTGGACGGCGGAGCCGGCAACGACACGATCTTCGGCTCGGAGTTGGATGACGCGATCACCGGCGGCACCGGCAACGACTCGCTGAACGGCGGCGACGGAATTGATCGCCTGGTCGAGTCCGCGAATGTCTCGTTCAAACTCACCAACGCGAAGCTGACCGGCGTCGGCACCGACAAGCTCGCCAACTTCGAGGAAGCCGAGCTGACGGGCGGAGCCGGAGCCAACAAGCTGGATGCGTCCGCTTTCACCGGCAAAGTGACGCTCTCTGGCGGAGCCGGCAACGACACGCTGCTCGGCGGCAGCGGCGACGACAGTCTCGTGGGCGGCGACGGCAAGGACACGCTGATCGGCGGACTCGGCAACGACACGCTCAAAGGTGGCCTCGGCAACGACCTGCTGATCGGCGGCGGCGGAGTCGATTCACTCGATGGCGAAGGTGGCACCGACACGATTCTCGGCGGCAAAGGCGGCCCGGCCCGCGGAGGTAATGGCCTGGCCGATGTCGGTGACGAGCTGGTTCCGGATTTGATCAACGCCAACATCATCAACGAAGCCTTCGCCACGATCTTCGCGTTCGAATAGTCGCGAGGAATCGAAAGATCCCGTAGGGATCAAAGCCATTAGCCGGTGGTCGCCGCAGGCGCACCACCGGTTTGATGCCGTGGAATTTTCGCATCCCAGAGGGATGCCAGCACCTCACCATCTGGCATCCCTCCGGGATGCAATGTGATTTGTTGGCGACCTTCCGGTGGTGCGCCTGCGGCGACCACCGGCTAATGGCTGTGACCGCTTTGCGGTCGAGATCAACACGTCATCGCACGCCTCGAAAAATCCTGACGGCGAAGACGGCGCAATTCCCAATTGATGTCCCTCTCACGAGGCACCATCGACTCTGGCAGTTGTGCGGAATCTTTCGCCACTGCGGTGTGACTGTTCACTGGGCGATGACATCCCACGGACCATCAAACCACATCCAAGACATCTTTCAGTAACGCCGAGAGAATGAAGTCTTCGTCGAGAACATCCTTGTCTTTCACTTTCACCGTCACCTCGTCGTAGGATCCCGGATTGCCGGCGACGCGATCGGCTCCAGCTTGACCGTTGACCGTGTCGTCCCCTTCGCCACCGAGCAGCGTATCATTGCCGTTGCCACCGAGGAGTGTGTCGTTGCCAGCGCCACCGACCAGCGTGTCATTTCCATCGCCGCCATTGATCAGATCGTGGCCATTGCTGCCGTTGATGGCGTCGTTGCCGGCTCCGCCCGTGATCGAATCGTCGTCGTCGCCGCCGATGATCGTGTCGTTACCGGCCCCCCGTCGATGGTGTCGTTGCCGAGGCCACCTTTCAAGTTGTCGTTGTCCGCTTGGCCGAAAATCTTGTCCGCACCGTCATCTCCGTTGATCGTGTCGGCCCCCGAACCGCCATCGAGCGTGTCGTTGTCGGTGCCACCCTCGACATTATCGTTCCCATCGCCCGCGAAGATCGAGTCATTTCCCGCGCCGCCATCAATCGTGTCTTTGCCCGCCAGCCCAAAGATCGTGTCGTTGCCAGCGTTGCCCTTGAGTGAATCATCGCCGCTACCGCTGCTGATGGAATCGTTGCCGGAACCTCCCGTGAGCGTGTCTTTGCCATTGCCGCCAATCAGCGTTGCACTGCCGGAGAAGTCACTGGCGTTGATCGACGAGTTGGTGTTCGCCGTCGTGAGTTTGACTCCCTCAATGCTTGTCAGCACATCCGAGCCGGCACCAGTCAGCGTCCCGTTAGCGACACTGCCGGTGACGGTGTAGGTGCTCGATCCCAATTCGATGATCGTGTCCGACCCACTGCCACCGTCGAGTGTGTCGTCGTTTCCTTTGCCCGTGAGGACATCGTTGCCGCTGTCACCTTGGAGCGAGTCTTTGCCAGTGCCACCCACGAGCGTGTCATTGCCCGCGCCACCTTGCAGTGTCACTGAGCCAACGAAGTTCGTGACGGTCAGCAGGTTGTTACCCGATCCGCCAGTGATCAGGCCGGCCTCGATTCTTACGAACGTGTCCGATCCGTTACCGGACAGATACGTCGCGGCCAGCGTGTAGTTGAGGTTACCAGACTCCGTGATGAGGTCCGAGCCAACGCCACCATCCAGCGAGTCGGAGCCTGCGCCTCCAATGAGTGTGTCATCGCCCGTCCCGCCATTGAGATTGTCGTTTCCATCGCCGCCTTGCAGCAGGTCGTTTCCAGTGCCACCCACTAATAAGTCGTTACCCGCGCTACCTTGCAGCGTCACCGGGCCAGTGAAATTGGTGGCGGCCAGCACGTTGTTGCCCGATCCACCGACGATGTTTGCCTCTTCCATGTTGGCGAACGTGTCTGTTCCGTTGCCAGTCAGTTGAGTTGCGGAGAGCGTGTAGTTGAAGTTGCCAGAGTCGGTGACGAGGTCCGTGCCGTCGCCACCGTCGAGGGAGTCGGTCCCGGCTTGGCCGGAAAGCGTGTCGTTGCCGCCATTGCCCGTCAGTGAGTCGTTGCCGCTACCACCGAGAATCGAATCCATGCCGGAGCCACCCATGAGGGTGTCGTCGCCGTTGCCTCCCGTTAGCGTCGTCTTGCCAGTGAAACCACTGGCATCGACTGTCGATGCGGTGTTCGCTGTGGTGAGCTTTGCCTGCTCGATGCTTAGCAGCGCATCCGATCCAGTACCGCTGCCGACGGCCTCCAATGTTGCGTCCGTCAGAATGTAGGTTGATGCCCCAGATTCGATGATCGTGTCGGTGTTGTTACCACCGTCGAGCATGTCGTCACCACCGTTTCCCGTGAGGACGTCATTTCCATCGTCGCCGAGCAGTGAGTCGTTGCCCGAACCGCCAACCAAGGTGTCGTTTCCTCCTGCACCATTCAGAGTCACTGGTCCGCTAAAAGTTGTCACCGTGAGCGCGTTGTTGCTTGGTCCGCCGACGATCTTGGCGGCCTCGATACTTCCTGAAGTCAACGTGTCGGTTCCATTACCAGAGAGTAGCGATGTGGAAAGCGTGTAGTTGAAGTCACCCGACTCGGTGACGAGGTCTGTGCCGTCGCCACCGTTGAGCAAGTCCGTGCCCGCTTCTCCCGTGATCGTGTCATTGCCATTGCCGGCAATTAACGTGTCATTCCCGACGCCCCCGAACAACGAATCGTCATCGGCACCGCCGAGAATCGAATCGTTCCCGGCATCACCCTTCACAGTGTCGTTGCCAGCGTCGGATTCGAGCCTGTCATTGCCGGCACCGCCCTCAACACTGTCCGCTCCACCTCCGGCGAGCACGGTGTCGTTTCCGTCTCCCCCGGCAATGGAATCGGAACCATCGTTTCCGAAGATCCGGTCGTTGCCGGGTGAACCCGTCAGAGTGTCTTTGCCATCGCCACCGATCAGCGTTTTGCCTTCTGCGAGCTTAACCGACCCGTAGAAGACATCCTGGTTTCCATCGACGCTTGTGGAGTTGTCTGCCCAGACGGCATGAACGATCCCATCTTGAAAGGCGACTCCGGCGTATTCGCCGTAGTCAAAAGTCGACGATTTTGAATTTGATGTACCGCTACTGACTTGCGAATTTTGCAAAAACGATTGACCACCATTCGTGCTGACTGCGACAAAGAATTGAACCTCGTTGTTCGGAGTTCCGTCCCTGTCACCAGGATTCCCGTCACCCAAATCGTTGCGAGCATCGTACCATCCAACGGCGACATTGCCTGTCGCCTGATCGACATCGAGCCACGGAATAAACTGGCTATTGGTGCCACCCAAGTCGTCGTTCACACGGACTCGTGACGACCAGCTTACGCCACCGTCGGAAGACCGGATTACAAACACGTCTGTGTCGTCGTGACCCGTTAACGGATTGGCGTCCAGATCGGCTTGATCCAGCACGACCATATAAATCGTGCCAGGCGCACCCGCACTGCGATCAACGTCCAGTGCGAGAAAAGCGCCAATTCCCCGATCCGGTGCCGCAGCGACAACATATTGTTTGTTGGTCAGGATTGAGAGTGGATCGTTGAATGCCGCGACCGTTGTCGTGTAAGCAACGTGGTCCGTTCCCCAAGTCAGACCGGCATTCAACGAAACGTCGAAAAACATTCGGCTGACACCAGGAGTCGCCGAGTTGATCTCTTGCCACGCAACGTAAACTTCTCCATTCGGACCGACAGATGTCTGTGCGTTGATCCCGCTTCCGGAGTCTTGCACCTTGACCGGCTGTGACCACGAAACGCCATCGGACGAACTATTGATGAACTGGACATTGCCAACGTGGTAGGCGACGTAAAGACGGTCTTTGGTCAAGTCATTTCGGTCGGGGCCAACAGCCAAGAATTCTTTATCGGCGCTACCAGTTGTTGGGATGTCGACAGGCGCGCTCCATGTTTGCCCGCCATCGAGCGATTTCGTGACAGAAACAGCTCGCGTCGTGCTCGACTTGACGCTGAGATGGCCGTAATAGGCAACTCCGAATCGGTCAAATACGACCGTCGGATCGCCACCCCCGCTCGTTGAGCCCGTCGTGTTGGGAATCGATACTGGAGTCCAACTACTTCCTCCATCCCGTGAAAACCATGTCAGGTCAGTCGTCGAACTCGAATCGAGGTTATTTGCTGCCGCTATGAGGTTCTGTGGGTTGGTCGGATTGACGGCAATCGTGACTTCGGATTGGTTGAATACTCGATTGCTGACGTTCACGTTCGGGCCACTCTTCAACGCAACCGCATCGCCGCAATCGACCAGATCATCACCGTCGCCGCTATCGATCGTATCCTTTCCGCCAATCCCCTTGATGGTGTCGTTGCCTTTGTCGCCAAAAATCAGTGCCGCGACGTCAGGCGAACCTGTGATCGTGTCGGCTCCATCGCCTCCGTTGACTACAATGCTGTTCAATGACGTGAACTTCGTCCCTATCACGCCGCTTAGGTTGATGGGGTTGTCGCTGGCGCTGCCGTTCACGATCAGCGATTGCACCACGGATGCATTCACAACCGCAGTCAATGCCTCGGTGTCGAATTGATCCCGCACCTCGACCTGCTCACCGTCGTTGGCTTGGACAATGATCGTGTCAGCGGCATCGGACGTGATGGTCAGGGTGCCTGCGCTGAATACCGCCGTGACCGACAAGACGGTTCGCGATTCCAGCAACTCCACCGGCAGAAGATGCCTCTCGCGGAATCGCCGACCGTCATGTGCCGAAGGACTAGGGCACTGTCCGCGCAACGATTCCAACCACGACCGGAAAGCCATGCCGCACTCCTCGACGCATCAGTCAGAAAGGCCGATTGACCGAAATCGCACCGGCCGAACGATGCTATCGAGCACGTGGACCCTCAGAAACCTGCATTTCCAAAGTGGCCCGTGAGAGGCGGAAAGGTGCGATCGCCGCATCCCGAACGACCGGCACAATCGGAAATGCGGAGGTCATCAGCGATGCGTTTAAGAAGGTGTTCGCGTTCGAGTGATCGAGGATCGTTGGCGACTCCAACGAACCCGGTCCAGCCGATATTTTCGGAGACGCTTGGTTCACCGAGTAATTGCCATTTGCAGTGAGTTGATCCCGGAGGGATTGCAGCCATTAGCCGGGGGTTGAGGAGCGAAGCGACGACACCCCCGGAAAGTTCGGTGACAAATGATTCGACCCCGGCAGGGGTCGCAGCGCGATCACGCCCAGCGGCTGGCATCCCTACCGGGATGCAACGTGAAGAATGATGTCTTCCGGTGGTGTCGTCCGCTGCGGCGGATTCAACCACCGGCTAATGGCTGCGATCCCTTCGGGATCAACCACAAGTGATCCACGCCTTCGTCTTCCGCACTCGGCGGTTTACGGCCACAAAAACTCGATGCCGACGCGGCCGCCGTGCATGAAGACGGAACTTTGTGTGCGCAGGTCGAGCGATGCTGCGGCGGTGACGGCGGTGGTGATTCCCTGCATTTGATCGGGAGCCAACGCGAGTCCCGACAGGTAGAGCACTTCGTAGGAACCGAACAAGCGGACGTTCTGACGGACGAAGATTCGTCCGGTCAGACCAGCTTGGCCCAGGAACGAGGCGACTTGTTTGGAATCGCTGATGTTTCGCGAATAGGTGTAGGGCTTGGTCGTGCTCGTGATCGCGCTCGAGCCCGAACCCGAAGTGGTGCTTGTGATGGGGTGATTCAGTGATTCGGTGTAGTTCTCGGTGATGTTGCCACTGGCGGCGTTGTGGAACACACCCGCCTTTCCGAAGGCTCCCAATTCAAAGTGATCGGATTCCAACAACACAAAATCGCCGGTCAACTGGGCACCGTTCAGTTGGTTGGTCGCGTGAATGTTCGTCGTGAAGAGCAATTCGTCTGCTCCAAAGGTTCCGTTTTCTGTGAAGCCAGTTGGGATTCCGGGGGAGGCGACCGTCGGCGCGGTTAAACCACCACTCACCAGTGAGCCGTTCGTCAGACCGTTGTTGAACAACCCCGCGTCCAAACCCGTTGCGCTGTCGACGGTGTCAAAGGTACCCGACAATGACGTGAGTCCTCGTTCGTTGAACTGCACATTGCGATAGCCGAATCCAAACCGAGCGAAGCGTCCCGACTGCTGACGACGCTTGTAGTTGACTTCAAAGTCTTGAAAGTTGGAGCTGTATTGCTGTGAGAACCTGGCTCCGGATTTCAGGAATTCGAGTTCGTTCGCTTCGACACCAGTCAACGCGGCAGTATTGATCGGCGCAAAGAACGTGCTGGAGCTCAAAAAATTCGGGGAATTGTCGGGGTTGTCGATGGCATCTCGCGCCGCCTGATCTGTGGTGGGGACATTGTCGTACACGACGGAGCCGTCGAACACGACGGCTTTCCCCAACACGCCGCTCTGCGAGGCGTTCCAATCGTTGATCGTCGTGAAGACGAAGTCCATCTCGAAGTCGTCTTGCATGATCCCCAGCGTCAGACGCGAGCCGGCTTTGTAATCGAACTGCAAATCCGAGGGTCGAAACATCTCCGGCCCGGAGATGACGGGGATGTCGTTCCAATCGTTGTTGCGTTTCATGTACAGCGCGTCGGCTTGGAAACGCCATTGCCAATCCATATTCCAGACGTCAGGTGTCGTACCGTTGAGCAACGAAGAGTTCTCGGCCGCGACGCTTCCGGGTTGTGTGAAGGGACCATACACCGGGTCTTGAGCCAGTGCTGTCACCGACAACGCCAGGCTCAGCAAGCTGGCCGCGAGACTCGTTCGACGGATTCGCATGATGCACTCCTGACGATTCCAACTCACCCGAAGCGTGAGTTTGAAACAAATTAGCCGGAACGCGCTAGCGTCCGGTTCTCGCAAAAATTGGGAAACCGGACGCTGGCGCGTTCCGGCTGATGGGCTAAAAGTCTCATTACGGGAACAGAATCTCGATGCCGACTCGGCCGCCGTGGAACAACACTTGGCCGTGTGTTTGCAGGTTGAGCGAAGTCACAATGGCGATGTCCGTCTGAACGCCGCCGGATTGATCTGGAGCCAGCGCGACGCCGGACAGGTACATCAACTCGTACCCGCCGAAGAGCCGCAGATTGTCGCGGAGAAATACCGTGCCGGTGACTCCCAGGTTGCCGGCGAACGCGACGCGGTCCTTGCCGTCGCTGAAGCTGCGGGTGTAACTCGGCGGGTTGTTTTCGAGGACTTGATACGACTCAGTGATCGAGCCGCGAGCCCGATTGTGATAGATGCCAGCCTTGGCGTAGCCGCCGATCGAAAAGTATTCGGACTCCAGGAACGTCGCATCGAGCGTCGCTTGCGCGCCGTTCAATTGGTTCGTGGCATTTGTGGATGACCTGAAGAGCAGTTGATCGGGAGGCGGCGTCAGCGTGTTCTGCGAGAAACCGCCGGCAGTGACGACATTCAATCCCGCCGCAACGAACGCCGCGTTGCTCAGGCCGTCGTTGCCACCCGCCTCGTTGCCGTCCACATCGATCGTGTTGAATTCGCCGCGCAGCGCCGCGAGTCCACCTTCGTTGAGCTGGATGTTGCGATAGCCGAACCCGAATCGCAGCAGTCGTCCCGATTGACGGCGGCCTTTCAGATTGACGTCGAAGTCCTGCAAGTTGGACGTGTAGTGGACCTGGTACGTCACGCTGGCGGGATCGAAGTACTCCAATTCATTCGTTTCGTTGTCGAGCGCGCCTGCGACGTGATTGGCTGCCGCGTTGATCGCGGAAAAGAGAGTTGTCGATTCGAGGAAATTTGCAGAGGCTCCGCCCGCCGCGTCCCGCGCCGGGTTACTGATACCGCCACCGAAGAACACCGCCTCGCCGTCGAACACGACGGCGTTTGTCAGAGTGCCGTTCAGTGAACTGTTTAAGCCGTCGAGTTTCAGGAACGAGCCTTCCAACTCGTAGTCTTCATTCATGAATCCCAGGTTCAAGCGGTAGCCCGATTGGTAGCTGAAGTCCGCATCGCGTTGACTGACCGATTCCGAGCCAGTGAAGAGCGGGATGTTCTTCGCTTGGTTGTCTCGCGTGTAGGAGACCCAGTCCGCCTGAAAGCGGAATTGCGAGCTGAGGTCCAACTCGTCGTAGAAGTTGCCCCCGTCGTCGAACGTGTAATTCAGAGCCTCGGACGGATACGCCGCATCCGTTGCCGGCGCGGCCGGTGGTTGAGCGATCGCCGCTGCCGCCGACATCCCCAAAGCTAACACGCTCGCGGCCCACCGCGATGATCGCAGACGCATGATTCCCCCCCTGACTGCTCGCATCTCGTCCGGCCGATTTCGCCTGAATTGGCCCGGAGCCGGGACAAAACCCGACCCTCAGCGCGACGCGAGGACTCTCTCCTCGGATTTATCGGTCCGGTTATGCCGGTTGCTCCACACGAAGCGGAAAGAACGGTCGTTCCGGTCGGGCAAAGATGGAGGGCAGGGAGTAGACCGGACGCCTACGTCCGGTCGGTCGGAAGTGACCGGACGTAGGCGTCCGGTCTACGAGCGACATGCTCCAGCGCCCATTCCGCAGCCTCGCGCACGAACGGTTCGTCATCGTGCAATGCACGCTCAAGCACCGGTAGAGCGTGCAAGTCATGCGAACTCCCCAGTGCGATCGCGGCGTTGCGCAACAAAGCCGCACGGCCGGTGCGGTGTAGCGGAGTCCCCGCGAAGGCGTCCTCGAATCCGTTTTGATCCAGCGACAAGAGCCACTCCAAATCAACAGGATCAAGCTGCCCGCGCGGCGCGAACGCTGGTTCGCGCGACACCGGAGCTTTGCGATTCCACGGGCAGACGTCCTGACAGACATCGCAGCCGAAGACCCAATCGCCCATCTGCGATCGCAGCTCGGTGGGGATCGGCTGATCGCGCAGTTCGATGGTCAGATACGAAATGCACTTTCGCGCATCGAGCACATACGGCTCGACGAAGGCGTCGGTTGGGCACGCATCCAGACAGCGCGTGCAAGTGCCGCAGTGCGAGGTGTGATGCGGCTCATCCGGGGACAATTCAATGTCGGTCAGCAGTGCGGCGAGAAAGAAGAAGCTGCCGAGCCGCTTGTTGATCAGCATCGTGTTCTTGCCGAACCAACCGAGTCCGGCGAGCTTGGCGAAGTCACGTTCGAGCAGCGGAGCGGTATCCACGCAACCGCGAGTCCGACATCCCGGCCGCTGCTCGTGCAAGAAGTCGGCGAGCGATTTCAACCGCTCGCGCAGCAAATCGTGATAGTCGCGCGAACCGCGCGCGTAGCTGGCGACCCGACCGTGGGGCAGGTTTCCAACCTGCCCGTCCGATCGCGATGAGCCGGGCAGGTTGGAAACCTGCCCCACGAAATAATTCATCGCCAACATGACGACGCTGCGAACCGGCGGCAGCACTCCCGAGGGATGCTCGTAAGCCGCCTCGCGGCGCGGGATGTAGTCCATCTCGCCCGCGAATCCGCGGTCCAGCCAGCGGCGCAGCGAGTCGAATCCGTCTGGCCGCACTGCGGCAGCGACGCCGCACAGGTCGAAACCCAGCTCGCGGGATTTCTCCTTCAGTGCAGTTTCGAGCGGGATTGCGGACACACATCAGCCCTTCATAACTTGGCTTGGCGGAAACTCGGTCGTTGCGAGGCTTTTCGGCCCGATGGTAGCATGCGGCCCTTCCGCGACCATCGGTTTTGATCCCGCCTAACGTCCCGCCGCGATTCGCTTCTTCGGGAGTTGTCCATGAAATCCTGTTGGCTCAAGTTGCTCGTGCTGTTGCCGCTGGCCTGGTGGTTGACTTGCTGCGGGATGAGCGCGCTTTCGCCGACGTTCGATCTCGGCCTGCCGACCGCCGATGCCGCCGACCAACCGGCAACGGACGCTGGCGCAATCGACTTTGAGAAACAGATCAAACCGCTCTTCGCCAAGCACTGCGTCGATTGTCACAAGGCGGACAAAGACGAGTCGGGCTTTCGGTTGGACCTGGGTCATCTAGCCATCAAAGGGGGAGATCGCGGCGCGGCGATCGTTCCGGGCAAGAGCGACGAGAGCATTCTGTTTCAGGCGTTGATCGGCAAAGGCGACGTCACTGCGATGCCGTATGAGAAGCCACGACTCTCGGTCGCCGACATTGAACTCATCAAGAAGTGGATCGACGGCGGCGCGAAGTTGCCGGCCTCCGACACGGCGAGCGAGGTTGTCAAAAGCAATCACTGGTCGTTCCAGCCAATTCGACGGCCGACTGTTCCTAACTCGCCACTCGCCACTCGCCACTCCCCACTCTTCAATCCCATCGACACCTTCGTGCGAGCACGTCTCGAACGCGAAGGACTTGCACCGTCGCCAGAAGCGGATCGCTCCACGCTGATTCGGCGGCTCAGTCTGGATTTGTTGGGAGTGCTGCCGTCGCCCGATGCGGTGCGTGACTTCGTCGCCGATCAAGAACCGGACGCTTACGAGCGGTTGGTCGATCGACTGCTCGCGTCTCCGGCCTATGGTGAACGGCACGGGCGGCATTGGCTCGACATCGCGCGGTACGCCGACTCGAACGGCTTCACGATTGATTCGGCTCGGCAGGTTTGGAAGTATCGCGAGTGGGTCATCAACGCGATCAACGCCGACATGCCGTTCGATCAATTCACCGTCGAGCAACTCGCCGGCGACTTGCTGCCGAACGCGACGACCGAGCAACTCGTCGCGACCGGCTTTCATCGCAACACACTGGTCAACGAGGAGGGTGGCACCGATCAAGAACAGTTCCGCGTCGAAGCGGTCGTCGATCGAGTCAGCACGACCGGCGCAGCATGGCTGGGACTGACGATCGGCTGTGCTCAATGTCACTCGCACAAGTTCGACCCGATTTCGCAGCGCGACTTCTACAAGGTCTTCGCCGTCTTCAATCACTGCGACGAACCGAGCTTGCCGGTTCCGTCCGCCGATCAACTCGCCGAACAAAAGCGGCTCGACGCCGAAGTCGCGATGGCCGAGAAGCCGCTGAAAGAACTCGATGCCGAGTTGCTCAAAGGACTGCCCGATTGGGAACGCTCGGTCGCGTCACAGTCTGAAGGGGGCTGGACGGTCCTCGACCCGACCGTTTGGAAAACAGACAAAGGGGCGACGCTGACGAAGATCGACGGCACAACGCTGCTCGTCGATTTCAGCACGCCGGCCAACGACGTTTACACGATCACGTTCGATCCGCCGGCCGACACTCCGATCACGGCGATCCGTCTCGAAACGCTGAATCATGCCAGCCTGCCGATGATGGGCCCGGGTCGCGCCGAAGGAAACTTCGTACTCAGCGAGTTTGAAGTGCTCGTTGAAGACGGTGACAAGTCCTCGCCCCTCGCCCCTCGCCCCTCACCCCTCGTCAAAGCCATCGCCGATCACTCGCAGGATGGCTATCCGGTCTCGGACGCGATTGATGGCAAGCCGAATACTGGCTGGGCGATCAACGTGAAACCGAACTCCGGCGAGATGTTGAACGTTCCGCGCGAGGCGGTCTTCTTCCCGAAAGAACCGATCGTCGCAAAGTCAGGAACGAAGCTGATCGTGAAGATGCACCATTTGCATTCGGTGCCCAACTACCTCGTCGGCTGCTTCCGCATTTCGGTCAGCGGAGCATCCGCCGACGTGCTGTCGGTCCCCGCGAGCATCAAGAAAATCGTTGCGACGCCGACCGACAAACGCTCGAAGCAGCAGGTTGAGCAACTGCAAACCGCATTCAAAAACACCGACCCGCGCCGCAAGCCGCTCGCCGAGAAATTGGATGGCTTGAAGAAGCAACTCGACGCACTGAACAAGGCGATTCCGACAACGCTCGTCATGAAGGCGAAGGCAGAGCCGCGCTCGACACACATCATGATCCGCGGTGACTTCCTGCGAAAAGGAGCCGCCGTCGAACCGGGCGTCCCGGACGTGTTGCCGGCGATTCATCTGTCGCAAGACGTCGACGCCAAGAAACGCGCCGCGTCCGCGAGGCTCGAATTCGCGAAGTGGCTCTGCTCACCCGACAACCCGTTGACCGCGCGCGTCACCGTCAACCGCGCCTGGCAAGCGTTCTTCGGAGCGGGACTCGTCCCGACCGAAAACGACTTTGGCACGCAAGGCGATCCGCCCACACACCCGGAGTTGCTGGATTGGCTGGCTGGCGAATTCATGCAGAGCGACAGCCGTCAGCACAACAATCCGGCCACTGCTTGGTCCCTCAAACGTCTGCATCGCCTGATCGTCACGTCAGCCACGTACTGCCAGGCATCGCACATGCGACCGGAACTGCGCGAACGCGATCCGGCGAACAAGTTGTTGGCTCGGCAATCGCGACTGCGGTTGGAAGCCGAACTCGTTCGCGACGTGTGCCTGTCGGCCAGCGGCTTGCTGACTCGGCATCTCGGCGGGCCGGGAGTCAATCCGCCGCAGCCAGAAGGCATCTACATCGTCACGCAGCAGAAGAAGCCGTGGGCCGAGAGCACCGGGCTCGATCGTTATCGCCGCGGCATGTACACGTATTTTTGGCGGAGCAGCCCGTACCCGATGCTGCCGACGTTCGATGCTCCCGATGCGAACGGCACCTGCACGCGCCGCAATCGTTCAAACACGCCGCTGCAAGCGCTGACGCTCGCCAACGACCGTTCCTTCCACGAGTTCGCCGTCGGACTCGCCGATCGAATCATGTCGTTCGGCCCGCTGCCGCCGTCACCGCCGCCGTCGGTCGCTGACAGCGACGACGCGCGACTATGGCAAGCTGTTGAACTCTGCTACTCGCGCGCGCCAACCGATCTGGAACTGCGAAAACTGCGAGAGTTCCTGAACGCTCAGCGCACCGCCTTCGCCGCCGATCCAAAAGACAAAGACCCAGCCAAGTCTGCCTGGATCGCTGTTGCCCGCGTGCTGCTGAACTTGGATGAGTTCATAACCCGCGAATAATCTCCTTGAACGAGACCTGCCCAATGGACATCGAACAACAGTATCTCCGAGAAATCACCCGCCGGCATTTCTTCGCGAACACCGGAGTCGGTCTCGGCTCGGTTGGGTTGGCGTCGCTGCTGGCGAAGGACAGTCTGCTGGCAGCACCGGTGCCGAGTTCCTCCGGTGACTCAGCGCGCGTGACAAATCCGATGGCTCCGCGCGACGGGCATTTCCCGGCGCAGGCCAAGCAGGTCATCCACTTGTTCATGGCTGGTGGGCCGAGCCAGCTTGAGCTGTTCACTCCGAAGCCGAAGCTCATCGAGATGGATGGGCAGGTCATTCCGGAATCGTTCGTCGCCGGCAAGCGGTTCGCGTTTATCAAGAAAGACGCCAAGCTGCTGGGGTCGGTGCGAAAATTTCGGCAGTGGGGCGAGTGCGGCGCGACGATCAGTGAGGCATTGCCGCATCTCGGTTCGATCGCGGATGACGTGACGTTTATCAAGAGCATGAAGACTGAAGTCTTCAATCACGGCCCGGCGAAGCTCTACATGAACACCGGCTTCGATCGCTTCAGCGGCCGGCCGTCGATGGGAGCCTGGGTGACGTACGGCATCGGCAGCGCAGCGGACAGCCTGCCCGGCTTCGTGGTGATGCACAGCGGCCCGCGCGGTCCGCGCGGCGGGACACCGCTCTGGGCCAGCGGCTTCTTGCCGACCAGTTATCAAGGCGTGCCGTTGCTCAACGGTGCCGAGCCAATTTTGAATCTGTCGAACCCGGCCGGAGTCTCCGAGGAACGGCAGGGTGATTTCGTTTCGACTGTGAAAGACCTCAACGCCGAGCGACTGAAGCTCGTCGGCGATCCAGAGATCTCGACGCGCATCGCGGCCTACGAGATGGCGTATCGGATGCAGACGAGCGCTCCCGAACTCATCAACCTCGGCAGCGAGACGAAAGAAACGCTGGAAATGTACGGCCTGAAAGACCCCTCGAAACCGAGCTTCGCGCGAAACTGTTTGCTCGCGCGGCGGCTGATTGAACGAGGTGTCCGCTTCGTGCAGCTTTATCACACCGACTGGGATCATCACGGCAACCCCGGCACCGATCTCGGCAAGGCACTCGATGATCGTTGTGCGGAAACCGATCAAGCGGCCGCCGCGCTGGTCAAAGATCTCAAGCAGCGCGGTTTGCTCAACGACACACTGGTCCTCTGGGGGGGCGAGTTTGGCCGCACTCCGCAAGGTGAACCACGCGACAAACTCCCCGGCCGCGATCATCATCTCGAAGCCTTCACGATGTGGATGGCCGGTGCCGGAGTGAAGCCCGGCCAGTCGATCGGCCAGACCGACGACATCGGCTACTACATCACCGAAGACCAAGTCCACGTACATGACCTGCAAGCCACGATCCTGCATCTGCTCGGCCTGGACCACAAACGGCTGACGTTCCGCTTCCAAGGCCGCGATTACCGGCTGACGGACGTCGGCGGCAACGTCGTTCAGAAGGTGCTCGCGTAACGATTCGCGATCAGCGACCGAGCAGATGCCGCAAGGCACCATCCAACGTTGGGCACCGAAACTGATAGCCGGTTTCTTGTAGCCGGTTCGGTACGACGCGTGTGCTGGCCAGCAGCAGTTCTTCGCCCATCTCGCCCATGAGCAGCTTCACGACGAACGCTGGCAGCGGAGCGATTGTCGGACGGCCGAGCACTCGGCCGAGCGTTTTGGTGAAATCGCGGTTCGTGGCTGGTTCTGGCGAGACCGCGTTCACTGGCCCGGAGAGTTCGTCGTGCGTGATCGCGTGATGAATCGCACCGACCACGTCGTCGAGCGCGATCCAGCTCCAAAACTGCCGGCCAGTGCCGACGACTCCACCCGCGCAGAGTTTGAAAGGCAGCAACATTTTCTCCAGCGCGCCGCCTCGCGGAGTCAGCACGACGCCGATTCGCAAATTGACGACGCGAATGCCGGCATCGCGAGCGGGATTCGTCGCAGCTTCCCAATCGCGGCAAACGTTGCAGAGAAAATTCAGACCGGGCGGGCTCGCTTCGGTCATCACGGTTTCGCCGCGCTCGCCGTAGTAGCCGATGGCCGACGCACCGACCAGCACGCGCGGTTTATGGGACAGCTTGGCGAGTGCTTCGCTCAGCACGCGCGTCCCGTTGACTCGGCTGTCGCGGATGCGGGCTTTCTTCGCGGCGTTCCAACGACCGGTCGCGATGTTCTCTCCGGCGAGATGCACGACGGCGTCGAGTCCTTCCAGCTTCGCGGCGTCGATTGTGCCGGCGTGTGGATTCCACTCGACTTCGTCCGGACCACGCGCGGCCCGGCGAACAAGTCGCACGACGCGGTGTCCGCCAGTCGTCAGAAAGGACACGACTGCCGAGCCAACCAATCCCGTTGAGCCTGTCACCAAAATGTTCATCGAGCGGGTTCCTTGTTTTTCCTGTGCGGTCTGGTGAGCGGCCAAGTCGGCGGCAGTGATGCGATGCCGGTACGCGAACGTCCGTTCGATCGACCGTCGAATTGTCCGCCCCAGGAGCACACGGCCAATCGTACCGAATGGCGCGTCGAAGTGGATTCGATCCTCCAGACAGCTCGCTGAGTCGTCGGCCTCGGCAGGTGTCATTCGATGCGTGTGCTCCCACTTCGCGAACGGGCCGACAATTTGCTCGTCGCGAAAGCCGATGCCATCGGACAGAGCGTGGTGCTCCGCAACCATGCGTTGTCGCAGCGGCCCGATCCGGATGACCAATTCGGCTCGGTCGCCATTCGCGAGCGACTTGGCCGGGTGTCGGATTTCGATCCGTTCCCACGGCGGCAGCAGCCGCTCGAACGCGCCGGGGCGAGCGTGCCAAGCGAACAAGTCCTCGGCCGAGGCGGGCATCAAACTACGTTGGACG
Organism: Candidatus Kuenenia stuttgartensis; assembly: GCA_945904015.1. Taxonomy (GTDB): domain Bacteria; phylum Planctomycetota; class Planctomycetia; order Planctomycetales; family Planctomycetaceae; genus SXKJ01. The sequence goes on along the minus strand of CAMDPK010000001.1, from coordinate 12,391 downwards.
AATTCGGGCATAGACTGCTCAACCGCAAGATCCTTCGTGAATTCACCGAGTCGGGCGGATCGTATCGGCAGATTGGCGGAACTCGACCGGCACAGCCGGTTCTTCCCGCAGGTCTCGGCTTGCTGGTGCCGATTTCTACCGATAGCATCGCTGCCCCTTGATGCTTCCGGGCGTAAACTTCCGGGACCACGGAGTCTGAATCATGCTGCGAGTTCTCAGTCATCCCCGCCAATTGTGTACCGGCCTGACGCGGCGCGATCTGCTGCAAGTCGGCGGTTTGGGGATGGTGGGCCTCGGCTTGGACAACCTGCTGTCGCACGAGGCGGCCTACGCGGCGAACGGCCCGCGAGTGCAGGGCGAACTCAGCAACTCGTTCGGCAAGGCGAAACGCTGCATCGTTCTGTTTTTGTACGGCTCGCCCAGCCAGCTTGAGACGTTCGACATGAAGCCGAACGCTCCGGTCGAGATTCGCGGCACCATGCAGTCGATCCCGACGTCGCTCCCCGGCTGCGATGTCTGCGAGCATCTGCCGAACATGGCGAAGATCATGGATCGCACGACCGTCGTGCGGTCGTTGACGCACCCGCATCCGATTCACGGCGTCGCGTATGCCATGACCGGCGCGTCGGCCCTCGATGTGAATGCCGAACTCGAACCGAACGACCCGCGGCACCATCCGTACTTCGGCTCGGTGGTCGAATACTTCGATCGACAACGCCGCGGCGGCAAGCTCGGCGACTTCGTGCAGAACGCCGCGCTGCCGTTCCCCTTCAGCACGCAGCGAGTCGATCAACCATTCCGAGCCGGCCCGTACGCCGCGTTTCTCGGCGGTGCCTACAACCCGACCTGGACCGAGTTCATTGGCCAAGGGACCAAAGAGATCACAAAGGCTCGCCCCGGTTTCTCGTGGACGGGTCTCGAACCGTATCTCGGCTGCACGCCCGATTCGCACTTCCGCATGGCCGCGACAGACGCACCGAAAGACATGACGGTCGATCGCATGAGCCGTCGTCGTTCGCTGCTGCAACAGTTCGAGGATCAGCGCCGCGACCTTGAACGCTCGCTGGCCGGAACGTCGCACAGCAAGATGCAGGAGATGGCATTCTCGCTGATCAGTTCGACGAAGGTTGCCGACGCGCTCGACGTGCGCAAGGAATCGCCGGAGACGCGCGAGTCATACGGCATGACGCTCTTCGGTCAGTCGTGTCTCGCCGCGCGACGAATGCTCGAAGCGGGCACGCGGTTGGTCTCGGTCTTCTGGGACGAATACGGACTCGCGGGCGATGCGTGGGACACGCACTACGAACACTTCCCGCGCATGGTCGATCAACTGCTCCCCGGCTTGGACAAGGCGTATGCCGGTTTGATTCTCGATCTCGAACGACGCGGGATGCTCGACGACACGCTCGTCGTCTGCATCAGCGAACATGGCCGAACTCCGAAGATCAACAAAGCTCAAGACGGCGGACGCGATCACTGGTCGCAGGCGTACTCGGCTCAATTTGCCGGCGGCGGCATTGCGAGGGGCCGAGTCATCGGTTCGACCGACGCTCACGCCGCCGAAGTCACCGACCATCCGCTTTCGCCGAAGGACATGCTGGCGACGATGTACCACCTGCTGGGCATCGACCCGCACGCCGCGTTGCCCGACCGAGTCGGCCGCCCGCAGCCGATGCTCCCGGAAGGCAGCCACGTCGTCACCGAAATGCTGGCGTAGCTTTTTTGGACTGCGACGGCCCAAGCCGTCGCTTTCCAAAACGCGCGATCAACAAGATCGACGTGGCAGTTGTCATCCCAGCGTTTTGAAAAGCGGTGACTCAGGTCACCGCAGTCCAAATTCACTTGGCTTCCTTCCTCGGCATCGGCATCCGTACCACCAGATCATCGCCGCGCGGGTTGTCGTCGAAGCTGCGGCCTTCTTCGTCCTGCTCGTTGTCGCCGACGCTGTAGAAGCGATAGCCCTCGGCTGTCTTGGCGTACTTCAGCGGTTGGCCGTTGAAGAGGTCGTTCGGGATCTCGGCAATAAATTTCGGAGCGAGCGGCTGTAATGAATCGGGGTACGAGCCGTGATCGGTTCGGTACGCTTCGAGTGCGAATGCGAGTTCCAGATTCCGCATTTTTTGGATCGCACGGCCCTCGGCAACTCCCACTTGCTGTACGGCGGGAAGCAACAGCGAGATCAACACGTCGGACATCGTCTGCGTGATCGCTGGTTTTCCTCCGAGCAGCGCCAGCAACACTCCCGGGCCTCGGTTTTCCTCGACCAGTTTTTTGAGATCTTCGTTGAACTGTTTCAACTCGGCGGTACGTTCGCGGTAGTCGGGCTTGCGAAGTGTCACCGCCAGCCGGTCGTACCACTTGTTGGCCGACTTGAGCGCCACGTCCCAATCAACTGACTGCATGATCGCTCCCTCGGCCAGCTTTTCGAGGAACGAAACGTCGCCGCCTCCATCAGCGAGATCTTGTAATCTCAACTGACCGCGAGCCATGCGGTGAGCACAGTCGAGGAACATGGCTCGCTCACAGGAGTCGAGCTTGTCCGCCACGGACGCTCGCGGCGGCAGGCGGTCGAGTTGTTTGCGGTACAGCGCCAGCATCTTCGCCGACGGTTTCGTTTCGGAGAGAAATTGCAGCTCACCCCGGATGGCGATGGATTCAATCGCGACACCGACGAGGAACTCGATCAGCGTCGGTCCTTGCCCGACCAGCCGGCCGAGCCGATGCGTCGTCATCAAGTCGCGCCACGCATCGACCTGGCTCCCTTCGGCCAATTCCCACATCGCTCGCGAGGACAAAGCGCGGGCGAACTCACGCGATTTCTGCACGCCTGGCAACAAGACCGCGATCAATGCAGCGTCCGGCTCCGCGTCCGAGCCAACCAGTGGCGAGAAATACTTCGTCCGTTCCATGGCCAAGGTCACTGTCCGCAAAGGGACTTCGTTGTCCTTGAGCCACCCGGCGATCAACGGGAATTCCGCTTTCGTCCAAGGCCGCTCGCCGGACTTCGACTGCATGTCAAACACCAGGTTGACGTCCTTGGGAGCATCCGGCCGATCCCGAACCCATTTGCCCAGATCGCGATAATACGTCCCCTCGTCCGGCAGCGGCTCGACCCCCATTTTGCGGAAGAAACTGTCCGGCTGCCGCTTTCCTTCGGGGCTTGGCCCCATCGCCTGATACAGCACGATGCACGCGTTGTTCTCCGGCGTGACGTCTTTGCTGAAGCGGCGGTTGACCGCCTCCAAATAATCGACTGTTCCGTCCGCTCGCAGAGGCTCTGTGGCCCACGTCGTTTCTTTTGAGACGGTGATCTTCGGGGGAGCAACCTTCGGCTTCGCCTTCTCGGCTTTGTCCCCTTGAGCCAGACACCAGCTTGAAATGACGATCCCGATGATCGCCGCGAATCCGATCGAATGTCGTGCCGCTGTGATGCACATGATTGAGCGTCCTGTGAGAAATAACCGCATTGGAATGTCTCATCGTTCTGCCAAGAGAGTTGGCAGAACGATGGGGGCAGAACGATGGGCTGCACGTGGATTGATCGTTGAGACCGGCGTTTTTGTCTGACAGCTTGGAAAGATCTGCATCAGGCCAGCACTTCGGTAACGACTCGGCCGGCAACGTCGGTCAGCCGGTAGTCGCGTCCGGCGTAGCGGTAGGTCAGCCGCGTGTGATCGAGTCCCAGCAGATGCAAAATCGTCGCATGAAAGTCATTGACGTGGACGCCATTTTCAGCAACGCGGATGCCGTGCTCGTCGGTTGATCCGTGGACCATTCCGCCTTTCGTGCCGCCGCCGGCCAGCCAGGACGAGAAGGCCCAGGAGTGATGCTCGCGGCCCTTCGCGTCGGCGAGGTTGTTGAACGGCGTGCGGCCGAACTCGGTCGTCCAGACGATCAGCGTGTCGTCGAGCAGTCCGCGCCGCTTGAGGTCATTGATCAAACCCGCGATCGGTTGATCGACGTTCTTGGCCAACCGGACGTGATCCAGCATGTCGCCGTGCGAATCCCAATTTCCGGATGATCCGGTGTCGATCAACTCGACAAACCGGACTCCGCGTTCGATCAACCGCCGCGCCGCGAGACACTGCCACGCGAATCCGCTCGTGCTGCCGCGCGGCAGGCCGTACAGGGCGAGCGTCTCGTCGGTTTCCTTTGACAGATCGAACGCTTCGGGTGCGGCGATCTGCATTCCGAACGCCGTCTCGAACGAACGGATGCGAGCGGCCAGCGCGGGATCGTTGCCCCGCTCGGCCAAATGCCGCCGATTCATATCGGCCAGTGCGGCGAGTTCGCGCTGTTGCCGAGGCGAAGAGACGCGCGGCTTGATGTTTCGCATCGGCTCCGCACCGGGAACGACCAGCGTTCCCTGATGACTGCCCGGCAAAAAATCGCTGGCCCAGACTTGCCCGCCGGCATACGGCGAGTGCGGCGCGATGACCATGAACGACGGCAGATTGTTGTTCGGGCTGCCGAGTCCGTAGCTGACCCACGACCCGATGCTCGGCCGCGCTTGATTGAACGAACCCGTGTGCATCCCCAGCGTCGCGTTGTAGTGGTTCGAGTGATCGCAGTGCAGCGACCGAATCAGCGCGATGTCGTCCACGCACTCTGCGACGTGCGGGAACAGCGTGCTGACCTCGGTGCCGCATTCGCCGTGCGGACGAAACTCCCATTGCGGACGCTTGAGGAACAGCTTTTCGTAGCCCGGTCGATTGCGAGTCTCCGGATGATCGAGCACGACTTGCTTGCCGACGTCCGCGTGCAATCGCGGCTTTGGATCGAACGTATCGACGTGCGAAACACCGCCGCTCATGAAGAGGAAAATCACGTTCTTCGCCTTCGCCGCGTGATGGGCGGGCCGCGATGCCAGCGGATCCGCCGCCGAGTCGTCGGCGAGCAACTGCGACACGATACCCGGCCAGAGCAACGATCCAGCGACAGCAGATTGCAGCACGCCGCGACGTGTTGAGAGGACCGGTTCACAGCACATGGGGATCACCTCAATCGACGTACAAGAATTCGTTGCTGCTCAGCAGGACTCGCAGCCATGCGGCCCAGGCTTGAACGGGACGCTCGGCTGCGGGGAGGTCGGCCAAGTCGCGCTGATAGTCGGACAAGAATTGCCGGGCGACGTCACGTTCGTCCGATGTGACCGGTCGGCTGAAGAACAGCGCGAAGACTCGGTCAAAGCGTTGCTCTTCGGACAGCGATTGCAGCCGGCGAGCGAGACTCTCGGACTTCGCATGGACGAACGGATCGTTCAAAAAAAACAGAGCCTGCGTCGGCACGGTGGTCGTGAAACGGTCGGGCGTGCTGGTCGCGGTGTCGGGGCCGTCGAACAGAGCAAACAGCGGATGTCGCTTGATTCGTTGCAGCATCAGATACACGCTCCGGCGGTCGTGCTCGTAAACCGCCGCGAACGGACTGTGCTGCGTGAAGCCCCAGGTCTTCTCGTCCGGGAACGGATGCGGCCCACCGGGCGAGCGGTCGAGGTCGCCACTGACGGCAAGGATCGCGTCGCGGAGTTCTTCGGCGGAAAGGCGTCGGCGTTGCGTAGCCCGGACGCCTACGTCCGGGCGCTCGGACGTAGGCGTCCGAGCTACATACGCCTCGCTCGTCACGATCAGCCGGTGCATTGCCTTCATCGACCAACCACTCTCCATGAATCGCACGGCCAGCCAGTCGAGCAATTCGGGATGCGTCGGCGGTTCGCCGCGCGTGCCGAAGTCGTTCGGGGTCTTCACGAGTCCCGTGCCGAAGTGATGCTTCCAAATTCGATTGACCATGACGCGCGCGGTCAGTGGGTTGTCGCGCGAAGTCAGCCACTCGGCGAGTTGCAACCTGCCGCTGCCGGAATCCGGCGGGACGGTTTGTCCGCCGAGCACGCTCAGGAAGCGTCGCGGCACCGCATCGCCCAGCGATTTCGGATCGCCGCGCAGATGAATCTTCGTGTCGCGTGGCTGTCCTTCGGCGACGGCGTAAGCGACATCCACTTTCGGTGCGACGGCCAGCAACTCGGCTCGCTGCCGATTCAGTTCTGCGAGTTTCGGCGCGGCTTCGAGCGGTTTGGACAGTGATTCCGCGACGTTGCCGCTGATGTGTTCGACTCGCCACCCGACGCCGTCTCCACCAGCTTGGTGTGCATCGGCCGCTCGGCCGCCGATTCGCACGACGCCGTTGATCGGGCTGAGCCAGCCGAGAGTGACCGGGCCGTCCTGGGAGGGATGCATATAAAACGTCTTCGGTGGCATCGTCGCCCAAACTTTGATCGGTGCATCGCTCGCGTTGACCCAAGCCGACGGCGTGTCCCCGGCGCGCCAAAAATTCAGGCCGACATTCTTTTCGAAGTCTTGAACCGATTCGCGCAGCAGCGTCGGGCCGTTGCGAGCATCGAAGAAGAACCACGTCGCCTTGTTGCCGTAACGATCGGCGTGCGGATTCCCGGCGAGGAAATCCTCCACGACGTCACGCGTCACATTCCACCGTTGACCGGCTCCGTCAACGTCGGCGATTTCGAACTCGACCAACGTGCTATCCGCGCCGTGGTGTGCCCGCGGCAGAATGAGAAGTTGCAGCATCTCGCCCCGTTTGACTTCGATGTGTTCGAGTGGCTTGCCGGCGATCTCTTGCGAGCCGCCGTCGTCGAATTCTCCTTGGGCCAGCACGCGGACGCTCTTCGCGAAGACCTCTTTCAAATGCTGCTGATTGGCGGCGAGTCCGTCGTTGAGCCGTTTCAACTCGGCGTCGAATTCGGCCAGGCGTTGCAGATGCGGTTTGACCGAGCGTTCCATTTCGGCGGGCGGCAGCAGCGGCACCATGTCGCGCGGAGCTTTGAACTTCTCACAGCCGGGGAACGGATACCGCGTGCTCTCGAAGATGCCGTACAGGGCGTAGTAATCGGCGGCTGAGATCGGGTCGTACTTGTGATCGTGACACCTCGCGCAGCCGATGCTCAATCCGAGCACGCTCTTGCCGAGCACATCGACCGTGTCGTCGATCGTCAGAAAGTGGTCGGCATCGAGATCGAACCCGAAACGCCGCGCGATGCTGAGATAACCGGTCGCGGTGATGAGTTCGGCGTACCGCTCGTGGGGCACGTTTTCAACGTGCCCGCCTTTGTTCGTCGTTTGCTGGCCGGGCACGTTGGAAACGTGCCCCACGATTAAGTCCCCCGCGATCTGTTCGCGAATGAACTCGTCATAGGGCTTGTCGCCGTTGAAGGCGTTGATGACGTAGTTGCGATACCGCCAAGCGTGCGGAGCGGGGAAGTCGGCGGTCTCGCCAGCGGTGTCGGCGTAGCGGACGACATCCAGCCAATGCCGCGCCCACTTCTCGCCGTAATGCGGCGAGGCAAGCAGCCGCTCGATGACGCGCTCGAACGCAGTCGGAGATTCGTCGGCAAGAAACTCAGCAACCTCGTCGGGCGACGGGGGCAAGCCGAGCAGATCAAACGTGACTCGGCGAATCAACGTCCGCTTGTCGGCACCTCGTTCGCCGGAATTCAAAAAACGATCAATCGGATGCGCGGTAGCCGCCGATCCTCGAGGAGGCAAGACGGCCTTTGGCGCAACGAACGCCCAATGTTGTTCGGATCGAAATGCGACAACTTTCGCCGGCCACTTCGCACCGGCTTTGATCCACGTCTCGAAGTCCGCGATGACCGTCGGCGGCAGCGGCTTGTCGGGCGGCATCGCCGAGACCCCTTCTTCGCGGCGAATCGCTTTGAGCAGCAGGCTCTCGCCGGGTTGACCGGGAACGAGGGCTGGTCCCGTTTCGCCTCCTTTGGACAACGCTTCGGCCGAATCGACTCGCAACTGGCCGCTCGTCTTTTGCCCTCCGTGGCAACGGAAGCAAGTCTCGGCGAGCACCGGACGGATCTTCTTCTCGAAGAAGGCTTCGTCAATTTCGTCCGCACGAAGCGAGCCGCAAGCCGAGAGGCTCAGCGCGGCTCCGATCAAACAGCGGCAAACGATGGACGTCATGCAATCCCCTGAGTGTGCTGGCAAGGGTCGAGAGTGTAAAACGGCGATGAGATGAGCGGCCAGCCCTCGCAGGACCAATGACCAATGACCACTGACCAACGATCAATCCGCCTCGGCCTGTTCGGCGGCTCGTTCGACCCCGTGCATCTCGGACATCTGTTGCTGGCCGAGACTTGTCGCGAAGCGTGCTCGCTGGACCGCGTGTTGTTCCTGCCGTGCAGACAGTCGCCTCACAAACCGCGCGGAGCAATCGCGACCGGCCAGCAGCGCAGCGAGATGCTGGAATTCGCCGTCGCGGGCGATCCGCGGTTCGGAGTCTGCCGCATCGAGCTTGAACGGAACGGACCATCGTTCACCGTCGAAACATTGCGGCAACTGCGCGTCGAGCAACCGGACAGTGACCTCTTCTTCCTGATGGGAGCCGACTCGCTGACGGACTTGCCGCTGTGGCGCGAGCCGCAGGCGATTCTGGAACTCGCGACGATCGTGGCCGTCAATCGCGGACAACTTCCGCAGCCGGACTTGGCAGCTCTCGAAGATCGCCTCGGATCAATCGTTCGCGACCGCGTGCGGCTGGTCACGATGCCGGCCATCGACCTCTCGGCCACCGAGATCCGCGAGCGCGCACGCGCCGGTGGCAGCTTGCGATTCCGAGTGCCTCGCGCGGTCGAGGAATACATTCGGCAGAACGGGCTGTATCGGGACAACGAATGATGCAGCTTGGTCGCATCCGCATCGCTCATCCGTTCGCGTTGGCTCCGATGGAGGAGCACACGAACCCTCCGTTTCGGTTGCTGGCTCGGCAACTCGGTGCGGGATTGCTCTGCACCGAGCGGATCGACTCGTCGGACGTCGCGAAGCGAGATCGTCGGGCGTTGAAGTTGTTGGACGTGTCGCCCGGTGAGTCGCCCTGTGCGGGGCAGATCAGCGGAGTCGATCCCGCCGAGATGGCCGAAGCGGCGCGAGTCGTCGAAGAGCGCGGCTTCGCGATCGTCGATCTGAACTTCGAGTGTCCGATTCGGCGACTGATCCAGCGCGGCGAAGGGGGCGCGCTGCTCAGCGATCCAGCGGCGATTGGCCGGATCGTCGCGGCAGTCGTGAAAGCGGTCTCGATTCCCGTGACGCTCAAGATTCGGACGGGGCCGGATGAATCGAACGAGACGTGCGTGGAAGTCGCGCGCGCGGCCGAGCAAGGTGGGGCCGCGGCGGTCGATCTGCACGCTCGCAGCGTGCGACAAGCCTACGTCGGCGAGGCCGATTGGCCGGCGGTCGCGCGGTTGAAACAAGCGGTCTCGATTCCGGTGCTCGGCAGCGGCAGCGTGCGGTCGCCGGCGGATGCCGTTCGTTTTCTGCGCGAGACAGGTGCCGACGGAGTTGCCGTCGGCCGCGGGTGTCTCGGCAATCCGTGGATCTTCAAGCAATCACGCGAGCTGTTTCAAACCGGAGTCGCCAGCCGCGATCCAACGTCGACCGAACGAGGCCGCGCATTGTTGCAACTGGTCGAGGGGGAGTTTCGCTATTACGGCTCGACCGTCGCGCTGCGGCGGCTTGCGCGGACGAGTTGCTACTTCGCGAAGTTCGTTCCCGATTTTGATTCCTTCAAGCAGTCGGTTCACAAGGTCCGCGACCTGGCCGCCTTTCGACGCTTGGTGGCGGAGCATTTCCGGTGAAGTGCCTCGCACCGGCTAACAGTCGGCGAGCTAGCCGCGAAAGAACTCAAAGATCACAAAGGATTTTTGCAGCGAGGTTTTGGAATCACGAGTGATCCGATTGAATAAGCGATTCTGATCATCTCGGTCCTTTTGCGATCTTTGTGTTCTCTCGTGGCCCGGTTTCCCGTGCTCAGTCGCTTGCGTTAGATTGACAACTCTCTCGTGTCTGTTTGGATGACCCGCCAAGGACTCTGTTATGCCCCGCCTTGCCTGCCTCGCCGCAACGATTCTGGTTTGTTCCACCGTCACGTTGATTCCGGCCGCTGATCCGCCGAAGGAACCGGTCGATCCGGCTCATGCCAAGCAGCGAGCGGCTGGTCTCGACCTCTTCAAGAAAGAGGTCAGACAAATCTTGGTTGGCCGCTGCGTGAAGTGTCACGGCGGCGAGAAGACCGAAGGAAAGTTCGACCTCACGAGTCGCGAAGGACTGCTGAAAGGTGGCGAGACCGGCATCGTCGCCGAGGCGGGCAAGTCGAAAGCGAGCCTGCTGGTGAAGCTCATCAAGCAGGAAGAAGAGCCGCACATGCCGGCCGACGGCGCGAAGCTGTCCGACCTGCACATCGCCGCGATTGCGAAGTGGATTGATCTCGGAGCACCGTACGACAAACCGCTGAAGGAGGAGGCGAAAGACCCGAAGGCGTGGACTGTTCGCGAGGTGCCGCCGGAGGCTCGCGAATTCTGGTCGTTTCAGCCGCTGAAGGTCGTCGCGCCGCCAGCCGTCAGCGCAGAGGCTGCGAAGTGGGTTCGCAATCCAATCGACAACTTCGTCGTCGCGAAGCTCACTGAAAAAGGACTGTTGCCGAATCCGGTCGTCGATCGCCGAACGCTAATTCGCCGAGCGTATTTTGATCTCATTGGCCTGCCGCCGGAGCCGGCCGACATTGAATCGTTCGTCAACAATCCCGATCCGCAGGCGTTTGAGAAGGTGCTCGACAAGCTGCTCGATTCGCCGCAGTACGGCGAGCGCTGGGGGCGGTACTGGCTCGACGTCGCTCGGTTCGCTGAGAGCCACGGATTCGAGCAGGACTACGATCGGCCGTTCGCGTACTGGTATCGCGACTTCGTCATCAAAGCGCTCAACGCCGACATGCCGTTCGATCAATTCGTGAAGTGGCAACTTGCTGGCGATGAGTTCGAACCGGGCAATCCGCTGGCGATGATGGCGACGGGATTCCTCGGAGCCGGCGTGTTTCCGACACAAATCACCGCGAACGAAGTCGAGCGAACTCGCTACGACGCGCTCGACGACATGACGGCGACGACCGGCAGTGCGTTTCTCGGCCTGACAGTCGGATGTGCTCGCTGCCACGATCACAAGTTCGATCCGATCCCGGCGGCTGATTACTACCGGATGCTGTCATCGTTCACGACGACGGTTCGCAGCGAGATTGATCTCGATCTCGAACCGGAGAAATACAAAAAGGAGAAGTCGGCGTTCGATGCCGAGCACTCACCGCTCGCGGTCGCGCTGACGGCGTTCGAGAAAGCGAAACTCCCGCCGCGATTCGCCGAGTGGGAGAAGGCGAATGGGGCCGACGTGCTCAAGACCGGCGAGTCGGGGCAGTGGATGATTCTCGACGTCGCCGAAATGAAATCGTCCGGAGGCGCGACGCTCACGAAGCAAGACGACGGCTCGATCCTCGCGACCGGCAAGAATCCGGATTTCGACACCTACACGCTCGTCGCGAGCACCGACCTGGTCGGGCTAACTGCTCTGCGGCTGGAGGCACTGTCGCATCCGAGTTTGGTCAAGAACGGGCCGGGCCGCGCGGACAATGCCAACTTCGATTTGACGGACGTGAAGGTTGCGATCACACCGCTCGTAGTCCCGCCTTCAGGCGGAACTCCCGTCAAAGAAACAGCACCGCCTAAAGGCGGGACTACGAGCTTGAAGTTGCTGAATCCCATTTCGACATTCGATCAAAACGCGAGTTTGTCAGTGAAGTTGACGATCGACGGCGATCCGAAAACTGGCTGGGCGGTCGATCCGCAGTTCGGCAAGGATCATGCGGCTCGGTTCGAGTTCGAGAAGCCGATCGGCTTCGACGGAGGCACGCAAATCACGGTGACGCTGGCGTTCAACGGGAACAACAAACATAACCTCGGCCGCGTGCGGTTGAGCGTCGCGACGGCGAAGGAAGCCGTGCCGCTCGACGCCGCCGCGACGTTTGGCGACCTCATCGCCGCGCTCAAGAAACCGGCCGAGCAACGCTCGCCGCGTGAAGTCGAAAAATTGCTGACGTGGTATCGCGGACGGGACGACGAATGGAAGAAGTTCAACGCGGTTGTCCAAGAACACGCGGCGAAGGAGCCGAAGCCGAACCTCGCGAAAGTCATGGTGTGCAGCGAAGGGGTGAAGCCAATCCGGCATCACACGCAAGGAGCGGACTTTTTTGAGCAGTCGCATTTCTTGCATCGCGGCGACACGAACCAAAAGATCGACGTTGCGCCGCAAGGCTTTTTGCAGGTTCTGATGACCGCACCCGATCGCGAGAAGAAGTGGATCGAAGCTGCACCGGCTGGCGCGACGACATCTTTCCGCCGCCGTTCGCTGGCGAATTGGATCACCGACACGCGGCAAGGCCCTGGCCAACTGCTCGCGCGAGTCATCGCGAACCGCATCTGGCAGCATCATTTTCATGTCGGGATCGTCGGCACGCCGAATGATTTCGGAGCGATGGGCCAGCGGCCGACGCA